>JBCQUH010000001.1:0-78451 GCA_047174185.1 Rikenellaceae bacterium | reverse complement strand
ATTGATCCCATATTCTTCGAGTATTAAAATATATGCTCAAAGATACTCAAAAATTTTCATCCCCTTTGGCGAAGCAGTAGCGTCATGTGTGTTTCATAACTATTACTATTTTTAATTATTATATTTCAACTCAATTAGAGACTCCTAGAAGATGAACAGCTGCAACTGCAACCACACCTGACCATACATCTTGTCGACCAAGCTGCTCTGACGACCAACATACGATACTCTCACATTTGATCCATAACCATTGAAGAAGTAGTTGAGACCACCACCAATCACCGTGTCGTCGGATGCCGAGGCCGATTTAATATCCTGCAACTCATACTTAACCCATGGCTGCAACTTCACCTCCTTGAAGTAGTATCCCAACTCGGCGAACACCACACTCTGCTCGGGGATTGCGTAGTCGCCAACGAAATCGGCTCCGCCCTCCATATAAGAGTATGCAGCGTTGGCCGTGATTGAACCTGCCGCTCCAAGTGGCATATCCAAATATGCATCTAAACCCCCTGCGATATATGTACCCTGAGTATCGAAACCTGCCGCAACGGTCAATGTCTCACCCTCGCCTAGATTGGTACCCGAATATTTGTCATCGTCCCAGAAGTTGTACTGCAAGCGACCCACCAAACGAACTGGAGATATATCTGTAGCGAAATCGCGACGACCCGCGAAGGCTCCCAACTTATACTTCAACTTATCGACCACGATAGCACCCGAAAGGTTGACTCCCACGTCGCGTCCGCAGTCATTCTGTAGAGGCGACGACTCGCTCATATTATAAGCATATTGATAGTAGCTAAAGTCGTTGGCCATCAGCGTTCCAGCCGTCTGCAATCCATTACGATTGTACGACACCAAGATCTTACCAGCCGACACGGTCAAGAAGCTACCAAACGTATGGTCGTACTGCGCATCGAGGATACGCATCGAAGCCATCTTGTCGGCTCCCAAACCAACCGACGCTGTGAGGTCTGTCTCGATAAAGATGTAATCCTTGTCGCTAAGCTTTGCATCGAAGAGCAGACGCGCTCTATATAGACTTGCACCAACACTCCAATCGCTAGCGTCGCTGACTGCTGTGCTCTGACCGAAGCCATCCTGCTGGGCAGTTGCATAGGTGTGCAACAACAATCCGACGTTGACCTCAGGTTTGGTCTGGGCAACGGTTACACCCACCGCAGCCAAGGACAATAATGTTGTGCAAATTGTTGATTTTGTAAAAATTTTCATATTCTCTGCTGTTTAAAATTAATATTATCTCCCCTGTTCCGAGTGCAAGTAAGTAATTTTTTTCTACTTCAGCACCAAAAAAAGAGAGGCCAAATTAACCTCAATAGCCCAAAAATATCAATTTATAACAAAAAAACGCCCAAAAAGTTACGGCTTTACTCTACAAGACTCCATTGTATAACAATCTCGCATTTTATCCCATTAATAAAAAAAATCATATAACTCAAGGCCACAAATAATAAATGGATCTCCAAACGAAGATCCACACAATATGGTTCATACCTATATATAGTACAGTATAAAGCTACTCCACGAACCGCTTAATAGCCTCCCAATCCAACACCCGACCACGACCGCGGCCATACGCGATAACACCCTCCTGCACCATCCCTGCAATGGCACGCGAGAGCGACGGCCGCTCGGTGGCCAGATAGGTCGCCAACGCCTCCAGAGTCATCCCCAGTTCAAATTGCCCGTCGCGCTGCGCCTTGGTCACAATGTAGAATGCCACGCGCGACTTCAACCCCTTGTGGGTGAGCACGGCAAGGTGGCGCGAGAATATATCGAAGCGCGTAGTATTGTAGGCGATAAAGTTGCGCATAAATGTTCGACACTCCACCATCTGCTGCTCCACCGCCGCACGCCCCACCTCGATCACCACGCAATCCTCCACGGCCACGAAGCTCGCTCGATAGCGTTGGTCGTGGGCAAACAACGCCAACGCCCCAAAGGGATATGGGGCGCTATGTTCGCGCGAGACATAGGAGATGCCCGAGGCCAACTCGATCTCAGTACGCACACGCCCCTCGACAAGCATCGAGAGGTTGCGCGCCACATCCCCCGTATAACTAATATATTCGCCCTTGGCAAACCGCCTTATCTTGTGTGCCACAAAACAGTTGGCGCGACGATAGCCGCTATCCTTGGCACACGATGTGCAGAAGAAATTAAACGCTAGATTGTCCATAGATACAAATATATGAAAAAAAATCGAATACTGTAACAAATGTCACAAAAATCTACTCCCCTACCCCCTACCTTTGCAGTAGCAATAGGAGATAACAAACCCTTAAAAAATATACTATCATGAGACGACTAACAGCAACATTGATGGCAACTATCACATTGAGCAGTGCCATTGCACAGCAGACAATCAACACTCCCATCGAGGAGCAGACCGCAGCGACACGCCAACTCATCGAGCGCAACAACGAGTTCCGCCACGAGATCATCCGCTTGGCCGACAACGTATACACCGCATCGGGCTACGATGCCTCTAACATCACCATGATCATAGGCGACGACGGAGTAGTGTTGATCGACGCAGGCAAATTTGCACACAACTCCGAGAGGGTCTACGAGGAGTTTCGCAAGATCACCGACAAACCCATCACAGGCATCATCTTCACACACGGACATGGCGACCACACACAGGGCACACCAGCCTTCCTCAAAGATAACACACCGCAGATATGGGCTGCCGAGAGCTTCGGACGCGAGAACGAGTTCCCAACTACCGCAGGGTTCAAAAACCCACGCGGACACCGTCAAAACGGAATGACGCTTGCACCCGAGGTGCGCATCAACAATGGCGTTGCACCGTTGGTCTACCCTGGTGGCAAATTTGTGGGTGGCAGCGAGCAGAGTGAGCAGGCAAAGTCGCAATATATCCCATTCGACAAGGGGGCGATCACCAACTTCGTGAGCGATGCGAAGCAGACCATCAACATCTCGGGAATCGAGTTAGAACTAGTACGCACCTATGGCGAGACAGCCGACCACTTGGTGATATGGTATGCCGACAAGAGGATCATCTTCCCTGGTGACCAGTTCTACAAGTCATTCCCCAATCTATATGCCATCCGCGGCACCGAGTATCGCGATGTATTGCAGTGGATCGAGGCGCTTAATGTGGTGTTGGAGTACCCAGCCGAAGCGATGGCACAGGGACACACACGCCCAATTGAGGGAGCTGACAACGTCCGCAAGGCGGTGACCAACATGCGCGATGCCGTGAAGTTTGTATTCGACAAGACCATCGAGGGTATGAACCTCGGCATGACACCCGACGAGTTGGTGGAGTATGTGGTGTTGCCCGACCACTTGGCCAACGACCCATATCTTACACAGTACTATGGACGCGTAGAGTGGGCTGTTCGCAACATCTTCAACGGCTACATGGGGTGGTACGACGGCAACCCAACAACCCTCTGCCCACTACCCACAAAGGCCGAGGCCGAGCGATTTACGAAGCTGGCAGGAGGCATCCGCAAGGTGGAGGCGGCCGCTCGCAAGGCGATCAAAGAGGGCGACTATCAGTGGGCAGCCGAGCTATCGGATCGTTTGATCGCCCTCGAACCCGCTAATCGCGACTACCGATTCATCAAAGCCGAGGCACTCAACGGATTGGCCGATAATATGGAGACCGCCACTGGCCGCAACTTCTACAACACTGTGGCCAACGAATTGAGAGCAGAATAGAGCAAAAAAGTTGTTAATCTGGGATAGATTCCGCACAAATTGTTATCTTTGTGCGGAATCTGTTTTTTTAGAAAAATAACTATTATGCTCAAGAGACTACTAACCCTAACTATTGCCCTTGTATTGTGCCTACCAACCATGGCACAGATGGCAACGCCCGACGAGACAATCGCCTTCAAAACAACTCCGCAGCGAGAACTCAGCCTACACGTATTCTACCCCGATGGGCAGAAGGAGGGCAAGAAACGCCCCGTGGTAATCAGCTTCTTCGGAGGCGGATGGAACAGTGGCAACGTCAACCAATTCTTCGACCAGAGCCGCTTCTATGCATCGTTGGGCATGGTGGGCATATCGGCCGACTATCGCGTTATCAGCAAGGATAAGACCACTCCGTTCGAGTCGGTTATGGATGCCAAATCGGCCGTAAGATGGGTGCGCCAAAACAGCAAAATGCTGGGCATCGACCCCAATAAGATTGTCACCTCGGGAGGCTCGGCTGGTGGTCATGTTGCAGCATGCACAGGTATTATCGAGGGTGTGGAGGATGATGCCAAACTCAAGGTATCGTCGGCACCCAACGCCATGATCCTCTTCAACCCAGTTGTCAACACAACCGAGGAGGGGTATGGAGCCAACAAATTGGTTGGACGCGAGAGAGAGTTATCACCCGTGCACCACATCCGCGAAGGTCTACCTCCAACGTTAGTTATGCATGGAACGAAGGATACGACGGTGCCATATCAAAATGCCGTGGATTTCACCGCAGCGATGGTGGCCGCAGGCAACGAGTGCCGATTGGTGTCGGGCTTTGGCGAGAACCATGGATTGTTCAACAGCCCCAACTTCCGCAAGTCGTGTGGCTCGCGCAACTACAACCGTTCGATGTATGAGTCGGCGAAGTTCTTGGCCGATCTAGGATATATCACCGAGGAGCTGATCCCCGAAAAGACGATCATTCGCGTGGCGTGTGTCGGCAATAGTATCACCTTTGGCAGCCGTGTCGAGGAGCGAGAGAAGAATGCCTACCCCGTAGTTTTGCAGCAACTCTTGGGCGACGACTACGAAGTGGCGAACTTCGGCAAGCCAGGTGCAACACTACTTGCAGGCGGCAATCTACCCTACAACAAGTGTGCGGAGTATCAAAAGTTGGTGGAGTTTGCCCCCGACGTGGTGATCGTGATGTTGGGCACCAACGACTCAAAGGAGATGAATTGGAGGCTCAAAGATCAATTCGAGAGCGACTACCTAGAGTTGTTAAACACCCTACGCCCCAACTCAGAGCGTTCGCCACAAATATTCATCTGCACACCGATCACAGCATTTACCGCGGCCGATTCAAAGACGATCAACAGCGCAATCATTCGCGACGAGATAACACCAATCGTAAAGAGCGTGGCCAAGAAGAGCCGTGCTGCGGCACTCATCGACCTCAACGAGATATTTGCAGAGGATGCTAAGCTATTCCCCGACAATGTACACCCCAATGCCGCAGGAGCCAAGAAGATGGCGACAGTGATCTACAACTTTATCGCCGAGCAGACAGCCGAATAAAAAAGATATATTTCTTACAAGACCATTTATGCCACACAAAATCACCCTTACGCTCAGCCCCAAACAGGCGGCCGATAGCCAAACATACACCTCGATCGCTGCCCGCAAGGTGGGAGTCGAGAGTCGAGACGTAGCACTCGTGAGGGTGGTCAAACGGTCGATCGATGCACGTCAGCGCGCCATCAAGGTCAACCTCACACTAGAGATATACATCGACCAAGAGCCGCAACCAGCCCCCATACACTTCGACTACCCCGACGTATCGAAGTGCACCAACGTTGTGGTGGTTGGTGCTGGGCCAGCAGGGTTGTTCGCGGCGCTGCGACTCATCGAGTTGGGGTTGCGCCCGATCGTTGTGGAGAGGGGATACGACGTGTCGCGACGCAAGCGCGATGTGGCGCAGATCAATCGAGGTGGTGCGATCGACCCCAACTCCAACTACGCATTTGGCGAGGGTGGCGCAGGGACATTCTCGGATGGCAAACTATTTACCCGCTCCAAGAAGCGTGGCGACTACAACAAGGCGTTGCAGACGCTGGTTTTTCACGGAGCCACACCCGAGATCCTCTACGAGGCACATCCACACATCGGCACCGACCGTCTGCCACGCATCATGAGCAATATGCGCCACCGCATCGAGGAGTGCGGCGGCGAGGTGCACTTCGGCATGCGTGTCGACTCGCTTCTGATCAAAGAGCGAAAGGTGCGAGGTGTCTATTGTGGCGAGACGCTCATCGAGGGTGCCGCAGTGGTTTTGGCCACGGGGCACTCGGCAAGCGATGTCTATGAGCTGCTGCACCGCTCGCAGGTGGCCATCGAGGCGAAATCGTTTGCTATGGGTGTGCGTATCGAACATCCACAGGCGTTGATCGACTCGATACAATACCACTGCGAGGAGCGCAGTGAGCTACTCCCTGCGGCCTCCTATTCGTTGGTTAGCCAACAGTCGGGTCGCGGAGTCTACTCTTTTTGCATGTGCCCTGGCGGCTTTATTGTGCCAGCTATGACCTCGGCCGAGGAGTGTGTGGTCAACGGCATGTCGCCCAGTGGTCGCGACTCACGATTTGCCAATTCGGGCATCGTCACCGAGATCCGCCCCGAGGATTACGCCCACCTGCGCGAGGAGTGGGGCGAGTTGGCAGGGTTGAAGTTCCAAAATCAGTTGGAGCGCTTGGCTCGTCAACATGGCGACAGCGGCCAAATCGCCCCAGCACAAGGGGTGGCCGATTTTGTCGCAGGGCGAGGGAGCCGCAGGTTGGCCTCGACATCGTATATTCCAGGGGTCAGAGCGTCGCGCATCGACCAATGGATGCCCACATTTATGGCCTCAGCACTACGTGGTGGCATCAGCAAGTGGGGCGGCTATATGCGCGGTTTTATCTCCAATGAGGCGGTGATATTGGGTGTCGAGTCGCGCACGTCGTCGGCTGTTCGCATACCTCGTGATCGCGAGAATCTAATGCACCTATCCCACGAGGGTTTGTTCCCCACGGGCGAGGGCGCAGGCTACGCAGGAGGCATCATCTCGGCAGCCCTAGATGGCGAACGCGTAGCCGAAGCTGTCGCCCAATATATCAACTAACAAAAATATAATTTGACATTCTATTAATTAGTGTGATAACATCTAGGTGGCTAAGTTTGATTGTGAAAAGGTGCGAAATCGCAAGGTTTTTGCCTGCGTGAAGTTGCGGGAAAATAAATTAGAGAGATGTCGAAAAAAAGTTTGCAAATAGAGGATTATGGAGATCTATTGACGATCTGTATCCCAACATATAATAGGGCGGGGTGTCTGGCCGAATCGTTGAGTGGTGTGATAGATAACTTCGCCAAGTATAATGTGTCGGTAATAGTGGTGGATAACTGTTCGGTAGACGACACAAAGATTGTGGTCGACACACTGCGAAAGCTCTACGGCAATATTCAATAC
Organism: Rikenellaceae bacterium; assembly: GCA_047174185.1. GTDB lineage: Bacteria > Bacteroidota > Bacteroidia > Bacteroidales > Rikenellaceae > Alistipes. The sequence goes on along the minus strand of JBCQUH010000001.1, from coordinate 71,256 downwards.
TTCTGTCAAGATGAGAACAAGGGGTATGATATAAACTTCGAGACGGCACTGCGGTTGAGTAAAACTCCATATACGTGGGTGTTGGGCGATGGTAATGTTTTGGTGTCGGAGAATATCCTACCTATTTTAGAGACTCTGCGACGCGAAGCCCCCGATGCCTACTTCGTAGATTCGGCCAAGAGGGCTGCGGCTATTGCCCCTCGAACCTACACCGATGTTAATGAGCTAATATCGGATCTGGGGTGGCATTTGACGCTTCTGTCGGGTACGATCTTCTCGCGACGAATTGTCGAGGGGGCGAAGTTCGAGAAGTATCGCAAGACAAATTTTTTGCACTTAGGTGTGTTGATGGATTTCCTTGCGACGACCGACCACTTTACAGCAATTTGGGGTGGGTTGGATATGATATATGGTGGTTTAGCGCCTAAGCGCAATACGTGGCATCCGTATCGAGTGGCCGAGGTCTTTGGTCGTGATTGGACAAAGGTGATTATGTCGCTGCCCGATACCATCTCTTTGGAGGCCAAAAAGAAGTGTATCCGAGATCATGGCGAGGTTACCCATCTGTTTAACGTGACATCGCTGTTACAACAGCGAGCAGTCAATGGATTGAACCACTCGATATATCGCGAGACCAAGGATATCGTTCAATATTTTGCCCCAGGCAAGGAGTTTGATTATTGGGCAATCTCTCACCTGCCGAACTGTTTCAACGAGCAGTACAAAGAGTTTAAACGTATGGGGATGTTGTCGCAGCCCAAGTATGCGTCGACATTCTCGGGCGAGAATTTCAAAGCTCAGATTGAGGATAAGCTAGCTTTTGAGAGTGCTCAAAGTGTTGATTACTCGGGGGTGTTGACCATCTGTGTGCCACTCTATAATCGGGCGATGAGTCTTATTGAGTCTCTGGATAACCTCATAGAGGCGGTTGGGCGTTATAATTTGAAGATTGTTTTGGTCGATAACTGCTCTACGGATCAGACGGCCAAAATTGTTGAGTTGTATCAGTTGAAATATGATAAGATAGAGTATTTTGTCCAAGAGGAGCAGGTATCGTTTGACCAAAATATTGCCAAGGCCTTTGAACTAAGCACGACAAAGTATACGTGGATAATAGATGATAGTGCGAGGATCACCTACCAAGATGTCTTTAGCATCTTGAGGTTGCTCGATAGTGAGTCGCCAGACCTCTATGTGATAAATGCTTATAACAAGGTGTTGGATCTGCCCTCGAAGGAGTATCGCGATGTCGAGCAGTTGGCCACGGATCTCGGATGGCACATGTCGACTTTGGCTTCGACGATCTATTCGCGACAGGTGGTCGAGGCATACGGCGCGACTCAATACTCGGCACAGAACTTTTTGTATGTCGCAATGGCATTTAACTACTGCGCCAAGGGTGACTTTCTGGTGTTGTGGCGAAATCTGCCCGTCGTGACGCTATCAAATATTGTGAAGAGTGACTATTGGTTCCCCTCTCGATTGTTCCAGTACTATGGAATCGATTGGTGCAATACGATCTTTGCGCTCCCCGAGACCATTGGTGCGGAGGCCAAGAGGGCGTGCATAGTTGGGGTTGCCGAGAATAATAAGCACTACTACTCGTCGCAGAACCTTAAATTCATGCGTCGCCATGGATTTTTGAATAGACGCGTATTGAAGAGGGTGAAATCATATCTGCCCTACTTCATCCCCAAGCGCGAATTCTTCATTAAGTTGTTGGCATATACGCCAAAGAAAATCGTTAAGAGGTGGATGTAACCACCTCTTAACGATATATCTATCCGTTGTTTCGTTCTGAACCTCTCTTCTGCTTGTTAGTCGCCCTCTCTTTGTGAGATTTTACGCGCTGCGCTACTGCCACGTTAGCATTGGGTAACCGCCAATGTTCACCCTCCATGGCGCACTCTCGCGACCATCGTTTAGTGTTGTGACAAACGACTCCTCCTGCATCTGAATAGTCGTCATATGCTCGACATTTGTCTCTGTGCAATAGACGCTAGAACCAGTTGAGCTGCTGGTGTAGTAGCAATTGTTAATTATGCAGTTGTCGCTGCTGCTTACACCTGCGGCATATCCTGCAATGTCCCCAGACTTGCTAGATAGTGTGCCCACATTGTAGCAATAGGATACTGTAGAGGCAACCGTATTTATACTTCCGATAATACCTCCAGCATAGTTTAGTGATGAACTTACCGTTCCGCTATTATAGCAGTCGGAGATGGTAGAGGCACTCAATTCAGAACGCCCTACCACACCTCCGCAATTACCTGTGTTGTAGATAGTTCCGCTATTGTAACAACCGCTTGCCGTAGAGCCTCTGACAAACCCTACGACACCTCCTATAGATTCAAGGCTACTGCATGCTCCATTTATAGTGCTGCTATTCGAGCAGTTGCTAATGGTTGAATTATCGATAGCTCCCACAACGCCACCTATATAGTTGTCACCTCCGTAGATAGATGTCACCTCACTATGGCAGTTGGTGATGGTTGAGTTAGTGGCATATCCTACAACGCTACCGACATACGAAGCCCCTTTTATTGTGTATCCCGAAATAGTGACATTTTGGATCGTTGCACCATCGATTGTGGCGAATATGCCTTGGGAATCCTCGCTCAATGAGTTGATGTAGAGTCCCGATATGGTGAACTCGCCACCATCGAAGTTGCCGCTGAATGTGCGGGAACCATCTGTGTCGCTGTATCCAATTGGGTTGAAGGTATAGTATGTATTTGACTCTCCAGCTCCAGTTACACCTCCGAGGTCGATGTTTTGATCCATTTTGAAGTATTTGCCAGCAAATGATTCGCCACCGTCAACCACCGTCGATAGCTCACGAAGCTGCAAACCCATCTGTATTAGATAAGGCGACGACTCTGTGCCTGCACCTACTGCGGTGAGTAGATCTTTGGTGGCAGGGGTTGCCTCCTTGTCGATGGTTGGGAAGTTGTTATCGACTTGGCTCCAACCATAGGCCGTTTGTGCGCTGCTGTTGCTTAAGCTGCTGTTGTAGCTGCTTGCGCCATTGTTCATTAACGTCACGAAGCTCTCGGAGCGCATATTCGAGCTAAACATATTGTCGTCATTCGATCTGGAGGTAAGACTCAAGTATGCGTCACGATTGTAGTAGGTGTTGGTGAGATCTGTTAACGTAGATCCCGTTGCACCTCCCACGTCGCTGCTGCCTGCGACCTCGGCCGAGTTGTAGCAGTTGTCCATTGTCGTGGCAGATCCCGATACACCGCCCACATAGCTGCCGCCCGAAACTTTGGCCGAGTTGTAGCAGTTGACTGTTGTAGCGGCACGTCCTGCGATGCCGCCTATATATGTGCTACTCTCACCACCCGTCACAGTGGCCGAGTTGCTACAATTGATGATGGTCGTTGAGTTTGCATCTCCTGCAATACCACCTATATATTTGGTGGTTCCAACTACGACAACCTTGTTGTGGCAGTTGTTGATTGTCGAGCTGCTGGCATACGCCACGATGCCTCCGACATAGGTTGTGCCCGAGATCGCACCCTCGACAGTGAGGTTCTCGATAGTCGCTCCGCTGATGTATCCAAATAGGGATTGACCCTCCGATTGCGAGTCGATCTGCAACCCATAGATGGTCAGACCATCGCCATCTAATGACCCTTTGAACATCGAACTACTGCTGCCAATGGGACTCCACGCGCGCTCCTCTAGCGTGATATCGTCCATCAACTTACCGCTGATCTCTCGGTTTACCACTTCGAATGTTGCAAAGCCGTCGCCCGATGTGATAGCTCTGCTCGTGTTGCTCTCTCCATTCACCAGATCGGCAAAGGCCTGCATGCCTGCAGCGTTGTAGATCTCGTATACTCCGTCGTTGAGCACTATGTCGGGGTCGGGAGTCTCTAGCTCGGAGTAGCTTGGCGTAGCTGTGTAGTCGAGCGTTGGGTAGCTATTCGCGACAGCCGCCCATGCGCAGGTCTGAGTGGCCGAGGTGTTCTCGCTGTTGTATGCATAGGCGTTGTTGTTCAACTCCTTTGCGAAATTTGTCGACTGCATATAGCTGCTAGCATAGCCGCTGCCATACGATGTGGTGGCCGTGAAGGCGGTGTTGTTGTAGTAGCAGTTGGTGATTGTATAGTAGCTAGCGTATCCAATGACTCCGCCGATATTGCTTGATCCCTCTACGGTAGCAGAATTGTAGCAGTTGGTTGCGGTAGCGTTCTGGAGACGGCCTACAACTCCACCTACATAGCTCGATCCTTTGACTGCTCCAGTGTTGTAGCTGTTGATTGTTGAGGTGCTCTGTGAGAAGTATCCCACGGCACCGCCTACATTCTCCGATCCCTCGATCGCTGCGGTATTGTAGCTGTTGATAACAGAAGAGCCGTATGTGCCGTATCCTATAATGCCACCGATATTCTTAACTCCGCTGATCGTTGCCAAATTGTAGCAGTTGGTTGTTGTCGCATTGTAGGTATATCCCATAATACCACCTATATAACTACCGCTTCCCGATATATCGGCTAAGTTATAGCAATTGGTTATTGATACATTTTTCGCATATCCTACGATACCGCCAATGTTGCTATTGCTATCTGGGGCACTTGTGGTTACTGCTACATTGCTATAACAGTTCGAAATCGTAGAGGATGTGGCATATCCCACAACGCCACCGATATACTCTAGCCACGAAGATGCCTCGATGGTTACACTGCCGCTTACGTCTAGATTCTGGATCGTTGCGCCAGAGATGTAGCCAAAGAGGGCTTGGTAGTTGTAATAAACAGAGCCATATTTGTTGATATACAACCCCGAAACCTCGTAGCCGCCACCGTCGAATGTGCCGCTGAATGGTTTATTCTCAGTGCCGATTGCCGTAAACTCCTCACCCTTCAAGTCGATGTTGTTCATCATCACGAAGTGCTCACCCTCGTAGGTCGTCGTGCCGTCGTTAACGGCTGTGGCTATGTCGCGCAGCTGTGTGGTTGTGGCGATCTGGTAGGGGTCTGCCTCTGTTCCGCTGCCCAACATGATCGTGGGGGCGAGCTGCGACACGGGCGAGGTGTAGCGAACTCCTGCCTCATACTCCTTGGTGGTGGTCACCGTGCGAATGTCGTAGGCTGTGCCCTCGCCATCGAGTAGCGAGAAGCTCAACGTGCGCTCGGTCGCGTCGCATGGGTGGATCATGATGTGTGAGGTGTAGTAGCCATTCACAGGCGCAATGTCGCTATATGTTACAGTGTAGCTCACTGTGCCATTATCGAATATCAACTTCGCAGGGCGATCAGTGCTGGTGAAGGTGAAGGTCATCACCGCCATCGTGTGCGAGAATTCGATCGATGCGTCGTCGCCATAGGTGAATGTCGCCACCATCTGACACGCCTCGTCGAGCTGCGAGATAGCGTCACCGTTTTGAGACGATATATCCTCCTGCTCGTTGTACTTAGCCGTGTAGCTCTCCCCATTGGAGAGCACCGCGTCGTCGGATTCAAATCGGCCAGTGGCAGCATCGGTGCAGCTGAATTGGCCGACATACTCGCCGTCGGTATCGTAGAGCGTGAACTCGTCCTCCACCTCCCATGTGAGGTTGATGTTGCTCGCGTCGTCCTCAGCAAACGAGACGCGTGTTTGGCTTGGGGTTGAGGCGTATAGGGTGGTTGTGTTGCCACTTGCTAAAATGTCGTTGTTATCTTCGAATGAGATCTCGCACGAGACTAACCCCACGACAGCTGCTGCCGCGAGTGTAAAATAATTAAATATGTTCTTCATGATGCCATAATTATCTAATTACAAAGGTAATTAAAAAGCGGTGAATAGCAAAGTCGGAGTGGTGTCGGAGTGTGATTTGTGTAAAAAAAACCAACTTTTGTTTGTGATGTCACAAATAATTACTATATTTGCGCTCCTCTATTTGTATGGTAGAGGTAAAACTTAAAAAAATATATAGATGAAAATTTGCGAAATCACTGGAAAGAAGGTGATGGTGGGTAACAATGTTTCTCACTCACACCACAAGACCAAGCGCACGTTCAGTCCTAACTTGAGAACTAAGCGTTTTTGGTCTGAGGAGGAGGGTCGCTGGATCACATTGAAGGTCTCTGCGGCAGGAATGAAGACAATCAACAAGAAGGGTTTGGCCGTTGCATTGCGTGAGGCTGTAGCACCAAAGAAGGTTTATTAAAAGTAACGTTTAAGAAATGGCAAAAAAAGGAAACAGAGTTCAGGTCATCCTAGAGTGTACTGAGCAGCGTGAGAGTGGCGTAGCAGGAATGTCTCGCTATATCACAACAAAGAACAAGAAGAACACGCCAGATCGTATGGAGCGCAAGAAGTACAATCCATATTTGAAGAAGGTGACATTGCATCGCGAGATTAAGTAGTAACAGGTAACGTTAAGTTAAAGCAAAATGGCAAAGAAAGTAGTTGCGACCCTTAAGACGGGTACAGGAAAGCAGCACACAAAGTGCATTAAGATGGTGAAGTCTGACAAGACTGGCGCGTATATCTTCAAGGAGAGCGTAGTATTGAATGACGAGATCAAGGACTTCTTCGCAGTAGATAAGAAGTAGTATCACATCTTTTTAGAGTGTTAGGTCGATCGAGACCTAAAGACGCTGAGGGCACCATTTGGTGCCCTCAGCGTCTTTGTGTAGGTAGGTCTTATTCTATTTATAATGATGTAGCCTATCGCTATATTCTGTACGTCAGTCTATGGGAACTAGCGATTTTATTTTAGATTTGGACATTCGGTATATTTTTGCTAAGTTTGTGAGTGATTAACAGGGTGATAATGTTAGTCGCACATATATTATAGCGTTTGCTATTGTTTTGAGTTAGAAAAACGACCAATTTTAATATCCTCAAAGAACAATAAGTTAAACGCTCACGCTTTGCGTGGGCTTTACTTATTTGAGGATGGGTGCTTGGTCGTACCTTCTAGCTGATTAGTATTGACCACGCATTTTTTTGTGGCCATACTTTGGTTGAAATTTTAATGCTAATTTATAGAGCCGAATAAAAGGATGTGCATATAATACTTTGATTGTAGTTATGAGAAATAAATTACTGTTTTTAATTTGTATGGTGACATCCTTAAGTGGAACAATCTATGCGTCAAATTCTAATCTGCAGAATGTGACTTGGATATCGCCTGACAATCATTTTTATCTAACAACTGTAGAAGATGTAGTTTTGTATAAGGTTAATAAAATTGATGCAGGAGAATATCCGCCAAAAGACCTGTCGCAAGAGCAAAACTCTACAAGGCGTGTAACGTATCTTGGTGATCATAAAAAAAAGAGCATTCGAAAATCAACTGAAGTTGAGGTTGTGGGTCTCCTTAATGCTAAAATGCAGTTGTATTATGATACATATTTAGTTGTGTATAGTGGTGAGTTGTATTATATGCCTAAAGAGTGTGTAGCTACAAATGTAGAATTAGAAGAGGTGAATAAATCCCTGGATAAAACCTTCGCTGGATTGATTGATGAAAAAGAGCTTTTGGATAATGATATTTATAATGCAACCCAAGTAATAGAATCATATCGGATTTTGAGTGAATCTAAATTGGAGGTGTACTCTATTATGCATAAATCATTGCCTCATATCATCGACTCTATTGAGCAAAAAGCTATTCTTGATTATAAGACGCAGTGTGAATTGGAGTATAATAAAAGGTATAATAATTGGGCGAAAAGTCTAACATCTTCAGCGAGAACGGCTATTAAAACAATAGCCATACGCAGCGCGCGCCTTAGTTCGCCTAATAGTGCTGGAGGTTGTGATTATAGTTTTTATTACACAAATAAATCTAATAAAACAATTAAATATTTAACGTGGAATGGATCAGTATATAATGCGGTAGATGATAGAGTAAGTTGTGATATTAGGCATACTAGTTCGGTTGGAGGTAGAGATACGGGTCCTGTTGAATTTGACGAAAGAGGTGGTGGAAGTTGGAGTAATGTGATATATAATTACTCGGCCGATAGAGTGAAGTTATTCTCAATATACATTCAGTATATGGATGGTTCAACCTACTCAATAAAGGAGTCGGATATGGAATTAATGTTAAGTGAGCCTAGTAAGGAGAGTATGGATTGGTCGGCTCAAAAGTTAATTAAGGAGGGTGCTGCATTACAACAAAAGAGTGATTTGAAAAGATATAAGGATAGTGTAGCATATTGGGAAAAGCGTGTTTCGATAATGCAGCGAACTAATAATTTATCGAATATTGGGTATTCGGCACTGGCGCTAGAGACTATGCCTGAATGTGTTGATATGCAATCAAATCTTCAAAAACTTCACATCATGCACGAGGTGGCAGTTGGTAAAATAGAGCGATTTCAGAGAGATAATTTCATGAATAATGCGGTGAATTCTATTTCGGAAAAACAGTTGGAGGAGACACGCGAGGAATCGAAGTATGATTCAAAATTTATAAAGAGAGTATCGATAGGATTTGGTGCGGATTGGTTGATGTCGGGGGATTATATGGGTGGATCCTTCCCGTTAGAGGTCTTGTTCGGTAGCACTGACCAGCGGTTGAACTTCTCGGTCTCTGGTGTCTATACGACATTAGGTAGTTATGGTAGTTTGTCTTTGAACCAGTTAAGTGCAGCTGCGATGTTGCATCTCAATGTGACTAAGGGGCGAACTTTTAGTTTGCCATTCTCTGTTGGTGTTGGGTGTAATGCAAATAGGGGAGAGCCGGTTTATAATGTAACGGGCTATTATTATGATGATTCATTTAAAAAGACATCGTTTTCGGCTCCTTTGTTTATGAATAAAAATAATCTCTCGACAACTGTGTCTTTTGGGGCGAGGTGGAGGCATGGTTTGTTTGCTTTGTATATGCGATTTGATTTAACGCCAGTTTATGATAAGGGTTATATGGAGAATTATATACCTGATGGAGAATATGTGTTTTATGATGATTTCTTAATCGGCAACGTTATTGATGCGTCTGCGAGCTTGCCGCTATTTGGAATATCTTACAAATATTATTTCTGATAGTTTACTCCCACGGGTTCGTGGGCTGTCGCCTCTGTAACTTGTGTTTTTGTCTCGCTTCACTCTTTTTTAGTTCGCAGCCCCACGGGTTCGCGGGTTGTGGGTGTCGTTGTGGGTGTCGGCTCTTGTGAGCCGATGCACTCCTGGGCGACTTTTTCTTTGAAAAAGTCGCCCAGGAGTGTCGGGCATTGCTTGCGCACCACTGCCCTGCGCGGGCGGCGGCGGCGTGCTCGCCGCGGAGCTTTGCGAAACTGTGTTTCGCCTTTTGCTTATTTGTTATTTGGCCAGTCGAAGAGCGACTTCGCGCAGGCGCTCTGGAATGTCGCTATCTTGCTCATGTTCGTCGTGTCCGCAGCAACTGCCCAAAAGAACGACTCAAACGTGGAGTACTCAGCGTTGATCTTGCGAGCTAAACATTTGTAGAACGTGCGCTGCTCACTACGCGTCAAACCTTCGGGCAGGCGACCCTCCTTGCGAAGCGTGCGGTAGGGGTAGATGTAGCGCATATTCGCCCCATCGGCATCCAACTGCTCCAAGATCGTCGTGGTGATATAGGCGCGGATAGTGTCGTCGAGATAGGGGAATTCAATGACATCCGAGAAGTCGGGATAGGTCATCTCGACTGCATCCATGAGCTGATCGCCAAAGATAAAAAATTGAGCATCGCTTAGCTCGGCAAGGTAGACCATCTCGCGATATTCGTGCAAGGCGCGACGCATGGTTTTGCGCTCCTGCTTGCTCCATTCGCCCTTTTGAGCCGTTGTGCAGGCTGCAAGTAGGATGATCGTGCAGGCCAATAGTAGAGTGTAAAGTTTTCTTTTCATGAGATTAAATTTTTTAAATAGTTTCAACTCATTTAGTGGGCAAATAGTGTGCCAATGAGGGGGTGTGCGGTCGGACAATTGCATGGTTTGTGTGGTGGCAAAGAGCGAGCGGATGGGGCGGATGGTCGATTTTTGCACAAAATGATAGAAAATCAGCACTTTAGGTGTAAAAAATGTTGTGGAAATGATGGTTATTCCAAAAATTACACTTATCTTTGCAGTCCTATTGGGGGTATAGAAGCCCAGTAGGGTGAGAATTTTATTTAACAAATTAAAGGACAAAACGTTAAAATGCCAACTATTCAACAGTTAGTAAGAAGCGGTCGAGTGAAATTGGAGTACAAAAGTAAGTCTCCAGCCTTGGCTGCATGTCCACAGCGCCGTGGTGTATGTACACGTGTTTACACGACTACACCAAAGAAGCCAAACTCGGCTATGCGTAAAGTGGCACGTGTGCGATTGACCAATGGCAAGGAGGTCAATGCTTACATCCCAGGAGAGGGACACAACTTGCAGGAGCACTCAATCGTATTGGTTCGCGGTGGCCGTGTTAAGGATCTTCCAGGAGTTCGTTATCACTTGGTTCGCGGAGCATTGGACTCAGCGGGAGTCGATGGACGTACACAGCGTCGCTCTAAGTACGGTACAAAGCGCCCAAAGGCAGCAAAAAAGTAAATTAACAAATTAGAAACAGTAGTTTAGAAAGCAATGAGAAAAGCTAAGCCAAAAAAGCACATTCTACTTCCCGATCCTAAGTTCGGCGACTGCGAGGTAACTCGTTTCGTGAACAACCTTATGTTGGACGGCAAGAAGAGTATTGCCTACACAATCTTCTACGATTCGTTGGAGCTAGTAGGTAAGAAGATGAAGGATGCTGATAAATCTCCACTTGATGTTTGGAAACAAGCACTAGAGAATATCACACCCCAAGTCGAAGTTAAGTCAAAGCGAATCGGAGGTGCAACATTCCAAGTTCCAATGGAGGTACGTCCAGAGCGCAAGACTTCTATATCAATGAAAAATCTTGTTCTTTATTCTCGCAAGCGCGCTGGAAAGTCAATGGCAGAGAAACTATCCGCTGAGATCGTTGATGCATACAATCAGCAGGGTGCAGCATTCAAGCGTAAAGAGGAGATGCACCGTATGGCAGAGGCGAATAAGGCGTTTGCTCACTTTAGATTTTAATATACCTATATAATATATATAAACAAAAAGGAGCAAAATGGCTAGAAACCTTAAATATACACGTAACTTCGGCATCATGGCACACATCGATGCTGGAAAGACAACCACTTCGGAGCGTATTCTTTTCTACACAGGAAAGACTCACAAGATCGGAGAGGTTCACGATGGTGGCGCAACTATGGACTGGATGGTTCAGGAGCAGGAGCGCGGTATCACTATCACATCTGCTGCAACAACAGCATTCTGGGATTACAAGGGCAATCAATATCAGATGAACTTGATCGACACCCCAGGTCACGTTGATTTTACGGTCGAGGTAGAGCGTTCGTTGCGCGTACTCGATGGTGCAGTTGCAACATTCTGTGCAGTAGGAGGTGTTGAGCCACAGTCGGAGACTGTGTGGCGACAGGCAGATAAGTATAACGTACCTCGTATGGGATACGTTAATAAGATGGATCGTACGGGAGCAGACTTCTATGCGGTGTGTTCGCAGATCAAGGAGCACTTCGGAGCGAAGGCTATTCCAGTTGTACTTCCAATCGGAGCAGAGGATAAGTTCGAGGGTTTGATCGACCTTGTGTATAACAATGCGATCTATTACTACGACGATAAGACTGTTCGTGATAACTTCGAGATCCGCGAGATCCCAGTAGAGATGGCTGAGGAGGCTGCTCAGTGGCGTGCGGAGCTTATCGAGGAGGTAGCAGCGACGGACGATGCGTTGATGGAGAAGTTCTTCGAGGATCCAGATTCTATCACAGCAGAGGAGTTGTTGGTTGCAATTCGCGAGGCAACAATCTCTATGCAGATCGTTCCAATGTTGTGCGGATCATCATTCCACAACAAGGGAGTTCAGAAGTTGTTGGATTACATCATGGCGTTCTTGCCATCACCACTTGACTTGCCAGCTGTTAAGGGTATCAACCCTAAGACAGACGAGGATGAGGCGCGTGAGGCATCGTCAGATGAGCCATTCTGTGGTTTGGCGTTCAAGATCGCTACCGATCCTTTCGTAGGTCGTTTGGCGTTTGTTCGTGTCTACTCTGGCAAGTTGGATGCAGGATCATATGTGTTGAATGCACGTAGCAACAAGCGCGAGCGTATCAGCCGTATCTATCAGATGCACGCCAACAAGCAGAACCCAATGGAGACTGTCGAGGCAGGAGATATCTGTGCAGCGGTAGGATTCAAGGAGATCCGCACTGGAGATACCTTGTGTGCTGAGAATGCACCTATCACATTGGAGCAGATGACATTCCCAGAGCCAGTTATCGGATTGGCAGTAGAGCCAAAGACTCAGAAGGATATGGATAAGTTAGGAATCGCATTGGCTAAGTTGGCCGAGGAGGATCCAACCTTTACAGTCCACACTGACGAGGATTCTGGTCAGACCGTGATTAGCGGAATGGGCGAGCTTCACTTGGATATCATCGTAGACCGTTTGCGTCGCGAGTTCAACGTGGAGATCAACCAGGGAGCACCACAGGTTAACTATAAGGAGGCTTTGACTAAGACTGTTCAGCACCGTGAGGTGTTCAAGAAGCAGACTGGAGGTCGTGGTAAGTTTGCCGATATCATCTTCGAGATCGGACCAGCAGATGAGGGACAGACAGGTCTTATCTTTTCTGACGAGGTTAAGGGAGGAAACATTCCTAAGGAGTTTATCCCAGCTGTACAGAAGGGATTTGCTTCAGCAATGGCCAACGGAGCGATGGCAGGTTATGTTATCGACTCGATGAAGGTTACGCTTAAGGATGGATCATACCACAATGTCGATTCAGATCAGTTGTCGTTCGAGATCTGTGCTCGTAATGGTTTCCGTGTTGCAGCACCTAAGGCTGGATCGGTTATCATGGAGCCAATCATGAATGTTGAGGTTGTGACACCAGAGGAGTCAATGGGAGATATCATCGGAGACTTGAACAAGCGACGTGGTCAGATTTCAGGAATGGAGTCAAAGGGTACAGCTCGCGTGGTTAAGGCTAAGGTTCCATTGTCAGAGATGTTTGGATACGTTACAGTATTGCGTACGATTTCATCTGGCCGTGCAACATCTTCAATGGAGTTCTCACACTTCGAGGAGGTACCAGCAGGTTTGGCTAAGGAGATCATCGAGAAGTCAAGTGGTAAAGTTAAGGGATTAGAATAGTATAATAATATGAATCAGAAGATTAGAATCAAACTCAAGTCTTTCGACCATAATCTCGTAGACAAATCGTCAGAGAAGATCGTAAAGACTGTGACAGGCACAGGTGCAACCGTAAGCGGCCCAGTACCATTGCCAACACGTAAGCAGATATTCACAGTGAACCGTTCAACGTTCGTGAATAAGAAGGCACGTGAGCAGTTTCAGTTTTGCACACACAAGCGCATACTAGATATCTACTCATCGACACCAAAGACCATCGACGCATTGATGAAGTTGGAACTTCCATCGGGAGTTGAGGTAGAGATTAAGGTAAAAGCATAATTTGACTATTGTAAAAGATAGTTGAATAGAGAAAATGTTCAATCACAGAGGGTAGGGGCAGGGAGCCGTTACTTGCTTGCCACCGCTCGCTGTGATTTTCATAGATCACTTTTTTTATAACAAACGTAATTCGACAAAAATGTCAGGACTAATTGGAAAGAAAATCGGAATGACTTCCGTGTACAGTGCCGAGGGTAAGAACATACCATGCACTGTAATTGAGGCTGGTCCGTGTGTAGTTACGCAAATCAGAAGTCTCGAGAAAGATAGCTACGAGGCTGTACAGATTGCCTATGACGACAAGAGTGAAAAGCACACCAGCAGCAGTTTGTTAGGACACTTCAAGAAAGCAGGAACTACCCCTAAGCGTAAGCTAGCTGAGTTTAAGGGTATTTCGGATGTGAATCTTGGAGATCAGATCACAGTAGACATCTTCAACGAGGAGGATTGGGTCGATGTGACAGGGATCTCAAAGGGACGCGGTTTTCAGGGTGTTGTAAAGCGCCATGGATTTGGTGGAGTAGGAGGTGCGACCCATGGTCAGCACAACCGTCAGCGTAAGCCAGGATCATTGGGAGCGTCATCGTATCCATCACGTGTATTCAAGGGCAAGCGTTTGCCAGGCCAGATGGGTGGCGACCAAGTTAAGATTCTTAACTTGAAAGTATTAAAAGTAATTCCTGAGAGCAACCTTATCTTGGTTAAGGGTTCTATTCCAGGAGCGAAGGGTTCTTATTTAACAATTGAGAAGTAGAATGGAATTAGCTGTATTAAACACACAAGGACAGGAGACAGGTCGTAAAGTAGTACTTTCAGATGGTGTTTTCGGCGTGGAGGCTAATGACCACGCAATCTACTTGGACGTAAAGCAGTATTTGGCTGATCAGCGTCAAGGTACTCACAAGTCAAAGCAACGTAATGAGGTCGCAGGATCTACACGTAAGTTGAAGCGTCAGAAAGGAACTGGCGGCGCACGTTGTGGAAGCATCAAGTCACCACTATTCGTAGGCGGAGGACGTGTATTTGGCCCACAGCCACGTGACTACCACTTCAAGTTGAATAAGAAGCTCAAGCAGTTGGCACGTCGTAGCGCTTTGACATACAAGGCACAGGCAGGCGCAATTAGCGTAGTAGAGCAGATCGCATTTGATGCACCAAAGACAAAGGCAGCCGTAGCGTTGGTAGACGCGTTGAAAGTATCGGATAAGAAGGTTTTGTTGGTATTGCCAGATTCAAACCACTATCTACAGCTTTCAGTACGCAACTTGCCATATGTTAAGACAATCTTGGCAAAGAACCTCAACACCTATGAGGTGATGAATTGTTCGGCAATGGTCTTGGTAGAGGGCGCAGAGAATGTATTGAATGTAATGTTAGCTTAATCACAAGGTACTGAAATGGAGATTATAATTAAGCCGGTATTAACCGAGAAGATGACGATTCAGGGCGAGAAGTTGAATCGCTACGGTTTTATTGTAGATGTACGCGCCAACAAGCTTCAGATTCGCGAGGCAGTTGAGCAGATGTATAACGTTGTAGTAGAGGACGTTAATACATGCAACTACATGGGAAAAGCAAAGAGCCGTTTTACAAAGGCAGGCCTATTGAAGGGTCGTGCAAATAACTTCAAGAAGGCGGTAGTTACCTTGAAGGATGGAGACAAGATTGATTTTTACAGTAATATCTAATAGAAGATGGCAGTAAGAAAGTTTAAACCAGTAACACCTGGTACAAGACACAAGATCATCGGTACATTTAGTGAGATCACAGCAAGTGTACCTGAAAAGTCGTTGCTAAGTCCAAAGAAGAGTTCAGGCGGTCGTAACAATACAGGAAAGATGACAGTTCGCTACATTGGTGGTGGACACAAGCAGATGTATCGTAACGTCGACTTCAAGCGCAATAAGGATGGCATCGCTGCAACTGTAAAGACAATCGAGTATGATCCAAATCGTACAGCACGTATTGCCTTGGTAGTCTACGCAGATGGCGAGAAGCGCTATATTTTGGCGCCAAACGGATTGGAAGTAGGCCAGACTATTATGAGCGGAGTTGGCGCAACGCCAGATCTAGGAAACACATTGTTGTTGAGCGAGATTCCATTGGGAACGATCATTCACAACATCGAGTTGTATCCGGGTCAGGGTGCTGCAATGGCACGTTCAGCGGGATCTTATGCACAGTTGTTGGCACGCGAGGGTAAGTATGCAGTAATTAAGTTGCCTTCAGGCGAGACACGTATGGTACTCGTAACTTGTCGCGCAACGGTCGGTGTAGTATCGAACGCAGATCACAATCTAGAGAGTTCGGGAAAAGCGGGTCGTCGCCGTTGGTTGGGTCGTCGTCCAAGAAACCGAGGTGTCGTGATGAATCCAGTAGATCACCCAATGGGTGGTGGTGAGGGTCGCTCATCAGGAGGTCATCCACGATCACGAAAAGGTTTGCTTGCTAAGGGTTATAAGACACGTAATCCTAAGAAGACGACCTCTAAGTTTATTATTTCAAAGAAGAAAAAATAATTAAATAGAGTACATACATGAGCCGTTCATTGAAAAAAGGACCATTTATAGACCCGAAGCTAGATGCTAAAGTAATGGCACAGGCAGATAGCACAAAGAAGTCTGTAATTAAGACATGGTCACGTGCAAGTATGATATCGCCAGATTTTGTAGGTCAGACGATAGCCGTACACAACGGAAATAAGTTTATTCCCGTCTACGTCACAGAGAATATGGTAGGACACAAGCTAGGAGAGTTTGCGCCTACACGTAATTTCCGCGGTCACGGAGGTAACAAGAAAAAATAGTTAAGAAATGGGTGCAAGAAAATCAAATATGGCCGCACAATTGAAGGCCGAAAAGAAGCAGAAGGCGATAGCTATTTTGCGAGACTGCCCTACATCTCCACGTAAGATGCGTCTGGTAGCAGACATCATCCGAGGCGTTGAGATAAACAAGGCGTTGGGAATCCTACGTTACTCGAAGAAGGAGGCATCGATCCGTATGGAGAAGTTGCTACGTTCAGCGATTGCAAACTGGGAGGCGAAGAATCCAGCAGAGCGTTTGGAGGATTCACAGCTTTGTGTAAAGGAGATTTTTGTGGATTCAGCGCGAATGCTAAAGCGTATTCAGGCAGCTCCACAGGGTCGCGCACACCGCATTCGTAAGCGTTCTAACCACGTTACGATCGTAGTAGATAAAATGGTAATTGCAGAAAAAGAGTAAACGATGGGACAGAAAGTAAATCCAATAGCAAATCGTCTAGGTATCATCAAAGGTTGGGATTCTAACTGGTATGGTGGTCGCGACTTCTCAGAGAAGTTGGTAGAGGACGCTAAGATTCGTAAGTACCTAGATGTTCGTTTGGCAAAGGCGAGTATCTCGAAGATTATCATCGAGCGTAGCTTGAAGCTAGTTACTGTAACTATCTCTACGGCACGTCCAGGAATCATCATCGGAAAGGGAGGATCAGAGGTTGATAAGTTGAAGGAGGAGTTGAAGCGCCTTACAGGCAAGGATATTCAGATCAATATCTTCGAGGTAAAGCGTCCAGAGTTGGATGCGGTCATCGTAGGTCGAAATATCGCACGCCAGTTGGAGGGACGCGTTTCGTTCCGTCGCGCAATCAAGACAACTGTTGCATCGACAATGCGTATGGGAGCCGAGGGAATCAAGGTTCAGGTATCGGGTCGAGTAGGAGGAGCCGAGATGGCACGTTCGGAGACCGTTAAGGAGGGACGAATTCCACTACACACATTCCGTGCAGATGTAGATTACTCGTTGACAGAGGCGTTGACAAAGGTTGGAATCTTGGGAGTTAAGGTTTGGATCTGTCAGGGTATCGTCTATGGCAAGCGTGATTTGTTTGAGATCGCAAGTGCAGCATCACAGAAGGGTGCAGCATCACAGGGCGGATCTGATCGTGGAGATCGTCGAGGCGATCGTCGCGGCGATCGTCGTGGAGATCGTAACAACAAGCGTCGCAATAATAATAGTAAGTAGTTACCTTTTAAAGCAAAACAAAAATGTTACAGCCAAAAAAGACCAAGTTTAGAAGAGTGCAAAAAGGTCGCATGAAGGGTATAGCTCAAAGAGGTAACCAACTTTCATTCGGATCGTTTGCAATTAAGGCGTTGGAGTCAGCGTGGATCACAGGTCGTCAGATCGAGGCAGCACGTCAGGCTATCACACGTCATATGAAGCGTGAGGGACAGCTCTGGATTCGTATATTTCCAGACAAACCAATTACAAAGAAGCCAGCCGAGGTTCGTATGGGTAAGGGAAAAGGTAATCCTGAGGGATTCGTAGCACCTGTTACCCCAGGACGTATCCTGTTTGAGGCAGAGGGCGTGTCGTTGGAGGTTGCTCAGGAGGCATTGCGTTTGGGCGCACAGAAGTTGCCAATCACAACGAAGTTTATTGTTCGTCGTGATTATGTTGAATCAAATTAAAACAGTTAACAGATGAAAATTTCAGAAGTTAAGGAGCTCTCAGTAAAGGATTTGCAGGAGCGCATCGAGGCATCGAAGGCAGAGCTTTCGAAGTTGAAGATTCAACACGCAATCTCACCTATTGAGAACCCTTCAATCATTAAAAAATCTCGTCGAGAAATCGCATTGATGATGACAGTATTGGGCGAGAAAACCGAAAAATGTTAATTACCACTATGGAAAGAAATCTTAGAAAAGAGCGTATTGGCGTTGTAGTCAGCGCAAAAATGGAAAAGACGATTGTCGTAGCGGTTGCACGTAAGGTTAAGCACCCTATCTATGGTAAGTTCGTAAACAAGACAACGAAGTTTGTTGCGGAGTGCTTGGATGAGAGTGTAAAGTCAGGCGATACAGTCCGCATCATGGAGACACGACCATTGAGCAAGACAAAGCGTTGGAGATTAGTACAAATTATTGAAAAAGCTAAGTAGTTATGATACAGCAAGAGAGTAGACTATCCGTAGCTGATAACAGTGGCGCCAAGGAGGTACTATGTATCCGCGTACTTGGTGGTACAAAGCGCAGATACGCATCTGTAGGCGATAAGATCGTCGTAACAGTAAAGAGCGCATCTCCATCTGGCGATGTGAAGAAGGGTACAGTATCGAAGGCGGTTATCGTTAGAACAAGCAAGGAGATCCGTCGTCCAAATGGATCGTACATTCGCTTCGATGACAATGCCGTAGTACTCCTAAATAACCAAGGTGAGATGAGAGGAACTCGTATCTTTGGGCCTGTAGCACGTGAGCTACGCGACCAATTTATGAAGATCATCTCGTTGGCACCAGAGGTATTGTAAATTTAATAAAGAATTCGAATATGTCAGTTAAATTGCATATAAAGAAGGGAGACTTGGTACAGGTTATCGCAGGCGATAATAAGGGTCAGTCGGGCAAGGTTCTCTCGGTAAGTGTAGCTAAAGAGCGCGCTATCGTCGAGGGGGTAAACCTAGTTAAGAAGGCACAGAAGCCAAGTGCAGAGAACCCACAGGGTGGTATCGTAGAGCAGGAGGCTGCTTTGCATATCTCCAACTTGCAGATCATCGACGCAAAGAGTGGCAAGCCAACTCGTACGGGTCGTAAGGCAGGTGAAAATGGTAAATTAGTACGTTTCTCAAAAAAATCAGGGGAGGAAATTAAATAATGTCATACGTTCCAACACTTAAAACACAGTATAAGGAGCAGATAGTAGCTGCACTTATGAAGGAGTTTGGGTACTCAAGCGTTATGGAGTGCCCTCGCCTAGAGAAGATCGTTATCAATCAGGGTATGGGTCAGGCAGTAGCCGATAAGAAGCTTATCGACATTGCACAGGTTGAGCTTACGCAGATAACAGGTCAGAAGGCAGTACAGACAAAGTCACGCAAGGATATCTCAAACTTTAAGCTCCGTAAGGGAATGCCAATCGGTGTTCGCGTTACATTGCGCGCAAATCGCATGTATGAGTTTTTGGAGAGATTGGTAGCCGTAGCGATGCCACGTATCCGCGACTTCAAGGGAATCAACGATAAGTTCGATGGTCAGGGTAACTATACCTTGGGAATCACTGAGCAGATCATCTTCCCAGAGATCGATATCGACAAGATCACTAAGATCTTCGGTATGGAGGTTACATTTGTTACCACTGCAAAGACAGACGAGGAGGGCTATGCACTATTGAAGGCATTTGGTCTACCATTTAAAAACGCAAAAAACAACCAATAAGCTATGGCAAAAGAGTCAATGAAGGCACGCGAGGTAAAGCGTGAGAAGCTTGCAAAGCGTTATGCACATAAGCGCGAGGAGATCGCAGCAAAGGTTAAGTCGGGAGAGATGGATCACGAGGAGGCATGGATCGCCTTGTCGAAGTTGCCACGCAACTCAAATCCAATTCGTCAGCACAACCGTTGCATGATCACTGGTCGTCCAAAGGGATATATGCGTATGTTCGGAATCAGCCGTATCCAGTTCCGTGAGATGGCATCGAACGGTTTGATCCCAGGCGTAACAAAGGCTAGTTGGTAGTATGAGCCTACTCCGTTGCACAATGGGCAATGGATGTGGGTTGAAGAGATAGAGGTAGTAGGGGCTGCTCCGCGAAGAGTGGAGTCGGCCGCTGCTGCTGATATTAAAAAAGGTTATACTTGGAGTGTGTCGAGATAGTCGAGGCACGATGTGGTTGCGCAAGCGCTGCAAAAGAGTCTACACCTCATAGGAATTGAGGCTTTATTAGTCTGCTCGAATCGTTCGAGAAAAGTGTCGTCGTGGACGGTAACTTCTTGTTGGATTTGGTGGGTGAAGCGGTTTCGATTTGTACCTTTTCTATTGTATGCATTGTTTGATTCTTTTGATGGATTGATCGGTGTGGGTTTGTGGTTATTTTCTGCTCTTTGGGAGTGGATAGCAAAGAGCTGCGAGAGCCAATAGTAAAGGGGAGAATGTTAGCAAAGCGATATGTAATGGTTGGAGTGCTAACATTTTTTTGTAAATATTTGGCGTAAAAGGCTGATAATTGGAAAATTATGCTTATATTTGCCCGCTTATGTGTGCGAAAATCGTGTGCATAAGAAGTGGGGGCTGGGTATCTTGTTTGGTGGTGATGGGTGTATTGTGGTGATAGTCAAGTCTTTGCGAATAAAATTTTATTAATAACTAATTTTAACTTTTAATTCATTATGACAGATCCAATAGCGGATTTTCTAACGAGAATTAGAAATGCAGTGAAAGCCAATCACAAGGTGGTTGAAGCTCCTGGTTCAAAAATTAAGCGAGAGATCACAAAGATCCTCCACGAGCAGGGTTACATCCTAGCGTACAAGTTCGACACAGACGAGAAGGGTCATCCAACGATCAAGATCGCGTTGAAGTGGAACGCACAGACAAAGACCAATGCTATCAAAGAGTTGAAGCGTGTTAGCCGTCCAGGTTTGCGTCACTACGCCTCAGTAGAGGAGATGCCACGTGTAAAGAATGGTTTGGGGGTTGCAATTTTGTCAACATCAAAGGGAATCATGACAGACGCAGCGGCTCGTAGAGCAAATGTTGGTGGCGAGGTATTGTGCTACATCTTCTAGTATTTAAACAAAAACTAAAACAAATTTAAAATGTCAAGAATTGGTAAACAACCTGTAGCCTTGCCAGCTGGCGTTACTGTAGAGGTATTGTCGGGCAACGTGGTAAGTGTAAAAGGGCCTCTTGGGACACTGAGTCAGAAGGTTGATTCAGATATTACGGTAGAAGTTGGATCTTATACTGAGAAGGACTCTGAGAAGGAGATCCCAGCGGTATTGATTTCGCGTCCAACAAATCAGCCACGTCACCGTTCGATGCACGGTTTGTACCGCGCGTTGATTAACAACATGGTAGTTGGTGTGTCTAAGGGCTTCGAGTTGAAGCAGGAGTTGGTCGGAGTTGGATTTAAGGCAGAGGTTAAGGGTCAGGTATTGGAGCTTAGCTTGGGCTATTCACACGACATCCACGTGTTGCTTCCTGAGGAGGTTAAGGCTACAGCAGTAACAGAGAAGAAGGGTAACCCAATCGTTACTTTGAAGAGTATCGACAAGCAGTTGGTTGGTCAGGTAGCAGCAAAGATTCGTTCGTTGCGCAAGCCAGAGCCATACAAGGGTAAGGGTATCCGCTTCGTAGGAGAGCAGATCCGTCGTAAGGCAGGAAAATCTGCAGGTGCAAAATAATAAATAAAGGAGTCGATATATGTCACTAAGTAAAATTGAAAGAAGATCGAGGATCAAGATGCGTATTCGCAAGATCGTAAGCGGAACAGCGCAGACTCCTCGAATGACAGTATTCCGTAGCAATAAGCAGATCTATGTACAGTTTATTGACGATATGGCAGGTGTAACCTTGGCCACAGCGTCGTCAAAGGATTTGGCAGAGACAGCAGGTGTAGCAAAGAAAGATGTTGCTGCTATGGTAGGAAAGTTGGCGGCCGAGCGCGCAATCGCAAAGGGAATCAGCACGGTCGCATTTGATCGTAACGGTTACCTATACCACGGTCGAGTACAAATGTTAGCTGATGCAGCTCGTGAGGGCGGTCTTAAATTCTAAGTAAGAGTATGGCAAATAGTAATATAAAAGTACGCACAAGCGAGATCGAGCTTAAGGATAAGCTAGTAAGCATCCAGCGTGTTACCAAGGTAACGAAGGGTGGTCGTACATTCACCTTCTCGGCAATCGTAGTTGTTGGAGATGAGAACGGTGTAGTAGGATACGGTTTGGGAAAGGCATCGGAGGTTACCACAGCAATCGCAAAGGGAATCGAGGATGCAAAGAAGAATTTGGTGAAGATTCCAATCATCAATGGAACAATTCCACACAAGCAGGAGATGCGTTACAGCGGTTCAGTAGTTATGGTTCGTCCAGCAGCCCCAGGAACTGGAATCATCGCAGGAGGTGCGATGCGTGCAGTGTTGGAGTCAGTAGGAATCAAGAATGTCTTGGCAAAGAGTAAGGGATCGTCAAATCCACACAACTTGGTAAAGGCAACAGTGAACGCTTTATGTGAGTTGCGCGATGCATACTCAGTAGCACAGGTTCGCGGTATCTCGATGAATCAGGTATTTAACGGTTAAACCCCCAAAAGTAGAAGAAAATTATGGCAAGATTGAAAATCACACAGCTTAAGAGCCGTTGTGGCACATCGGATCGTCAGCGCAAGAATCTCGATGCTTTGGGTCTACGCAAGATCAATATGAGCGTGGAGCATGATGATTCGGTAATCATCAAGGGAATGATCGAGCGCGTAAAGCACCTTGTAAAGGTGGAGGAGGTTAAATAAATTTTAACGTATTTAAGCTAAAAAGTAATGGAACTCAATAAACTAAAACCCGCAACGGGTTCAACACACCACCAGAAGCGAATCGGCCGAGGTGCAGGATCAGGTCACGGTGGTACAGCGACACGTGGTCACAAGGGAGCGCAGTCGCGTTCAGGTTACTCACGCAAGCTTGGTTTCGAGGGAGGTCAGATGCCATTGCAGCGTCGATTGCCTAAGTTCGGATTTACCAACATCAACCGTGTAGAGTTTAAGGCAATTAACCTCTCTACATTGGAGGATTTGGCAGCGAAGAGTGAGTTGAACGAGATCACGATCGAGTCGTTGATCGCAGCAGGCTTTGCTCAGAGCAAGGATAAGGTTAAGATCCTAGGTAATGGGTCAGTAAGCCGTGCACTAACAGTTAAGGCACACGCCTTTTCGAAGAGTGCAGAGGCAGCAATCGTCGCAGCAGGCGGCAGCGTAGAGAAGATCTAGGTTTATTAATCATCTAGGTTTATTAATCTTAATAACCGAACATTATGAATACTTATATTATTGTTGGCATCATCCTACTGATCGTAGCGATCGTGTTGGGCACCAACAAGAAAGTAGTTGAAACCATCAAGAATATATATAAGATTGAGGAGTTGCGCAATCGTGTAATCTACACGTTGGGTCTCCTGCTTATATATCGTCTTGGTAGCTTTGTGGTTATACCGGGAATCAATCCTAACTTGTTGGGAGAGGGTTCGGCATTGGCAAACCAGATGGATAGCAATGGCCTATTGGGTCTGCTAAACGTATTCTCTGGTGGTGCATTTGGCAATGCAGCAATCTTTGGACTCGGTGTAATGCCCTATATCACAGCCTCAATCATCATCCAGTTATTGGGTATGATGATCCCTTACTTCCAGAAGATGCAGAAGGAGGGTGAGAGTGGGCGCCGCAAAATGAATCAGTGGACTCGTTTCTTGACAATAGGAGTACTATTGTTGCAGGGACCAGCCTACATTGCAAATCTTTACAACCAAGTGCCAGCGTCATTTGTTTTTGGTAACTCATTCGGTTTTATCGCCTATGCGACAGTCGTTTTGATAGCAGGAACAATGTTCGTTATGTGGTTGGGCGAGAAGATTACTGACAAGGGATTGGGAAATGGAGTGTCGCTAATCATTATGATTGGTATCGTAGCACGTCTTCCACACGCCCTTTTGGCCGAGGTAAATGCCCGTTTCCAGACCTCTGATGGTAGTGCCATCATGTTGGTTTTGGAGTTGGTGTTGCTAGCTTTAGTCTTTATGGGGACTATCGCGTTGGTTCAAGCAGTACGCAAGATTCCAGTACAGTACGCGAAGCGTATCGTGGGCAACAAGCAGTATGGCGGTGTGCGTCAGTACATTCCATTGAAGATGAATGCGGCAAATGTAATGCCTATCATCTTTGCTCAAGCCTTGATGTTTATCCCAATGTTGTTTCAGAACTCAGCGCCAGGCTTTGCTGGAGCGTTTAGTGACATGAGCGGTTTTTGGTATAACTTCACGCTAGCGGTTATGGTGATTGCCTTTACCTATTTTTACACAGCAATCATTGTAAATCCTCAAATGATGGCAGATGATATGAAGCGCAATGGCGGCTTTATTCCAGGTGTTAAGCCAGGAAAGCAGACAGTGAGCTATATCGACACCGTCATGACGAGAATTACCCTTCCAGGTTCACTCTTCTTGGCAATCGTGGCAATCTTGCCAGCGATCGCAATCAAGTTGTTGGGGATTCAGCAGGCGTTTGCCTATTTCTATGGCGGAACGTCGTTGTTGATTATGGTTGGAGTTGTTCTTGACACTCTAAAGCAGATTGAGAGCTATTTGTTGATGCGTCACTATGACGGTCTGATGAAGACAGGTCGTATTCAGGGTCGTCATTAATAGATATTAGAGATGGCAAAGATGATACATTTGAAGAGCGCGGAAGAGATCGAGTTGATGCGAGAGAATAATATCTTGGTTAGTCAGACACTAGCCGAGGTAGGACGTCACATCAAGCCTGGAGTCTCGACCAAAGATCTTGATCGTGTTGCAGAGGATTTTATCCGCTTGCACGGAGCTGTACCAGCGTTTTTGGGATATCAAGGATTTCCCGCTACGTTGTGTGTTTCGGTGAACGATCAAGTTGTACATGGTATCCCAAGTGACAAGTGTATTCTTTGTGAAGGCGATATTGTATCGGTTGATTGCGGTACATTTTTAAAGGGGTTTGTTGGAGATTCGGCATATACGTTTGCCGTTGGAGAGATTGCGCCAGAGGTAGCGCAACTACTCGCAGTCACCAAAGAGGCTCTTTATCAAGGTGCGGCACAAGCTAAATCGGGTAATCGCGTAGGCGATATATCGTATGCAGTTCAGTCATACGCAGAGCGATTTGGCTATGGAGTGGTACGTGAGTTGGAGGGACATGGTTGTGGGCGACAAATGCATGAAGCGCCAGGTGTTCCAAACTACGGATCACGCGGCAGAGGGCCATTGCTGAAGGAGGGGATGGTGCTCTGTATAGAACCGATGATTAATATGGGAGGCAAGGGAGTTGTTTTCGAACGCGACGGATGGACAGTCCGCACGAAGGATCACAAACCCTCGGCACACTTTGAGTTTGCCGTAGCCGTTGGCAAAGATGGGCCAGACATATTAACGGATTATACATTTATCGAAGGTAATTAATTAGGGGCGCAGACCTTAAATAACAAAAAACTCTTATGGCAAAACAGACTGCTATTGAAAGGGACGGAACAATAATCGAGGCATTGAGTAATGCAATGTTTCGAGTAGAGTTGGATAACGGTCACGTTATCACGGCCCATATCTCAGGTAAGATGCGCATGCATTACATCAAGATCTTACCAGGAGATAAAGTAAAGGTTGAGATGACACCTTATGATTTAAGTAAGGGACGTATCTCGTTTAGGTATAAATAACCTGGTTTGGGGGTTTTGGAGTGTTAGGCGTGTTTTTTAATATGGCGCGCAAGTGAAGCTCGGAGATCTCCACACCGCAAGAATGCTTCAAGAAAATGAAAGTAAAAGCATCAATTAAGAAGAGAAGCGAGGATTGCAAGATCGTGCGTCGTAAAGGCAAACTTTACGTGATCTGCAAGAAGAACCCTAAGTTTAAAATGCGTCAAGGGTAATCCCGTTTAACTAAAAAAAAGGAAAAGAATTTATGGCACGTATAGTCGGTGTAGATTTACCAAAAAACAAGAGAGGCGAGATCGCTTTGACCTATATCTATGGTATCGGACGAAGTACATCACGCGCGATTCTCGATGAGGCAGGTATCAGCTATGACCTCAAGACAGATGACTGGAACGACGATCAGATTTCTGCAATTCGTACAACAATTGCGAATCTAGGAATCAAGGTAGAGGGCGAGTGTCGCTCGGTTGTACAGTTGAATATTAAGCGATTGATGGATATCGGATGTTATCGTGGTATCCGCCACCGTTTGGGTCTTCCCGTACGCGGACAGAGCACGAAGAACAACGCTCGTACACGTAAGGGTCGCAAGAAGACAGTGGCAAACAAGAAAAAGGCAACTAAGTAATCGATAGAGTTATGGCAAAAAAGACTGGAACAGTTAAGAAAAGAGTTGTTAAGGTTGGCGTACAGGGTATGGTTTATGTACACTCAACATTTAATAACGTTATCATCACTATCACAAATGAGGTGGGTGATGTAATCAGTTGGTCATCAGCAGGAAAGATGGGATTTCGTGGATCAAAGAAGAATACCCCATACGCAGCACAGACAGCATCGTCGGATTGTGCAAAGGTTGCTTACGACTTGGGATTACGCAAGGTTAAGGTTTATGTAAAGGGTCCAGGTGCAGGTCGCGAGTCAGCGGTTCGTACTATTCATGGAGCTGGAATCGAGGTTATGGAGATTATCGATGTAACCCCAATGCCACATAATGGTTGTCGTCCACCTAACCGTCGTCGTGTATAATGCTCTCGGGGCACTATACGAAGATAGATGTTAAGTGGAAAAAGAACCAAATTAAGTTTTTAAAATAAGTAAAACAATGGGAAGATATATAGGACCAAAAACAAAAATTGCGAGGAAATTCGGAGAGGCGATCTTTGGACCAGACAAGGCTCTAGAGAAGCGTAACTACCCTCCAGGGCAGCACGGATTGGCTCGTAAGCGCAAGAAGATCTCTGAGTACGGAGAGCAGTTGAGCGAGAAACAGAAGGCAAAGGCAACTTATGGTTTGTTGGAGAAGCAGTTCTCACGCACCTATGAGATGGCATCACGCATGGGCGGAATCACAGGAGAGAACTTGTTGAAGCTATTGGAGTGTCGTCTAGACAATGTAGTATACCGTTTGGGCATCGCTCCAACACGTGCTGCAGCTCGTCAGTTGGTGTCACACCGCCACATCTGTGTCAATGGCAATGTAGTAAACATACCATCTTATACAATTAAGTTGGGAGATGTAGTCTCAATTCGCGAGAAGTCAAAGAGCTTGGAGGTGATCACAGCATCGTTGGCAGGCGAATCACAGAGCCGTTACTCATGGTTGGAGTGGAATCAGGCGACAATGTCAGGTCGTTTCCTACAGCGTCCAGAGCGTGAGGAAATTCCAGAGAACATCAAGGAGCAGCTAATCGTCGAGTTGTACTCTAAGTAGTAATTTTACAGATAATTATATTATGGCAATATTAGCATTTCAGAGACCAGAGAAGGTGATTATGCTCGACTCTACGCCCTCGTTTGGCCGATTTGAGTTTCGCCCTTTGGAGCCAGGATTCGCAGTGACAATAGGTAATGCCTTGCGTCGTATTTTGCTCTCATCGCTTGAGGGTTATGCGATCACAACAGTTAAGGTATCTGGTGTAGACCACGAGTTTGCATCGATTCCAGGAGTGATGGAGGGTATGGTTGACATAATTCTAAAGTTGAAGCAGGTACGCTTTGTACAGACAGATCCCGAGTCCGAGTCAGAGAAGGTCGTGGTCAATGTTGCAGGTGTAACGGAGCTTACAGCAGATTATATCTCAAACTACCTAGCATCGTTCAAGGTGTTGAATCCAGAATTGGTAATCTGCCACCTTGCACCGAGCACGAAGATTAGCATTACGCTCACGATTGGCAAAGGTCGTGGATATGTTCCAGCGGAGGAGAATCAGCCAGCTGAGACAGAGTTTGGAACACTACCAATCGACTCTATTCACACGCCAATAAAGAATGTCATGTTCGCGCGCGAGGATTATCGTGTTGAGCAGAGAACAGATTATGAGAAGTTGAATTTGGAGATTACCACCGACGGTTCGATTCATCCTAAGGATGCATTGAAGGAGGCGGCAAAGATCTTGATTCAGCACTTCATGCTCTTCTCAGATGATAAGATTACACTAAACTTAGACGATAGCAATAGCGCAGAGGAGTTCGATGAGGATGTACTTCACATGCGTCAATTGCTCAAGACTAAGCTATCCGATCAGGATTTGAGCGTACGCGCACTAAATTGTTTGAAGGCGGCAGATGTCGACACAGTGGGCGATTTGGTACGTTTGCACCGCAACGATTTGTTGAAATTCCGCAACTTTGGTAAGAAGTCATTGACCGAGTTGGACGAGTTACTCACATCGTTGAATCTCAAATTTGGAATGGATGTATCTATTTACAAACTTGATAAAGAATAAATAAATGAGACATAATAAGAAATTTAATCACCTTGGCAGACAGGCGGGTCACCGCAAGGCGATGTTGGCGAATATGGCGTCATCGTTGATTCTGCACAAGCGTATCGAGACCACAGTTGCTAAGGCAAAGGCTGTAAAGATGTATCTTGAGCCATTGGTAACAAAGTCAAAAACAGATTCGACACACCAGCGTCGCATGGTGTTTTCATATTTGAAGCAGAAAGAGGCCGTTACGGAGTTGTTCCGTACTATCGCGCCATTGATCGCTGACCGTCCAGGCGGCTACTTGCGTATCTTGCGCACAGGATTCCGTTTGGGAGATGCAGCTGAGATGTGTATCATCGAGTTCGTTGATTTCAACGAGGCATACACTAAGGGTATCACTCCTGCTGCGGCTGCTGCAGAGGCAAAGCCAAAGACACGTCGTTCACGTGCTAAGAAGTCGGCAGATGCTGTAGAGGATGCTACTGTAGTTAGCGAGAAGCCAGCAAAGAAGGCTGCACCAAAGGCACCACGTGCTGCAAAGGGGGCTACTTCATCTAAGGCTGCTGCTGTAAAGACAGGTGTAGGTCGTAAGATGTAATAAGCGCAAGATCGATCTAAGGGGGTTGGAGATTTGAGATGATCGAATCGAGATTGCCCGAGGTTGTGATTTGAAAAAGGTTGGCATGGAGAGATCCGTGCCAACCTTTTTAAGTTATAAGTTATGAGTTATGAGTGGTTCCGTTAGTTCTCATAAAGTCTCAGTATTTCTCAGAAAAACTCTCCGCCTGCACCTCGTCATGAAGTGCTGCCCATAGCAGATCCTTCAACTCCATGATGTTGTAGTTGACCAATGACGAAATGGCGATCGTCTTAAGCCCCTCGGGCAACTTCGTGCTGAGGTCGGCCAACATCTCTGCGGTCAACTCCTCGTCCAACATATCGCATTTGGTGATTGCCAACAGCGAATTCTTATCCAACAACTCGGGGTTATACAATCTCAACTCATCCAACAATACTTGATACTCGGCCGCTATGTCGTCGCTATCGGCAGGGATCATAAACAGCAAGATCGAGTTTCGCTCGATATGACGCAAAAACCTAGTACCCAAGCCTTTGCCCTCGTGTGCGCCCTCGATAATACCTGGTATATCGGCCATCACAAACGAGTAGTGGTCGCGATACTCCACGATTCCCAAATTCGGTTCCAGTGTAGTAAAGGCATAATTTGCAATCTTAGGCTTCGCAGCCGACACCACTGACAACAGCGTACTCTTACCAGCATTGGGGAAGCCCACCAAACCGACATCGGCCAACACCTTCAACTCCAAGACAAATACCCCCTCTTCGCCCTCCTCACCTGGTTGAGCGTAGCGCGGCACCTGATTTGTCGCACTCTTGAAGTGCCAATTGCCCAGACCACCACGTCCACCCTGCAAAAGCACCAACTCCTCGCCATGCGATGTCACCTCACCCACAATCTCGTTGGTCTCGGCATCGCGCGCCACTGTTCCTAATGGCACAGGGATCACAATATCCTTGGCATCGCGCCCCGACGAACGCGCTCCCGAACCACTCTCGCCATGTGTGGCAAATTGGTGACGTTGATATTTAAGGTGAATAAGCGTCCAATACTGCTTGTCACCACGCAGGATAATGCTACCGCCACGTCCGCCATCGCCTCCATCAGGCCCTCCATAGGCGACGAATTTCTCGCGTCTAAAGTGCATAGAGCCAGCACCACCATTGCCCGAACGAGCAAATATCTTCACATAATCTACAAAATTTGATCCTGCCATACTAATAATATCATCAATTTAAGCCGCCCCCAATATCCTATCGAACGCGCAATATTCGCCACAAATTTACGCATTTTTTCTCAAACCATAAGCCACTTACGCAAAAATATTACACACAACCCTCAAACACGCCATAAACGGCTAATCGAGAATAGAGCCAATTATTTTACGGAAATGCAATATATTCACCATTTTTTTTATAATTTTGTGGGATAACCAAAAATGATTTGTGAGATTATGCAGGCAATTATATTAGCAGCAGGGATGGGTCGACGCTTAGGAGAGTTAACGGGTAGCGACACGAAGTGTATGTTGGAGATCAATGGCACAAAACTTATCGATCGATTTCTCGACGCTATGACGGCTCGCAGCGACAGGGTGGAGCGAGTGATAATTGTCGTGGGCTACAAAGCCCAGAGGGTGATCGAACATGTTGAGAGTCGCAACTACCCTATCGAGATAATATTTGTCGAGAATCCGAACTATGCAACGACAAATAATATATACTCACTAAACCTCGCAAAGGAGTATCTAATCGACGACGACACACTGTTGTTTGAGTCGGATCTAATCTACGAGGAGTCGATTGTTGACAAGTTGCTCGACAATCCATATCCCAACCTTGCGCTTGTGGCCAAGTACGAGAGTTGGATGGATGGCACGGTGGTCAAGATTGATGAGAACAGTAATATCTACTCGTTCGTAGCCAAAAAGCACTTCGACTACTCACAGATCGAGGAGTACTACAAGACGGTTAATATATATAAATTTAGTCGCGAATTTTCGAAAAATCTATATGTGCCATTCATGACCGCCTATCTCGCGGCATTTGGCAACAACGAGTACTACGAACAGGTGTTGCGCGTCTTGACGATGCTCGATACGCTGGAGCTAAAGGCGTTGGCGATCGGTGACGAGAAGTGGTACGAGATAGATGATATACAGGATTACGACATCGCCTCGAGCATGTTTGCCGCGAGCGACAACGACCAGTGGTGCAGCT
The DNA here is from genome assembly GCA_047174185.1 of Rikenellaceae bacterium. Lineage (GTDB taxonomy): Bacteria > Bacteroidota > Bacteroidia > Bacteroidales > Rikenellaceae > Alistipes. The sequence continues at coordinate 40,067 of JBCQUH010000001.1, read as the reverse complement.
ACACATTTCGCTATGGAGGGTATTGGCGCTATCCGTCGATGGTAGACTTCTGCTACTTGGTCAACCCATACTTCCCACCGCAGAGGCTGATCGACGAGCTCAAGTGCAACTTCGACACGCTGCTGCGCGAGTACCCCTCGGGGATGGGGGTCAATAGTATGCTTGCGGCCAAATACTTCGATGTCAACCCCAAACTAATATCTGTAGGAAATGGCGCGGCAGAGCTAATCAAAGCATATGTCGAGAAGCATGTCGGCAGACTTGGAGTCGTATTTCCCACGTTTGAAGAGTACCCAAATAGGTTAGCCGAGGAGCGTGTAGTGGCATACACCCCACAGAATCGAGATTTTGCCTACTCGGCAGAGGATATAATGGGGTATTTCGACGACAAAGAGGTAGAGTCGTTACTCATCATAAACCCCGACAACCCATCGGGAAACTACATCTCGCACAGCGGCATTGTCGCGCTGTTTGATTGGAGTGAGGCGAGGGGGATCAACTTAGTAATAGATGAGAGTTTTGTCGATTTTGTCGATAGCGACAGTGTGCCGACACTCATTGTAGATAATATTTTGGAGCGTTACAAACATCTGGTGGTAATCAAGAGTATATCTAAATCGTATGGTGTTCCAGGACTACGTCTGGGGGTGTTGGCCTCGGGCAATGTAGAGTTGATAGCCTCGATAAAGCGAGATGTTGCAATATGGAATATCAACTCCTTTGCGGAGTTCTATATGCAGATATATGGCAAGTATCAAGAGGAGTACGCCGAGGCGTGCCAAAAGTTCAAACGCGAGCGACAGTTGTTCTACGAGGAGTTGTGTCAAATACCATATCTAAGGGTTATTCCATCTCAGGCCAACTACTTTATGTGCGAAGTCATCGGAGGGGTAAACTCTCGCGACCTAGCGATACAGCTGCTCAAGGAGCACAATATATTGATAAAGGATTGTTCGGGCAAGATTGCATTCAACGGAGCACAATATATCAGAGTTGCGGTGAGAGATCGCCACGACAATGCACTACTCGTAGAACGACTCAAAACAGTAGCGACACCATGATGAAGATTATACAACACACCGACATCGAGCGGTTGAACCCCCCCTACACGCAGTATGTGGAGTGGGTGACGCAGGTGCTCAAAGAGGCCGAGCAGGTGGTCAACCCACCCAAAGAGTCGATCACGCTCCCCGAGCATGGTTTCTTCAACACGATGCCATGTTATATACCCTCGAAAGGGGTTTATGGGGTGAAAAATGTCAATCGTAAGATCGATAGGTATCCAGCCATCGAGTCGACAATTATGCTTTACGACCAACCCACGGGAGAGTTGAAGTGCGTGATGTCGGCCAACGAGATCACCACCAAGAGGACGGGGGCAGTGGCGGCACTGTCGATCATCAAACTAAAGGTTGCGCGCACGGATAACACGGTGGGTGTGATGGGGCTTGGGGCGACAGCTCGAGCCGCCATACAGTCGCTTGTGGAGTGGTGTTCGAACGAACAATTCACAATAAAACTATTGCGATATAAGAGTCAGGCAGAGGAGTTTGCAGAGTATTTTTCGAACCACCCAAACGTCGAGTTTCGCATTGTCGACTCGGCCGAGGAGTTGATAAAAGAGTCGGATATTGTGATCAGCGCAATCTCCTACACCGACGAGATCATCGCTCGCGACGAGTGGTTCAAAGAGGGGGTTGTGGTGGTTCCGATTCACACTCGTGGATTCCAGAATTGCGATCTCTTTTTCGACAAGGTCTATGGCGATCTACGCAGCCAAATCTCACACTTCGGCAACTTCGACAAGTTCAAGTACTTCAATGAATTTCACAATGTCATAACGGGCAGCGACTCTGGGCGCGAGAGCGACACGGAGCGAATACTGGTATATAACATAGGTGCTGCAATGCTCGATATATATATCGCCGACAAACTCCTAGACCAACTCCTCGCACTCGAGGGCAAGGGTATCGGATACCCAGCCTACGCCATCAACCGTTCGATGGATCGGATGCTCAAGGCCAACCGCGAGGGGACAGATATATATAAGATACAGCGACGCGCACTCGAGATACTCATCTATTTCGACAAGCTATGCCGCGAGCACGACATACGTTATTGGCTCAGCTCGGGGACGCTGCTGGGGGCGAAACGACATGGCGGATTTATTCCATGGGATGATGATGTGGATGTCGAGATGCTTCGCGAGGATTATCTAAAGCTGCTTCGGGTGGTCAAAAATATCGAGCACCCCGATTATATATTCCAGACAGCCGACAACGACCCCTTCTTCCCCTTTGCATTTGCAAAGATCAGAGACAGACACTCGGAGGTTCGCGAACACAATTTGGGCGATAAGTATAAATATCGCGGTGTGTTTATCGACATATTTGTGTTGGAGTATACAAATCCATGGGCGTTTGACAACTGTTCGAGACTCTACAAGCGATTGGTTAAATTGGGGATGGAGATGGCAACACCAGCTAGCCGCGAGGATGAAAAAAAGTATCAGAAGCTAAAGCGCAAATTGATGTTATACAGAACGCTCCACCGCTTTGCACTGCGTTTTACCTCCGAGAAGCAGTTGACCCACTCGTTGGGCTTCGAATTTGGTGCAAATGTGAGATGTGAGGAGCGTATATTTCCACTCTCTCAGATTGCGTTTGAGGGGCATATGTTTATGGCTCCAAAGGATGTGGAGGAGTATCTTGGCACAATGTTTGGGGAGTGCTACATGCATCTTCCACCAGTCGAGAGCATACATCCACACTGTCAAAAAGTTATATTTAATGGTAAAAAATGAGCGGATTAAGAGTTGTTCGCAGATCAAAATAGATGTTTATAGTTAAAATTGAGGATAAACTCGGTGGTATTCGTAGCAACAATTAGGTAAATACAATTTTTTTATTTAAATTTATTTATGTACATTTGCAGTTTGGTAGCCGAAGGTTGTGTCTTTGAACTCAAAACGACAATATTTGCTATATTTTGACAAAACAGCCATTCTCGGCTGTTAAATTGCTGTTATTTCGAGGCAATGGCAAGAGCAAGAGCGGCTACGAATAAAATATAATAAATAGATAAAGATATGTCAAGGAAAGAAGATCTAAAAAATGAGATATTAGAGTTGGTAAAGGAGTACCACAAGGAGAGTTTTGGTGGGGCAAAAGAGTTTGTACCTGGTAAAACATTCGTCAACTATGGTGGGCGATTCTTTGACGATGCGGAGATGGTAAATCTAGTCGACTCGTCTCTCGACTTTTGGCTCACAGCAGGGCCATGGGCGTTGAAGTTCGAGCGTCAATTTGCCAAGTGGATGGGTGTTAAACACTGTTCATTGGTCAACTCTGGATCGTCGGCCAACCTTGTTGCATTTATGGCTCTCACATCACCACAGTTGGGTGATCGTGCGATCCAACGTGGTGACGAGGTTATTACGGTTGCGGCAGGATTCCCAACAACCGTGACACCAATTATACAATATGGGGCTACGCCTGTATTTGTCGATGTTACCATCCCACAATACAATATTGATGTTGAGCAGTTGGAGGCGGCACTATCGTCTCGTACCAAGGCAGTGATGATCGCCCACACGTTGGGTAACACCTTTGATCTGGAGGGTGTAAAGGCGTTTTGTGACAAGCACAATCTGTGGTTGGTCGAGGATAACTGCGACGCTTTGGGTTCGGAGTATATGATCGAGGGCGAGAACAAGAAGAGTGGTACGGTTGGAGATATTGGAACCTCGAGTTTCTATCCTCCTCACCACATGACAATGGGCGAGGGCGGTGCTGTATATACCGACAACGATCAACTTGCAAGGATCATCAACTCGTTCCGCGATTGGGGACGCGATTGTTGGTGTGTTGGAGGGGTGGACAACACGTGTAAGTATAGATTTAGCAAGCAGTTTGGTGAGTTGCCAATGGGATATGACCACAAATATGTCTATTCACACTTTGGCTACAACCTCAAGGCAACCGATATGCAGGCTGCAATCGGATGTGCACAGTTGGAGAAGTTGGATTCGATAGTCGAGGCACGTCGTAACAACTTCGAGGTGCTCAAGAGCGGACTCTCGGGTGTGAAGCATTTGATCCTGCCCGAGGCTGCGCAAAACTCTAACCCTAGTTGGTTTGGGTTCCTTATCTCGGTCGAGAGTGGTGCACCATTCACACGCAATGAGTTGGCGGAGTATCTCGAGAGCAAGAAGATCCAGACTCGCAACCTATTCGCAGGCAACCTAATCAAACACCCAGCATTTGACCAGATGCGCGCGAGTGGCTGTGGCTACCGCGTCGTTGGGGAGTTGACAAATACTGATTTTATCATGACCAACACATTCTGGATCGGAGTATATCCAGGTATGACAGCGCAGATGTTGGAGTATATGATAGAGGAGATAAAATCATTTGTGAGTGCGCGAAGCAACTAAAAAACTCATATCCGCATGAAAGCAGTAATTCTAGCTGGAGGGTTTGGCACCAGACTCAGCGAAGCGACGAATCTCATCCCCAAACCAATGGTTGAGATTGGCGAAAAGCCTATACTATGGCACATTATGAAGAGCTATAGTTATTATGGAATTAATGAATTTGTAATCTGTTGTGGCTACAAACAGTATGTCATCAAGGAGTATTTTGCCAACTACTTTCGCCACAACTCAGATATGACGGTTGATCTGTCCGACAACTCGATTAGCATCCTCAACAACCACTCCGAGAAGTGGAAGGTTACGTTGGTGGATACAGGGTTGCACACGATGACAGGCGGACGCGTGAAACGCATTGAGCAATATATTGGCAATGAGCCATTCTTGTTGACATATGGCGACGGTGTAGCCGATCTTAATATTGCCGATACGATCCGCGCCCACAAGGAGGCCAATGCACTCTTGACCGTTACGGCATTCAAACCCTCGGGCAAATTTGGTGCTCTCGAGATTGATCTCGACAGCAATCAGGTATTGTCGTTTCAGGAGAAGCCCGATGGCGATAGAAACTGGATCAACGCAGGATATTTCGTCTGCGAGCCAGAGGTATTTGGCTATCTAACGGAGGGTGATAGAACCATCTTTGAGAAGAGACCCCTCGAGGAGATCGCCAAGACAGGACGTATGTTGGCCTATCGCCACAACGGGTTTTGGAAACCTATGGATACGCTTCGCGACAACTCGGAGTTGAACGAGATGTGGAATAATGGAACAGCGCCGTGGAAGGTGTGGTAATACCCATAAAGAGCAAAGAGATGGATAATTTTTATAGCGGCAAACGCGTCTTGATCACAGGGCACACGGGCTTCAAGGGTTCGTGGCTTGCGATATGGCTCAATTGGCTTGGTGCCGAGGTTGTGGGGTTTGCCCTCGACCCCTATAGCGAGCGCGACAACTTCGTATTGTCGGGCATAGGGAGCCGAATAGTCGATCTAAGGGGCGATATATGCGATGGCGAGGCGGTCGAGGAGGTGTTCCAGAAATACCAACCAGAGATCGTGTTTCACTTGGCGGCACAACCGTTGGTACGTCTATCGTATAGCGAGCCAGTGGAGACCTATCGCACCAATGTGATGGGTTCGATCAATATTATGGAGTCGTTTCGACGTTGCGAGAGTGCACGCGTTGCAGTGATGATAACAACTGATAAATGCTACGAAAATAGGGAGCAGATATGGGGATATAGAGAGGATGAGGCGATGGGTGGATATGACCCATACTCATCGTCGAAGGGGGCATGCGAGATTGCCATCTCGTCGTGGCGACGATCGTTTATGAACCCTGCGGAGTTTGCCAAGCATGGCAAGAGTATCGCTAGTGTACGCGCTGGAAATGTCATTGGCGGAGGTGATTGGTCGCTGGATCGAATCATCCCCGACTGTATGCGAGCTATAGAGCGTGGCGAGGATATTGAGATCCGCAGCCCCCGTTCGGTGCGTCCGTGGCAACATGTCATCGAGCCATTGAGCGGATATATGCGCCTTGCCGAGAAGATGTGGGATGCCCCCACGGAGTATTGTGAGGCGTGGAACTTTGGCCCCAATAGCGAACAGGTCAAGACGGTGATGGATATTGCGCAGTTGGTGGTCGAGAAGTATGGTCGCGGAGGTGTGAAGGATGTGTCGACAAGCGAGGCGCTGCACGAGGCCAATTTGTTGATGTTGGATATAAGCAAGGCGCGCTACCGCCTAGGTTGGCAGCCAAGAATGAATGCCGATCAGACTATCGAGATGACGGTCGATTGGTATCGACGCTACAAGGAGGAGAGTGTATATGACGTGTGCGTAGAGCACCTTAAGAGATATATGTCATTATGAGAATTTTGTTGACTGGAGGCAGCGGCTTTATCGGCCGAAATATCATGGAGAGCTACCTAGTTGACAAATATGAGATCCACGCCCCAACAAGCAAGGAGCTAAATGTAGCTAGCCAAGAGAGCGTCGACGACTATTTCAGCCGCAACAAAGTAGATATTGTGATCCACTCGGCCGTCAAGCCGAGCCATCGCAATGCTGTTGATTTCAACGATATATTGCAGACAAATGCCACGATGTTTTGCAATCTGGAGCGTCATAACCACCACTACCAGAAGATGTTGGTGGTGGGTTCTGGTGCGATATATGATCTGAGAAACTATCGCCCAAAGATGAGCGAGGAGCAGTGGCGAGAGTTTGTACCCGCTGATGTTCACGGTTTTTGCAAATATATGTGCGAGAAGATAATCGAGCATAGTTCGAATATCTATGATTTGAGGGTGTTTGGCATATTTGGCAAGTATGAGGATTATGCGATCCGCTTTATCTCCAATAACATATGCAAATCACTGTATGACAGGCCAATGACGATACGTCAAGATCGGGTTTTCGATTATATATCGGTCGAGGATTTCGTTACGATATTAGATCTATTTATACAACACACGCCCAAACACAAATCGTATAATATCACCCCCGACAAATCTATTAGACTAAGCGAGTTGGCACAGATGGTTGGCGAGGTGTCGGGAAATAGCCACCCTATCCAGATAGCGGAGAGTGGTTTGGGGTTAGAGTATAGCGGAGATAATAGCCGACTGATGGCGGAGTTTCCACAATTGAGATTCACCCCCATTCGAGACTCTATCGAGAGGTTGTATAGATGGTACGAGGGGCAAAAGGCCGAGGGCAAACTCGACGAAGAGGTTTTGAAATTTGACAAATAATATTAAGTTAGATAACAACGATTTTTATGAGGGTAAAAGTTAGTGATTATATAATCGAGCGACTCGCGACGAAGTACGGCGTGAAACATATATTCTTGGTTACTGGTGGTGGCGCGATGCATCTCAACGACTCGATCGGCAAGGTGGAGGGTGTAGAGTATATTTGCAACCACCACGAGCAGGCGAGCGCGATTGCGGCCGAGGGTTACTATCGAGCATCGGGACGATTGTGCGCTACGTGCGTTACCACAGGTCCTGGTGGCACAAATGCCATCACGGGAGTGTTGGGACAGTGGACAGATTCGATCCCTGCGATCTACCTCTCGGGGCAGGTGAAATACACGACAACGATCGCCTCGACACCCGAACTCGACCTACGTCAGTTGGGCGATCAGGAGATTAATATTATCGACATCGTGCGTCCGATAACCAAATATGCCCAGATGATAACCGACGCTTCGCAGGTCAAGGCGATGGTGGATAAAGCGGTTCACATCGCTACGTCGGGACGACCAGGCCCCGTGTGGTTAGATGTGCCGTTGAATATCCAAGGAGCGTATATCGAGGAGGAGGAGTTGGTGGATTATGTGGCCGACGAAGAGTTGGAGTCGCGCTGGTCGGAGGGGATGCAGTCACAGCTAGAGCAGGTCGAAGCATTGCTTCGCGAGGCACAACGTCCCGTGTTGTATGTGGGTAATGGATTGCGTCTTGCAGGGGTCGAGAGGGAGTTGATAGCCTATGCCGAGACCAACTCGATACCAGTTGTCACGGCCATCAGCGGCCACGATTTGATAGACCACCGTAGCCCTGTATTCTTTGGCAAGCCAGGCATTTGTGGTGATCGATTGGGAAATATCATGGTTCAAAATAGCGACCTGTTGATTGTGCTCGGCACACGATTGAGCATCCGACAGGTGGGTTATGCCTACGATCTGATCGCTCCAGGGGCGACGGTCGTGATGGTCGACATTGATGGTGCCGAGCTGAAGAAGCCAACTCTCAATGTGGATATCGCTATCGAAACGGATCTTCGCAACTTCGTACCACGATTTGCGGCAATCGAGAAGCTCACACCCTTCTCCACGTGGTGCGAGTGGGGACGAATGGTCGAGAGCCGTATTCCGACGTTGATTGACGACAATCCGCTCAACGACAATTACGCTAGTTCGTTCCTCTTTGCCGAGAAATTATTTGACAAATTAGAGGCTCATGATGTGGTTGTCACGGGCAATGGAACAGCCTACACCTCGACATTCCAAGCGCTTAGGATCAAGGATGGTGTGCGTGTATTTGCCAACCAAGGTTGCGCTGCAATGGGGTACGATTTGCCAGCCGCTATCGGTGCAGCGGTTGCCAACAATAAGGGCAAGAGCATCTTGGTCACGGGCGACGGAAGTATTCAGATGAATATACAGGAGCTTCAAACGGTGATGACCTACAACTTGCCGCTCAAGATATTCGTCCTCAACAACGATGGATATTTGGCAATTAAGACCACCCAGAAGTCATTCTTCGAGGGACGACTCGTCGGCAGCACACCCCAGAGCGGTGTTGTATGCCCCGATTTGAGCAAGATTGCCTCGGCATATGGGGTTGATTATGTGTCGGTTAGCAGTAATGACAAACTCGACGAGGTGTTAACAACAACCCTAGATCACTCGGGAGCGATCATCTGCGAGGTCTTTATGGATCCATTCCAGACACTATTCCCCAAAGCATCGTCATATATGGATGATAAGGGGCAGATGCAATCTCACCCACTCGAGAAGATGGCACCTTTCATGGATGACGATCTACAGGCTATCTGCTCTCAGTTCGCCAGAAAGCGTATTTAGGCTTATAACAGCCCACTCGACAAAGTACAACAAAGTACTCAGCAAATTCTCAGTATGACTCAGTATTTCTGAGGATTTGCTGAGAAATACTGAGTCATTCTGAGAACCATCGCACCCACATATAACTTATAATTCATAACTCATTCAAGGGAAAAATATAGTAGCCCCCGACCACTCATACGGTGATCGGGGGCCATTTTGATCTGCTTGGCCTCTCTGTTCTGAGAGGGAGGCGGTTATTACTGAGCCTCGTTGATAGCGCTTAGCTTCTCGAACAACTTGTCGAACTCAGCCACGATCTCGTAGCGAAGTGCTGTGTAGTACTTTCTTACGAGTGATCTGTTCTTAGGCTCTGTTGGGTTGCTCACCTTCTTGTAGAGTGCGTTGCGTACCTCTACAGCCTCGCGCATTAGCTCGAAAATCTGGTCACCCTTAGATGGCTGAAAACAGATTGCCATATCACAATCGAATACTACCTCCTCTAGGCGGTAGTCGATCTCCTTCTTCAAAATTCTTAGATTTGCCATAATATTTTATTTTATGAGTTTTCGCATTGCAAATGTAATTAACTTTTTTGATATTAGAAACTATTTATTGTCTTTTCTAAATTTGTTTGTATATTTGAGGCGAAATGGAGAGATTTGTGAGGGTGTTGATTTTGAATCGTAGATGAGATTTGTATGTATCGAATATTGATTAAACCACTGTTGTTCTTGTTGAGAGCCGACCATGCGCACCAGATTGTGCTGCTGCTGTTGCGTCTGCTCAATCGAGTGCCGTTGTTGCGCTCGTTGGTGCGTTCGATCTATAATTTCGACCACCCTTCGCTGGGGCGCGATGTCTTTGGAGTCCATTTTCGCAACCCTGTGGGTGTGGCGGCTGGTTTCGATGTCAATGCCGAGGTGGTGGCTCCTATGGGGGCTTTGGGTTTTGGCTTTGTCGAGGTTGGGGCGATCACGGCCGAACCGCAGAGTGGTGTGAAGCGTCCACGCATCTATCGTCTCGACGACGATCGTGCGTTGGTGCGTTCGAATAGATGCCCGAGTCGCGGTTGGAACTACGCCATCGACCATCTGCGTCGTCGCCAACCTGGAGTGGTTGTGGGGTGTAACCTCTCCTCGGCAGGTGGTACGCAGCTCGATCTGGTGAGTCGTGACTACTTGAAGAGTTTTCGCAACTTGTACCAATATGTCGACTACTTCACCTTGACGATCGATTACGAAAATTTGCAGTGTAGCGACAAGGCCTCGGCCATCAAGAGCATTACGCAGCTGCTGAACCCTCTGTTTGATTTTCGACGTGGTCAGAATGACTACCGTCCGATATTGGTGAAGGTGACGGCAGATTTGAATGATGATATGATAAATGCCGTTAGCAACGTGTTGATTACCACTCCGATGGATGGTGTTGTGGCGGTGAGTGGTACGCGCAGTCGCAAGGGGTTGCAATCCTCTTCGACGGTGGTCAATCGTGCTGGTAATGGTATGTTGACGGGTGTTCCGCTGCGCGAGAGGGCGTTGGAGGTGGTGCGAATGTTGCACAAGAAGAGTGGGGGCGGTTACCCCATTATTGGCGTGGGTGGCATCATGACGGCCGACGATGTGCGAGCGATGATGGCGGCTGGTGCTAGTTTGGTGCAGCTCTACTCGGGTCTGGTCTACGAAGGGCCATCCATCGCAGGGGATATCTGCCGCGGTTTGGTCGAGGAGGAGAATTTATAGGTCTAAATAAATATATTATATAAGATGAACGTGTCGATTATCACTATTGGCGACGAGATCCTAATCGGACAGATCGTCGATACGAACTCTGCATTTATAGCTCAGCGTCTCAGTGCGTTGGGCTTTGTTGTTGAGAGCAAATTGTCAATTGGCGATGGTGCCGAGCAGATCACCTCGGTTATTGGTGATGCTTTGTGTCGTTGCGATCTGGTGGTTGTGACGGGTGGACTGGGGCCAACCAAGGATGATATTACCAAGGGGACGTTGGCCGAGATGTATGGCTGCACGATGCGCAACGATGAGCGTGTGGCGCGCCATGTCGAGCAGTTGATGACCTCGCGAGGAGTGACATACAACGAGTTGAATCGCCAGCAGTCGCATGTGCCCGAGTGTTGCGAGGTGTTGTTCAATGCCCATGGCACCGCGCCTGGTATGTGGTTTGCGGCGGCTGATGGTCGTGGTGTTTTGGTCTCGTTGCCAGGTGTGCCCTTCGAGATGAAGAGGTTGATCGAGGATGTTGTCGAGCCGCGTCTGCTCAGCGAATTTACGCTGAAAAAGAGTCTGCATCGCACGCTCATTACGGTGGGTGTTCCCGAGTCGATGTTGGCCGAGCGTATCGAGGCGTGGGAGAGTGGGTTGCCCGAATATCTGAAATTGGCCTATCTGCCGAGCGCAGGTCGCGTGCGATTGCGCCTGTCGGCCTACGAAGTTGAGGATGCGGTGGCGGTGCGTAGTGAGGTAGACCGTCAATTTGCAGCTGTCGAGCAGCTGTTGCTGGGGCATATTCTGGGTTATGAGGGTATCACGGCCGAGCGTGTGGTGCACGATCGTCTCCGAGAGCGAGGCGAGAGTTTGGCCATTGCCGAGAGTTGTACGGGTGGTGCTCTGTCTGCTAAGTTTACGGCCATGGCTGGAGCATCGGAGTATCTGTTGGGCAGTGTTGTGGCCTATGGCAACGGTGTGAAGATCAGTGTGTTGGGTGTCTCACCCGAGACCCTTGCCGCCCACGGTGCAGTGAGCGAGGCGGTGGCCATAGAGATGGCCGATGGGGTGCGTCGCTTGACGGGTGCCGACTATGCTATCTCGACTACGGGCATCGCAGGCCCCACGGGTGGCAGCGACGAGAAACCTGTGGGCACGGTGTGGTTTGGCATCTCGAGCGCTGCAGGGAGCTTTGCTCTGATGCGTCGTCTGGGCACAGATCGCAGTCAAGTCATCGACCGCTCGGTGGCCGAGGCTCTGGCGCAGTTGCGTGCGTTACTTGTTAGGCCAACTCTGCTGTAGCTTGTTGAACGATGCTTGGCCATACTCCTCGCCCTCGAAGCTGAGGCGGTAACGCTCAAATATCGAGTACATACATTGGCTCTTGGCATCGCCATCGGGACAGACGGTGAGCGGATTTTTCTCGTATGGATCCTCCACTATATTATAGAATTCATGCTTGTCCCACTTGGTATATAGCTTGTATGTGTCGCCATAGTATGCCACTTGGCCGTTGTATGCCAATACGATCGGGGTGTTTCGCTCCCCCTTTTCTTTGCCCTGAATCACACGTGTTATATCTATTCCATCGAGTTCATACTCGCACTTTGCTGGGTCTACGCCCACAAGCGAAGCGATCGTTGGCAGGTAGTCGCACGTCACAGTAGGGTAGTCGGTGCGAAGTGGCTTCTTGATATTTTTGCCCCAATATACGAAGCTTGGCACGCGCACGCCACCCTCGTAGAGGCTACGTTTGCGCTCGCGGAATCCACCCGTTACACCCTCGCCATTCTCTGGGCCATTGTCGCTACAGAAGAAGATTATGGTGTCGTCGGCCAGATCGTTCTCCTCCAAAAAGGCCAATAGTCGCCCCATCTGGTCATCCATCGCTGTTATGCATCCTGCATAATTCATGAAATCTTCGCTATACTCACTATACATCTTTGCATACTCTGCCCCCGCTACACATGGTTTATGTGGCGTGTGGAACCACACTACAGATAAGAATGGGGTGTTGGCATCGCTACTCTGCTTGATGAATGGCAATACGCGATCCATAATCACACGACTATCGTCGCCCTCGAGATTGTCGCTCACCTTGTTGCCATCTATATCCCAGTAGTGGGTGCCATATGGTTTGCTCGCCTCACCCTCTGCGATGGCGTTCCATCCATTTTTGGACTTGTTGTTCACTGGCGTGATCATCGGATCCCATGTGGGTACCTTCGACTCGGTGACAAATGCAGCGTCGTAGCCATGATCTCGTGGCAGGTTCAGCTCTCTCTCGTTGCCCACCTTTCCGCGATTTGCATCCCTTTCCGAGGCGGTCAATGTGCCCAAGTGCCACTTGCCAAAGTGACCTGTAGCATACCCCTCCTCTTTGAGTAGCTCGGGGATGGTGATCTCCTCGGGGCGTAGGATTCCAACATTGGCGTTGAATACCCCCATACGATAGGGGTTGCGACCCGTCAAGACACTCGCTCGCGTGGGTGAACTCACGGCACATGCCGTATAGAATCGGTTGAATATCACACCATTCGATGCCATATTGTCGATGTGTGGAGTCTGGATAATGGTGTTGCCGTTGAATCCAACGTCGCCCCATCCCAAATCATCGCACATGACTAGTATTACATTGGGTTGCTTCTGTTTTGCCTCACACACACCACATGTGGCGATGAGGGCTGCTGCTATAGTGTAGTTTAGGTTTGTCATCTATCTAAGTTGGTTAGTCTCTACATATAGAATCTAAATGTAGCCAATATATTCTGCTCGCGGATCTTGCTCATCAGGCGGATGCTCTGGGCACTCTCGGCCGATGGGGCGTTGGAGTTGATCGTCCCCTCGGCATAGAACATTGCATACTCCGACTGCGTTGTCAACTGGTTGGTATACGAGATGTCGAAATAGGCGCGCGTCGACATCATAAATCCGATACCAGCCGAGAAGCCGCGATAGCTATTATTCACAGGAATATCCCACAGCCCAGCCGATTTGGCCGCCGAATCATTCACCACCGATGTGCTAAATGAATATCCTCCGCGCAGCGTCGTGATGGGGGTCAACTTATACTCGGCACCAACTCTCACGTTGTTCACATTGTTCAGCAGGCTCGATATGCCACTATAGACATCTGTCGAGACCCCCGTTGGGGTGCTCTTCATCTTCATCGACTTGTAGAAATCGACCTGATAATCGGCCGAAATTAGTGCGCGATTGTTGAAGGTATAGGCCACTCCCAAGAGCAACTTCTGGGGCGAATTCATCACCCATCTGTTTGAGCCGCTATCCTCGAGAACAGGTGAGTCTGCCGCCACCGAGTTTGTCACAACCGTTCCATCCGACTCCGTGAAGGTCGAGCCTCCTGCCACCGATGCTTGATACTCGCGCGAATAGGAGATGCTCGTAGGTGTGTGGTAGGCCAATCCCACTCGCAGATCGCCAGACCTATAGGTCAATCCAAACTTGGCGTTGATTCCCGCTCCACGTGTGATGATTGTTTGGTTATAACTCGATGCCTCAAGGGTTGGAGTTGTTGTCGACCCACTCGTTGAGTTGTAGCTCTCGTTGTAGTATATATCGATCCTCTGATAGATGCTCTGTATGCCAATCGTCGTGCCAAAGTAGAGTTTATTACCGAGATTTGCACCCAACGAGAAGTCATACTCATTGGCCGAACCCTCGCTCACATAGGTCATATATTGATCCACCGTCGAGCCTACTGGAATCCACGAGGCGCTCCATGCTACGTCGCCACTTGTGATCGGGTCGCGATAGTTGCTCGACTCCGTGCCGTCGGGATCCGTGGTGTAGTAATCATCGGGTGTGTCGCCATAGTCCTGAAATGTCAACCCTGTTTTGTAGCCCAACGCTGCCCCCCATAGGTTTGATGGCATATAGCTCCAGTCGGGGTTATTGCTGCCATACAGCTCATTGAGCGAGACCCCAAACGATGTCAACTGGCGCGAAAACATATTCGCCACCGAGCTTGACGCACCAACGCTCTTTACCGAATATTGCTGGTTGAAATTGGCCGTGCGGTTGTATGCAAAACCAAAATTCACGGCCGTCACGGGGGTCACTCCGCTCTGATATAAATTTGCAACAAACGACAGATTGCCGACTGCAAATTTATTGGTGTGACTGCTTCCCGTCTGGCTGCCTCCGTCGACCAATGTGTTGCCCATCATATCTGCAAATGTGATCGAGAACTCGTTACTGCGATACATCCCCAACCCAGCAGGGTTTACACTCATCACCGAGGCATCGGCTCCCAACGCTGTGACTGCGCCCGACAATCCTGCCGAGCGAGCAGTGTTGTAGCTGCTATAATCCGTCTGCGACAGATTGACCATATCCGAGATGGTCATCAAATCGCGATTGAACAACACCCCTCGGGCATTTGTCCTCTCGCTCATCAACTCCGATAGGCTGAAGTCGTTTATCTGTGCCGAGGCAGCCACCACTGTTCCCACTAGGGCTGCTATAGTTAATATCGTAAGTCTCATTGATCTCTAGTTTTTTATATCCTAAACACTCTCAAAAACTGCTCCGCTCTAGCGTCCGATCGAGTTTGTCGAACCGCTACTGCTGCTAGTCGTCGAACTCGAACTTGTTGTCGAGCTACTGCTCTTGGTCGATGTGTTTGTTGTCCTTGTAGTCGTATTTGTGGTTGTGCTGCTCGATGCACCACGGTTATATGTCGTCTTGGACTGTGTTCCAACAGTCGAGCCATTTGTTTGGCGCGTGCCCACCGATGTCGAACCTCCGACGCTGCTCTGCTTCACAATCGCCCTCTTATATGTGCTCGTATATGGCTTGTTGCTTGGCCTGTTAGGTGTTGGCCTATACGAGTGTTGGTGATTGTGGTAGTGGTAGTAGTAGGGGCGTGGACGGTAGTAGTGGTGTACATAGTATGGATTATACCCCCAATAGAATGAGTTATAGTAGTAGTAACTATCGTAGTACCACGACGAGTAGTAGCCATATCTATAGTGGTGGCGATTCCAATGTGGGTTGTAGCCATAGCGCCATGGATCGCGGTAGTAGGGGCGAACATCCCACGAGTAGTATATCGCACTCGTATATATCGGGTTGATAATTACATTGCCACTAGCATCTATCGTCGCAGTATATTGTGACGGGTCGTAGTTGCTCAACTCATCTAACACGTCGTTGTACATATAGTACGACGATGGGCGTTGATAACTATCTGCGGCCAAAGCCAACAACCTCTCGCCATAGGGGGTGTTGTACATCTCGCTCTCGCTCTGCACCATAGCTGCATAATCTATTGCCGCGGCACTTGTGGTCGTCGCTGTTGTGGTCATTGGGATGCCGAGTATTTCGCTCCACATAGCTCTATTCTGCTCTTGACGTTGCGCCACCATAGCTGCCCTTGCACTCTTTTGTGCCTCGATCTTTGCTTTGTCGTGTGGTGCATACATGTCGTCCATATCATAGCTAGCCATCTTTATGAGTATTGGCGAGCAGCTGCTAACCATAGCTGCCAATATAAATGCTACGACTGCTCTGAAGATAACCTTTGTATTCATACCTTTATAAATTTACTCTTATATACCATATATATACATACGCAGCAATATACTAATTTTATTGTATTGATAACATGGTTTGCGCAAAAAAAATAGGACTGACAGTAAAAAACTGTCAATCCTATCGATTCTTGGAACAATTTAAGTCATGATTGGCTCCACCTACATCTCTTTATCGAGGGCGGTGGCTACCACTCCGCAACTTGTATCCAAAAGCTATTTAACTGTGCTAACTATTGCAGCAAATGCCTGTGGCTCGTTCATTGCAAGATCCGCTAGAACCTTACGATTGATTACGATACCCTTAGCATTGAGTTTACCAATAAACTCTGAGTAGGTCATTCCCTCCATACGAACCGCTGCGTTGATACGAGTGATCCATAGTGAACGGTATGTTCTCTTCTTAAGTGCGCGGTGTGCATAAGCATACTGCAAACCCTTCTCGACAGTGTTTTTTGCAACTGTCCAAACGTTTCCCCTTGAACCAAAGTTACCCTTGGCAAGTTTCAAAACTTTCTTTCTTCTAGCTCTCGACGCGACAGCGTTGACTGAACGTGGCATAATTTAAAAGTTTTAGTGGAGGTGTCAGCGGTGTGATTCTCTCACGCTCTTTGGGGCTGATTATCTCCGTTAATAAAATTTGTTTGTCGGTGATTTTCGTAATCCGTTACTCTTGCGAGCTGAGATTATTTAACCAACAGTGTTCTAATTTTCTGCTCATCTACTGATGAAACAGTTCCCGAGTAACACAAGTTACGCTTTTGCTTCGTACTCTTCTTAGTCAGGATGTGACTGTGGAAAGCGTGCTTACGCTTGATCTTTCCAGTGCCGGTGAAAGAAAAACGCTTCTTTGCAGCGGCATTTGTTTTCATTTTTGGCATTTTCTTTAATAGTTAATTGTTAATAAATAGCCTGCAAATATAAACATAATCCCCCAGACCACAAAATTTATTGACGATTAAATTCCTCTCTTTGCGCTATTTCCACACAAATGTCCACGCCTCCGACAGATTACTGCGTCGATAATGGTTGTAGGTCTCGACAACCGTATTGACATAGGCGACCGTCGTGGGAGCACCGCGGAATCGTCCGTGATATACCTCCGCGCGATTGTAGTAGTTGGGGTAATTCAGGCGGTAGAGGTAGGTCGCGATATTTGACCATCGATATGGATTGCGACCCTCGCTGCGCGCCAACCTCTGTGCATCGAATAGTCGCCCTACACCACAGTTATAGGCCGCCAATGTGATAGATATGCGGTCGCGGTCTGTAATGTTGTCGGGGTATGACAACATGCGTTCGATATGTTTAAAGATCTTGTTGGCCACCCAGATGTTAACCTCGGGGTCGTGCAGTTTATCGGCCGACACTCCAAACTCGGCGGCCGAACGCGGCATCACCTGCATCAGACCACACGCCCCCAATCGCGATACGGCATAGGGCTTAAATCGTGACTCGGCATAGGCGATGGCGCTCATCAACTGCCAATCCGTGTCGTGCTCCGCGCTGATAGAGCGAAATAGATGGTCAAATGGCGAGATCGTGAACTCACCCCCCTGCGACTCGCTTATCGTCTCGTCGACAATCTGTGCCGATGGCGACAACCATGTCATATCCGCTTGGCAGAAGCAGTTGGTAGCACTGCGGTAGCACGCCACACTCAATACAACGAGTATCGTGAGTGTCGACGAAAAGAGCACTGTTGCCAATATATGATCTCTATTCTCTCTCATGTGCGCGCCTCTTCCCCCCAATTATTTAGTCATAGAACGCCCATGAGAAGCCGATCTTAAGTGTGCCTGGATTTTGTGGATAGCCCGCCACCGTGAAGTATTCGTCGTTGCCCAATAGATATTGGTTGATGTGTTGATATTTGACCAATATACGCATTCGTTTCCACTTCGCACCCACATAGACATCCGTGTAGGGGTACTCGCCAATAGCATCGGTGCGTTGGTTGTAGAAGGCCGACAACGCAGGGTTGTAGCTCGGCATATAGTAGCGCGCTGTATAGCGGCAATCGACACCAATCTGCAATCTCAAGATCTTGAGCCTCTCCACCCAAAATTCGTAGTAATACGACAGATAGATCGAGTAGTCGGGCGTTGGGGCAACCACCTGATCACTACTCCATTGCGCCAATATCTTGTGGTCGAGGTTCAACCCTCCCCATCTGAGATTCTTACGCAGATAGATCGACGTGATGGTTGTCAATCCGCTGGCCTGCGCCACCAAAGAGTTCTCGTCGTAGTAGACCATCTTGTCGACCATCATCGCTTTGGCGCTAAGCTCCAGATTGAAGTTAGGTATGCGTAACGTCACCTCTCCCTTCGTGAAGTTCTCCTTGTCGAGTGGCGTGTCAAAGACATAGTGGTTCGAGAATAGATTCTGCTGCCAATAGCTCGGTGTGCGCAGCTCGTTGACAAATTTTCCTGTGAGGATGAGCGGCTTATCGCGCAGATAGGCCTGCATCAAGATGTCGGCCTCTAACTTATTGTCACCAATGCGATAACCTGCAGGATGCACCTCAAACTGGGCGTTCCAACTGAAGTATCGTTTGAAATTTCCCGTTGCAGCACCATAGACCACGTAGCTGGTCAGTCGTTCGACATTGTACTTGCCCGTCAGATAGCTCGACAGGTCGAACTGCGAATAGACGTAGTTATCCATCCCCACTCCTCCGTCAATCGTGGCTATGATCGCGTCGCGACTCCACGGTTGGGCTTGGATATAGAGTCGGTTCGATAGGCGACTCTCGAAGATCGAATCATAGGTGCTCTCGGCATTTATAAACCAATTTTCGTAATAATCAAAGGTCTCGCTCACGTAGTTGCCCAATGAGTCTACACTCGCCAAATCATTCTGATACGACACATTATTGTCGGTGTAGCGCTTGCTCCATCGATTATACTCAAAGGTGTGGCCAACATATATAGCCGTCTTGTCGGCAATCGTAAAGTCGGTATAGTCCGTCGGCTCCAAAGGAATTCCATACGCCTGTTTTACGAAGAACGTATTGTTGCGATATCGGTTATATGCCGTGGCATATCCCAACTTCGTCGGCACTCCATTGGGCATCTCAAATATAGAGTCGCGGATCGCCCATATCCCCACGATACCTCCATTCTCCTCGGCCTTTATATCGTTGTTGAGATACCCTGCGTGCACCGAGTACTTCTTTCCCGTGTGGTAGATCGTTGCCGCTAGATTGTGGTTCTTGGTATCTTGATAGTAGTACTCACCCTTTGTGCTGCGCGACTTATAGTCGATAGCAAATCCCGACGAAGGGGTGATGTTTTGGGCATGCATAATGCCGAAGTTGCTCTCGCGGTATCGGGTTTGACCACCCTCCAAATTTGAGAATATACTCACGGGCTTCTTCACATTGTAGAATGGCGCATTCTCCATCGTATAGATATACGAGTCAAATCCTTGTGCAAATTTATTGTCGTTGTAATTCGCCCTCGAGTACTGGTCAATAGCCTGTGAGGCCTGTCCCAAGCCGCCCAGCGACATATCGCCCACACCCTCTTTTTGGTAGTTGTTGTCTATTCGCCAATTGTTGAGTGTGGTGTCGATACTGCTGATTTTCACCTTGTTATAGTTCTTGTCTATCGACCACATAAAGTTCTGTCGCGCGCGCACCGAGTCGTTGAAGAAGTAGGACTCTAGAGGCTGTGTCAAACGTATCACCTTGACGCTATCGCCCTCTTTACCCTCCTCGCCCTCGGGCCCCATGCCGTCGTGTTCGCCATGCTCATGCTCTCCATGCATCTCGCCATCCTGTGGCATCATATCTTCCTGTGCAAATGCCGAACCAAGCGACACCGTAAGGAGTGTAGCGACTATAATAACAAAAGTTGAGAATATGCGTAAAATAGAGTTCTGCATCTAATTCTTAATGGATATTTGGTGTGCCAGGTGACGAATCACCGATATTACTATATATAGAGCCACGATGGTGGGTAGTGCATACAATGGCTTGACAATCAACAACAATAGTGCCACTGTCAAAAAGCCGTATCGTAGCGAGTTGTCGCGCAGCGAGAAGCTCTTGAACTTCAGTGCAAACATGCGTATTGGCGATATTAGCATTGTCGCCAACACAACTGCAACCACCGCCACCCATCTATTATCCATCGCCATCTGGTGACTGTGGATCAACCCCATCGACGAACAGACGAGTGCGCAGGCTGGGGTTGGCAGCCCGATAAACTCCTCGCTCTGTTGTGGATCAATATTAAATTTGGCCAATCGCAGAGCCGAAAAAGCTATTATTATATAAGGTATATACTCCGCCCACTGGCTCCACACCACACACTCGCTCGACGCTGCACCCTCGGCCACCATCCTCGATAGGATCATCGCTGGAGCCACACCAAACGACACCATATCGGCTAGCGAGTCAAGCTCCACACCCAGTGGCGAACTCTGTTTGAGCAGTCGTGCGGCAAATCCGTCGCAGAAATCGAATAGGGCTGCGAGCACGATCAATCCAAATGCCAACGTATAATCTCCATCGGTCACAACCGCGTGTATAGCCACCGAACCGCAGATTAGGTTGGCGATGGTGAGCATATTGGGGATAGTGAATAATCTTATTTCCATCTGTTGCTTATGCGTTTATTATTGCGCACTAGAGGACAAAGGTACAAATTATTTTTGAAATAGATACATTTGCATCGATCAAGATTGTGCTTTGGCACTCTTTTGTCTATCTTCGGTGGGGTGGAGGCTTTGTGGAGCGAAAAAATATTGAATCGGGTGGTTGCCATTCGGTAAAAAATATTATATTTGTGCATCTTTGAGATGAAAACTATTGAATTGGATTATACCTATGAACAACAATAAATATTGTGTTATAATGGCTGGTGGTATCGGATCGCGTTTTTGGCCTAAGAGCCGTCGATCGATGCCCAAGCAGTTTCTAGATATTTTGGGCGATGGCAAGTCGTTTTTGCGCCATACGTTCGAGCGTTTTCGGCCGATGTTCCCAATTGAGAATTTTTTGGTGGTTACCAATCGAGACTACCTCGATTTGGTCTTGGAACAGATCCCTGAGCTGAGAGCCGATCAGGTTTTGTGCGAACCCGTGGGGCGCAACACCGCACCCTGCATCTGTTATGCGGCGGCAACTCTGTTGAGGCGTGATCCACAGGCAAGGATGGTTGTCACCCCTTCGGATCACTTTGTGAGTGACGAGGGGCGACTGCGCGATATTATTGGTGAGTGTTTGGGTTTTGTCTCTACCCACGATGTGTTGATGACCGTGGGTGTGTGTCCGACGCGTCCCGAGACGGGGTATGGTTATATTCAGGTGAGTGACGACGGGACGATGAGTCGTGTGAAGAGTTTTACGGAGAAGCCTGATTTAGAGTTGGCGCAGACCTTTCTGCACTATGGTGAATTTTTCTGGAACTCGGGAATCTTTGTTTGGCGTGCGGCCGATATTATGCGATCTATAGAGGAGTATCTGCCCGAACATTATGCGCTGTTTCAATCTATTAGCGAGGATCTGGGCAGTGAGCGCGAGGAGGAGTCTGTGGCCAAGGTCTTTAGTGAGTGTCGCGCCATCTCGATCGATTTTGGTGTGATGGAGCGTGCCGAGAATGTCTATGTGCGAGTGGGGGAGTTTGGGTGGAGCGACATCGGAACGTGGGGTAGCCTCTATCAGCAGATGCCCAAGGATGAGTGCGGTAATGTGGTGCAGGGGCGCGCGGCGCTCTACGATACGGCCAATAGTATGATCTCGTTGCCGACGGACAAGGTGGCGGTGGTGAGTGGATTGCAGGATTATGTTGTTGTCGATACCTCGGATGTGTTGATGATCTGTCCGAGGGATCGAGAGCAGGATATCAAGAAGTATGTGGAGGATGTGAAGTATAATATTAGTGAGGATCTGATATAGGCCTATGAATATTGAGGAGCTATATAGATTGTTTGAGTGTTATCCGCGCATCTCGACCGATAGTCGACGTGTCGAGGATGGTTCGCTATTTTTTGCACTGCGAGGTGCGTCGTTCGATGGCAATCGTTACGCTGTGGCGGCTCTGAGCAGTGGGGCGCAATATAGCGTTGTGGATGATGTGTCGTTGTTGGCGAGTGTCGATGAGGCGGTGGCGCAGCGGTTGATTCTGGTCGACGATGTGTTGAAGACGCTGCAGATGTTGGCGCGTTATCACCGTCGAGAGTTGGGGTGCGATATATTGGCCATTACGGGTTCCAATGGCAAGACGACGACCAAGGAGTTGGTGCGAGTTGCGTTGGCCGCAGGGGGCGAAGTTGCCGCCACTCGGGGGAATTTCAATAACCATATTGGGGTGCCGTTGACTCTGTTGTCGTTTGCCAAGGGTATCTCGATGGGTATTGTCGAGATGGGGGCGAGCAGCTGTGGCGAGATTGCACGGTTGTGCGAGATTGCCGAGCCAAACTATGGTGTTGTCACCAATGTAGGGCGTGCCCACCTCGAGGGCTTTGGTGGTGAGCAGGGTGTTCGACGTGCCAAGGGTGAACTGTATGATTGGTTGGCGGCCAATGGTGGTCGAGCCTTTGTGCCGAGTGGTGATGGGGTATTGACGCAGATGGCAGGTGAGCGTGAGGGGTTGGATGTCGTTTGGTATGGTTACGACCTCGCAGATGGTGTAGAGCACAATTTGGAGGGGGAGTACAATAGATATAATGTGGCTACGGCAGTGGCTATAGCGCGCTATTTTGGGGTTGAGGAGCAACTGTTTCGCGAGGCGATCGGAGGGTGGATGCCCGACAATAATCGTTCGCAGGGGGTTGGGACCCAGCGTAATTGGTTGTTGGTGGATTGCTATAATGCCAATCCGTCGAGTATGCAGGTGGCCATCGACAACTTTGTGGCACAACCGTTGCATGGTTCGTGTGATGGCAAGGTGGTTGTGTTGGGCGATATGTTGGAGTTGGGCGAGTGGTCGCAGGCGGAGCATCGTGCGGTTGTTGAGCGGGTACAACAAGGAGGGTTTGCGGCAAGTTACTTTGTCGGTAGTTGTTTTGGCGAGGTTTTCGATGGCGCGTTTGCTGATCGACAATCGTTGGGGGATTATCTAGATGAGCACCCTGTGGAGTCAAAAATGATCCTTATAAAGGGTTCGCGAGGTGTCGGATTGGAGGAAATTGTTAAAAAACTGTAAGTAATTGATTGTGTCTGGTAAAAAAGATGTAACTTTGGGGTGTAAAACTATAAGATCTTAATGGGTATGGAGAATCAAGTAAATATGGATGGGCTTGCAACGACCTTTGCGACGTTGGAGCTACGCAATCCGATCATTGCGTCGAGTTGTAGTTTGACAGGTAGTGTCAAGTCTAATAAGGCGTTGGCTGAGGCTGGCGTTGGAGCGATTGTTTTGAAGTCGTTATTTGAGGAGGATATTGCTCGCGAGAACGAGGCTATGGCATCGCAGATGGCGCATGTCGAGGGTGCGGATTATATGCAGTCGTATGTCTCTGCACATGTGTTGGGTAACTACGCTACGTTGATCAAGGAGAGCAAGGCGGCGTGTGGTGATGTGCCTATTATCGCTAGCATCAACTGTATGTCGGCTGGTGAGTGGGTCGACTATGCTAGGGTTGTTGAGGCTGCAGGAGCCGATGCGCTGGAGCTGAATGTGATGAGTGTTGAGTGTGATGCGATGGCCGCAGATGGAGCTATCGAGCAGCGTTATATCTCGATCGCACAGTCGGTGTCGGCTGCTACATCTCTGCCGTTGATTATGAAGTTGTCGTTGGCGGTGAGCAACCATGCTAGTTTGGTTAGCCGATTGATGGCGAGTGGTGTGAAGGGTGTGGTGATGTTTAATCGATTCTACCAGACGGATATTGATATTGAGAGTATGACATATTGCCGAGGTGAGGTGTTGAGCACGGCATCTGATTTTGCCACTCCACTGCGTTATACGGCGGTTGTCTCGGCAGCTGTGCCTACGGCATCGTTGGCATTGTCGGGCGGTGTGCAGGGTGGCGAATGTGTGGTTAAGGCGTTGTTGGCAGGAGCTTCGGCTGTTGAGGTGTGTAGCACGTTGTATCGTCAGTCGGATGGTGCGGCTGCGTGGGTTGCCCAGACGTTGGGCGCTTTGCAGCAGTGGCAGTCGAGTAAGGGTTATGAGTTGGTGTTGGAGTATGTCGGAGCGATGAATAATTCGAAGTCGGAGTATCGTGACGAGGTGATGAGGGCGCAGTTCTTGAAGCACTTCGGGGCGTATAGATAGGTTTAATATTTAATTTTGGAATTTGTAATGCAACAAAATATTTCGGATAGCGTAAAATATATTGGAGTTGACGATCACGAATTGGATCTCTTCGAGAGCCAGTATACCGTACCCGAGGGTATGTGCTATAACTCATACTTGATCGTGGACGAGCAGGTGGCGGTGATGGATACGGTTGATGATTGTAAGGTCGATGAGTGGTTGGCGAATTTGGAGCGTGCGTTGGAGGGTCGTGAGCCTGACTATATCGTGGCGCTGCATATGGAGCCAGATCACGCTTCGGGATTGGCTCAGTTGGTGGAGCGTTATCCTAGAATCAAAGTTGTAGGTAATGCCAAGACCTTTGCGATGTTTGCGCAATTTTTCGCTTCGGATATTGAGGATCGCAAGGTTGTGGTCAAGGAGGGCGATGTGTTGGATTTGGGCAGCCACAAGTTGAAGTTCGTCTTTGCGCCGATGGTTCATTGGCCAGAGGTTATGTTGGCCTACGACGAGAGCGATCAGACTCTGTATAGTGCCGATGCCTTTGGTAAGTTTGGTGCGTCGGATGCCGAGGGTGAATGGTCGTGCGAGGCGCGTCGCTACTACTACAATATTGTGGGTAAGTATGGTGCCAATGTTCAGGCGTTGTTGAAGAAGTTGACGGGTGTTGAGGTTAAGACGATCGCACCGCTGCATGGGCCAGTGTTGCGCGAGGATATTGGTTACTACGTTGAGATGTATGACCTGTGGAGCCGCTACCAATCGGAGGAGGATGGCGTTATGATCGCCTATGCGTCGATTCATGGTAATACGGAGCAGGTGGCCTATAAGATGGCAGACATCTTGAAGGAGCAGGGTGTTGAGTGTGTTAAGGTCTTTGATCTGTCGCGTGGTGATCAGTCGTATGTTGTGGAGGATGCTTTTCAGGTTGAGAATATGATCTTGGCCGCAGCGTCGTATGATGCAGGTGTATTCCCACCGATGGAGCACTTCTTGCACCATCTAAAGAGCAAGAACTATCAGGGGCGCAAGGTGGCCATCATAGAGAATGGTTCATGGGCACCTACGGCAGGCAAGGTTATGCGATCTATTGTCGAGGGGTTCAAAGGGGTGACGTTGTATGACGAGATGGTGACCATCCGTTCGAGCTACAAGGAGTCGGATCGCGAGGCGTTGGAGCGTCTGGGACGATGGATTTCGGAGAGATAATTTTTCTAATTTAAAATAAATAAATAAAGTTATGAATAAGTATGTATGTGAGCCATGTAGCTATGTCTACGACCCTGAGGTTGGTGACCCAGATGGCGGAATTGCACCAGGAACAGCATTCGAGGATATTCCAGAGGATTGGGTCTGCCCAATCTGTGGTATGGGAAAAGATGTTTTCGTTGTTGAGGAGTAGTTAAAATGATGGTCGTTTTGGCGGAGGTTGGTCTTAGGATTCAACCTCCGCTTTTTTGTTTAGTATGTACAATACAGCTCAACATCATCGGCCTCGATCTGTTGTTCGGAGAGTACGACCAACCGCTCGACGACGTTGTGTAGTTCGCGAATGTTGCCGCTCCAGCTCATTTTGGATAGTTGCGTGATTGCGTCGTTGGTGATCTGTTTGCAGTCGATGTGGTAGTCGTGGCATATCTCGTCGAGGAAGTATTGCACTAGATCGGGTATATCCTCGCAGCGGTCGCGAAGTGTTGCAACCCGTATTACGATTACGCCAATTCGGTGGTATAGATCTTCGCGAAAATTGCCTTGGGCAATCTCGTGCTTTATATCTTTGTTGGTGGCGGCAATCACGCGAACATCGATGTCTATGTCGCGGTCGCTACCCACGCGACAGATCTTTCGCTCTTGGAGCGCACGTAGCACCTTGGCCTGTGCGGCGAGCGACATATCGCCTATTTCGTCGAGAAATAGCGTTCCGCCATTGGCCTGTTCGAACTTCCCTTGCCGCTGCTTTATGGCCGATGTGAAAGCCCCCTTTTCGTGTCCAAAGAGTTCGCTCTCGATCAACTCAGATGGTATCGCTGCGCAGTTGACCTCGATGAATGGCGAGTTGGCGCGAGGGCTCTGCTCGTGTATTGATCGTGCGACAAGCTCCTTGCCCGTGCCATTCTCGCCGAGGATCATCACTCGCGCATCGGATGGTGCGACCTTCGATATTAGGTGTCGTAGTGCCTCGATTTTGGATGATGAACCCACCATTTTGGTCGCCTTCGTCTGTTTCGGAGATCTGTGTCGACGTTGTGTTGTGGGGTGCGACGTGTCGCTGGTTTTGACCTCGCAGGCGCGTTGGACGCTGCATCGGAGTCGATTGATGTCGATCGGCCGTGTGATGTAGTCGGTGGCACCGCGTTTGACCCAATATATAGCCTCGTCGAGCGATGGCGTGTCGGCAATTATTATTTTGCAGATTGTGGCGACACTCTCGGGCAGCTCTTTTTGTGAGCTGTTGTTTATCACGATGTCGAATGGTTGCCTCTTGGCTATGGACTCTATGATGGCCTGTTCGGCCTCGGTGGGGGATTGGCAACCAACCGTGGAGTGTCCTTCGAGGTTGAGAATTTCGCAAAGAGTTTTTCGCACGCTTTTTGAAGGGTCTAATATTAATATTTTATTCATTGATTATTTGAAAAAAATTATTACTTTTGTACGAAGTTAATCACTTTCGACGATATATCAATATATCGACAATCTAGTAATATATCCTATTTCGAGGAGAAATAAGCGTCTAAACGCAGTATCGAATAGATCTAGAGTAGCAACAAACAAAACTTTTTATGACATTAGAGCGAGGACAGAATGGTTCGTCGGGCGAAGAGTCGCCCCGAGGAGCGGAGTTTACAAAGAATTATAATAGCATGCGCGCGAAGTTGCAACTTCCCGAGTATGGCCGCCATATTCAACAGATGGTCGATATGCTCAAGGGGATTGAGGATCGTTCGGAGCGCAACCGTCAGGCGCAGGCGGTTATCGCTGTTATGGGTAATCTCAACCCTCTGTTGAGGGATACTGCGGATTATACCCATAAGTTGTGGGATCACCTATATATAATGTCAAACTTCGAAATTGATGTCGATTCGCCCTATCCTTCGCCCTCGCGTGAGACATTGAATGTCAAGCCTGAGCGGTTGGATTATTCGAACTCGCGAGCGATAAGACATAAGCACTATGGTAAGTATGTGTCGCGAATGTTACAGTCGCTGTCGCGCTGCGAGGATCGTGAGGCGGTGGCTCAGGTAGTTGATAATATTGCAGTCTATATGCGAGCTAAGAGCTTTGAATATAATGAGGAGCACCCCAATAATGAGGTTATCCTAAAAGATCTACGCGTATTGTCTGAAAATGCTATCTTTATAGATGAATCTGCTATAAATAATATCCAAAGTGATTATAAAAGCGGCCAAACGACACAGTCGAAGCGTCTGCAGAAGTCGCAGAAGATGATGAAAGGTGGTCGAAATGTACATCAAAACGGATCTAAGGGTGGCGGTGTCGATGGTCGATCGGCTCATAACAAGGGGCGCTCGGGTCAGCAGAATCGTAATTTTGTGAAAAATAATTCGCAGCGCAGGGGTCAAAATCAATAAATTATGTTATCTTGCAGTGGGTAAATCATAATTTTGTTTGAGAGATGAAATTGCGTATTGTATTGATATTATTGCTTTGTGTTGCGATATTAGGAGGGTTCTACTACGTTGAGACGACGAGGCTCGTTATTAAGGGTGAGTTGTTGGGGTTGTCCGATAATAGAATATATCTGGAGTTATATGAGAGTCAACAGACGGTGCGTCTTGATTCGGTTGATTTGGATGATAAGGGTAGGTTCCGCTTTGTTGTTAAGTCGGCCGTTGCCGATCCGATGTTGTATACGTTGGTTTGTGGCTGGGAGCGTATCCCGTTGATGTGCGGCCGCGGTGAGCGAGTTGTGGTTGTGGGCGATGGTGAAAGTCCTTCGGGTAACTATCGTGTCGAGGGTTCTCAGGAGTCGGAGTTGCTGCGCAGTTTTTACCAACCCTTTTTGGAGCAGTCTCGTCAGTTGCGTCGTGTTTCGGCCAAATATGCGAGGGCGCAGAGTCGTGGCGACGATGTCAAGGAGTATGCCGATGACTACTCGCGCTTGTATCGCGAGACCAAACAGCAGCAGATGCGTTTCATCGTGGAGAATAAGGGGCGCATGGCATCGATTTATGCCTTGATGCAACTTCTGCCTGGTGATAATTATCTCTTTAGCCGCACGAGCGATCTGATCTACAAACGAACGGTTGTCGAGGGTGTCTCGCAGAACTATCCCAATTCGAACTATCTTGTGATGTTGCGTCGCGATATTGATCGTCAGGAGAAGCAGGATTCTCTGATGAGTCAAATTTCGTATGTTGATTTTCCAGAGTTGTCGCTGCCCGATATGTATGGCGAGAAGGTCTCGTTGTCCTCGCTCAAGGGGCGTGTTGTGTTGTTGGATTTCTGGTCTGCGGAGTTGGGTAGTAGCAATCAAAACAATGCGGAGCTTAAGCAACTCTATAAACTATATGGTCAGATGGGATTTGAGGTCTACCAAGTGGGCATTGACACCTCGCGTTCGGTGTGGTTGACTAGTGTTCAGAAGCAGCGTCTGCCATGGATCTCGGTGAGTGATCTGCGCGGAGGTAATTCGCCTGCGTTGGGGCTTTATAATGTTACGCAGCTGCCTTCGAATGTATTGATTAATAAGGATGGTGTGATTGTGGGGCGCGATCTCTATGGTGATGATCTCAAGCGAGCGTTGGCTGGTGAGATGGCGCGAAGCATAAATTATTAAATATTAGAGGATGTACTATTTTGTGTCGGATGTTCATCTAGGAAGTGCCGTGTTTGGAGATCCGCGTGAGGTGGAGCGTCGATTTGTGGCGTGGTTGAAGAGTGTCGAGACGACTGCACAGACGATCTTTCTGTGTGGCGATATATTTGATTTTTGGTTTGAGTATAAGCGAGTTGTGCCCAAGGGCTTTGTGCGCGTTTTGGCGCAGTTGGCGCATCTGCATGATCTGGGGGTGAGGGTGGTCTTTATGGCTGGCAACCACGATATGTGGATTGGCGACTATCTGTCGCTGGAGTGTGGTGTGGAGTTGTATACGCGGCCGCATATCTTTGAGGTGGCTGGTCGACGGGTTCACGTGGCGCATGGCGATAATTTGAATGTGGGGGGCGATTTGACACTTCGATTGATGAATGGATTGTTTCGCTCGTCGGCTGTTCGGAGTCTGTTTAGTTGTTTGATTCATCCTGATTTGGCGATGAAATTTGGCCAATGGTGGAGCGGATCGTCGCGCAAGGGGCATGTCGATGTGGTGCCTGATTATGAGGCGGCTGTTGGTCGTTTGGTCGATTGGGTTGGGGGGCAACATGTTACTGCACAGTGTGATTACTACTTGTTTGGTCATCTGCATACGATGCGTCGTGAGTCGAACTCGGAGCAGGGTTACGAGGTGGTGTTTATCAATGATTGGATGCGTGGCGAGCCACACTGCGCGGTGATAGATGAGGGTGGCGAATTGAGAGTTGAAAAGATAGAGTTGTAAATTAATTATGAGACAATATTTAGATCTGTTGAATCGTATCACCACCGACGGTGTGGTGAAGGGTGATCGAACTGGCACGGGCACGCGAAGTGTCTTTGGCCACCAGATGCGTTTTGATCTGCGCGATGGGTTTCCGCTGTTGACCACTAAAAAGGTCTTTTTGAAGGGTATTATATGTGAGTTGTTGTGGTTCTTGAAGGGCGATACAAATATCGCCTATCTGTTGAACCACGGGGTTCATATCTGGGATAACGATGCTTATCGCTACTATCAGGAGCGCTGTGCAGAGAGTGGCGTTGAGGCCGTTTCGCGCGAGGATTTTTTGGCGGCTGTTGCGACTGGAGGTGTCGATAGCTCGATCGAGGGGTATGAGTATGGCGATTTGGGGCCCGTCTATGGTAGCCAGTGGCGCGGTTGGTCGCGCGGCGATGGTGGAGTTGTGGATCAGATTAGCGATGTGTTGGATCAGATCAAGCACAACCCCAATTCGCGTCGCATGATTGTCTCGGCATGGAACGTAGGTCAGATCGAGCAGATGGCGTTGCCACCGTGTCATGTGATGTTTCAGTTCTATGTGGCCGATGGGCGTTTGTCGTGCCAGTTGTATCAGCGCAGTGCCGATACGTTTTTGGGCGTTCCCTTCAACATCGCCTCGTATGCTCTGTTGATGATGATGATGGCGCAGGAGTGTGGTCTGGAAGCTGGCGAATTTGTACATACGTTGGGCGATACACACCTCTATTTGAACCATGCCGATCAGGTTGCCGAGCAGCTTTCGCGCACACCTCGTGCACTGCCTCGTATGGTGTTGAATTCAGAGGTTAAGTCGGTGTTTGATTTTGAATATGAGGATTTTAGCCTAGAGGGTTACGATCCATATCCGACGATATCGGCTCCCATGTCGTTTTAAAAAAAAGTAATTTATGGTAAGTGTAATAGTTGCTGTTGCGGCCAATGGAGTTATTGGTGGCGACAATCGTCTGTTGTGGCATATCTCTGAGGACTTGAAACACTTCAAGGAGGTGACATTTGGTAGCCCTGTGATTATGGGGCGCAAGACCTATGAGTCGTTGGGTCGTCCGCTGCCAGGTCGCGATAATGTGGTGATTACGCGCTCCGATTTGCAGTTGGAGGGGTGTCGTGTTGTCCACTCGTTGGAGGAGGCGTTGGAGTTGTATTCGGATGATGTTGAGGCCTTTGTGATTGGCGGAGCGCAGATCTATGGCGAGGCGATGAGGGTGGCCGACAGATTCTATTTGACGCGAGTCGAGCGCGATTACGAGGGCGATACGCACTATCCGTCGTGGGATGAATCGCAGTGGGATCTGGTCTCGCGAGAGCGTTTCGAACGTGGCGCAAAGTATGAGTGGCCATTTGTCTTTGAGGAGTATCGTCGTTCGATGGTCGATGGTGCGTCGTGTTGCATTACCCCTGCTAAGGTTGCCGATATCGCGCTGTTGCGTGAATTGGCTATCCCCTCGTTTACAGATACTTACAAAGATATTTTGCCCGAGGGGCAGAATGAATATATGCTCGATTTGATGTACTCGTGCGAGAGTCTGGAGCGTCAATTTGCCGATGGCTATCGCTATTTTATCCTCTATGCCGAGGGTCGTGCCGAGGGGTATGTGTCGTTGCAGCGTCGCGTATATGTGGATGGTCGTGCGATGGTCTATCTGGATAAAATATATCTGTTGCCTCGTGCGCAGGGTTGTGGATTGGGTCGTGTGTTGTTTGAATTTGCCTTTGCGCAGTCGCGTCGTATGTGTGGCGGAGGATGCTGTATGGAGCTGAGTGTCAATAGGTTTAACCAGCGAGCTATGGGCTTCTACGAGAAGATGGGGTTGGCTATCACCTCGAGCATCTATTTAAAATTGGGCGATAGCGACTTCTATCGCGACGACCACTTCATGTCGATCGAGCTGTAGGTTGTCAAAATATTTGTAGTTAAGAGTCCAAAATCGGTGAAAAATAGGTATTTGTACCCTTGAATCCCATGGTTCAAAGGCGTATCTTTGTATCTGTATTTAATTGATATTGGATCAAATGGCAAAGTATTTTGATATGTTGATGGAGGATGTGCGCTTCCGCGAGGGGTTGCACGCCTGCATGAATTGTGGTGTCTGTACAGCGGTGTGTCCTGCAGCGGAGTTTTATGACTATGATCCGCGCTTGATCGCTGTGGCAGTCCAGTCGCGCGATGAGGAGAAGATCGAGGCGCTGTTGAAGAGTGAAACCATCTGGTTTTGTGGCGAGTGTATGTCATGTCGTCCTCGCTGTCCGCGCAATAATACCCCGGGATATATAATTCAAGCTCTGCGCACGTTGTCGCAGAAGTTGGGCTTCTTTGCTCAGAGCACCAAGGGGTTGCAGCAGTTGGCCATCAAACGTATGATTGGCGAACATATCCTCTCGACGGGCTATTGCATCACCCCAGCGTTGGTTGCCCCCGAATTGCATCCTGAGCAGGGTACGGTTTGGAAGTGGATTCATGACAATGATGAGGAGGTGTTCGGACTCTTCTCGCCCGCCTATCGTCGTCCTGGCGAGGGTGCGCTGCGCGAGATTCAGGCAGAGTCGTTGGCCGAGATCAATAAGATATTTGAGGTGAGTGGCGGTAGTGAATTGTTTGCGACGATCGAGAAGTATGCCGATGAGCGCGCTCGCGAGTTGGGCTACGATGGTGCGACAACAGAGTTTATGATGGCTAGTTACCAAGGAACAGATAATCAAGAATAGTTATGGCAAAGAGATCGTGGTCGGAGTATGAGAAGATGATCGCCGACGATAAATATTACTACTTTCGTTCGTGTATACGTCAAAATTTTTTCCCAGGTAGCGAGAAGGCATTTCTCGAGATCGTGGGTCAAGATATGGGACGCGATATAAAGGAGACACCTATCCATACGTCGTGTACGGGTATCGGCTACCATGCCGATATCGTGCCGTTGGAGACAATCATGACGGTTGTGGCGCGGCAGTTCTCGCTGATGCATGACGATGGATATGAGAATCTAGTCTGCTCGTGTATCACCTCGTTTGGAATCTATACCGAGGTTTTGGCCACGTGGGAGGAGTTTCCCGAGACGATGGAGCGCACGCGTAAGTACTTGAAGGAGGCTACGGGGCGCGAGTTGTATGTGCCCAAAACGTTGGCTCACACGTCGGATGTGATCTTCCATCTGCGCAATGAGATCGCTGCCAAGGCGAAGCATAAATTGGTGAATGTGCATACGGGTGAGCCTTTGAAGGTGGT
Organism: Rikenellaceae bacterium; assembly: GCA_047174185.1. Taxonomy (GTDB): domain Bacteria; phylum Bacteroidota; class Bacteroidia; order Bacteroidales; family Rikenellaceae; genus Alistipes. The sequence goes on along the minus strand of JBCQUH010000001.1, from coordinate 6,754 downwards.
CGAGCATATCGGCTGCCACTATGCGAAGTTGTTCCCTAAGTCGGGTGTGGGAGGTGTTGAGTTCCCATATGTGTTGGCAGGTATGGTCGATGCGTGGGGTGGTGAGAATGTCGACTATCCCGAGCGCAGACACTGCTGCGGATTTGGATTTCGCAACTATTTGGTTCAGGCCAATCGTGGCTATTCGGTGGCCAATTCTCAGAAGAAGTTTGAGAGTATGGCACCCTATAAACCCGATTTTATTGTGGCCAACTGCCCTGGTTGTGCGATGTTTTTGGATAAGTGGCAATATACGATTGCCGAGATGGAGGGTACGACTTATGGCCAAAATGGTCAGGGAATACCTGTGTTGACCTACGAGGAGATGGCTGGTTTGGTGTTGGGTCGTGATCCGTGGGAGTTGGGAATGCAGATGCATCAGGTAGATGTGGAGCCACTGCTCGATAAGATGGGTGTAAGCTACGACCCGTCGACAAAGTATCTGGGTCGCAGTGGTAAATATATTGGTCGTCCCGAACCAGCGGTGGTTAATGGCTACTCGGGATTGACGTATGGAGTAAAGTAATTTATATATAGACAAAATTATATGGTAGATGTAATAATTATCGGTGGTGGTGTGGCAGGATTGCAGAGTGCATTGTCGCTCAAACAGCGAGGCATTAGTTCGACGGTGATCGAGAAGAGTGGTTCGTTGGGTGGAAATTTGCGCAATTTGTACTGTCTGTTTCCCACCTTTACACCTGCAAACGAGGTTTTGGATGAGTTGTTGCAACAGGTGGCTGATGCTGAGTTGGATGTGAGGTTGTCGTCGGAGGTTGTCGAGATGTCGCGCACGAGTGTTACGTTGGCCTCGGGCGAGCGTTTGGAGTGCCGCAGTGTGATTTTGGCCTCGGGCTTTACACCCTTTGATGCACGTATCAAGGAGGAGTATGGCTATGGAATCTACCCCAATGTCTATACTGCACTAGAGCTGGAGGGGATGTTTCGCGATGGTACGCTGCCCAAGGGTGATGATGCGCCCAAGCGCATAGCGTTGCTGCACTGTGTGGGTTCTCGTGACGAGAAGGTGTGTCAGGGTCACTGTTCGAAGGTGTGTTGTGTGACGGGTGTTAAGCAGGCTGTAGAGTTGAAGAGGCTCTACCCGAAGGCCGATATTTTTAACTTCTATATGGATATTCGTATGTTTGGTGCTGGCTACGAGGAGATGTATCGCGATGCTCAGATCAACCACAATATCCACTTCGTAAGGGGGCGTATCTCGGAGGCAGCACCGACGATTGGTGGCAAGATCCAGATCAAGGCGGAGGATACCCTCACGGCAAGTCCACTGCGCATGAGTGTCGATATGTTGATCTTGATCATCGGAATGCGTGCCAACAATTCGAATGCGAAGTTTGCCGAGCAGGCTGGTTTGCAGCAGGCGCGTAGCCGTTTTATGCTCAACCGCGACCACTTCTTGTATAATACGTCGAGCAATCAGGAGGGTATCTTCTATGCTGGAGCTATCACTGCGCCCAAGAATATTCAGGAGTCGTTGGACGAGGGTGGCCATGTGGCGTATGCTGTTGAACGATATTTAAAGAGTCTGTAGGGTATGGCGGCGATGGGCGGTTTTGGTTTCTCGATCAGCAAGACGAGAACCATAGATATGGATATGAATAATCTGCGTCGTAGCGACGATATTCTGCGCGAGATGCCTCAGTTGCAGAGCTGCATTGGTTGTGGCGCGTGTACGGCAGTCTGCACGGCAGGTCGCCTCACGTCGTTTAACTTCCGCAAGGTGCACACATTGGTGCGTCGTGGGGAGTATAAGGGGGCATACGACGAGATGAATAAGTGTATGTTGTGTGGCAAGTGTCGTCTGGTCTGCCCGAGAGGTATCAACACTCGCGGTGTGGTGATGTTGATTAAGCGTAAGTTGAGTGATTTTTAATTGGTCTAATTAATTTAGGGGTTTTGGGTATGAGTTTTTATGCTCCATTTGCTTTGCCGTTTATGGTCGGAGCAACGGTGATGTTTATAACATTGGCATATAAATATATAAGGTGGATTGTGAAGCTCTCGCGTCGTGATAAGTTGTTGATGCGCAAGGGTATCATCTCGTTTGCCACTATTGAGGCTGTGGGCGAGGTTGTGAGCGAGGCGCTGTTGCATCGTCGTATCTTTCGGGTCAATCCGCTGTTGGGGTATATGCATGCGAGTTTGGCCTTTGGATGGTTTTTGTTGATCTGTGTTGGATGGATGGAGACTGTGGCTGTGGTGGGTAATGAGTTTATACTGCCTCAGGGACATGTATTTTTTAAATATTTTAGCGCCCAGATGGGGTTGGAGGAGAATCACGCCTTCGCCTTTGTGATGGATCTTCTGTTGGCTATTATCTTGTCGGGTGTGGCGTTGGCCTACTCTAAGCGTTTTCGTTCGCGTACGATGGGAATGCGTAAGACAACGACGCTGAAGTTGGGCGATCGCATGGCTCTCACCTCTCTGTGGTTTATCTTCCCAGTGCGTCTGTTGGCCGAGTCGCTTACGTGTGCGATCTATGGCGGCGGAAGTTTTTTGACGGGATCTATCGGCGAGTGGTTGGGCGATGTCGCTCCGATTGCGGTTTTGGGCTATGCGTTCGAGGCTGCATGGTGGTTATATTCGATCTGTTTGGGGGTGTTTTTTGTGGCGCTGCCCTTCTCGCGATATATGCATATCTTTACGGAGATTCCGTTGATCTTTTTGCGAAGATACAATCTGCGTTCGCGCGACAAGGCGAGTACGTTCGACAACTTCCAGATCGAGGCTTGTTCGCGTTGTGGAATCTGTATCGACCCTTGCCAGTTGCAGGATGTGTTGGGGATCAACGATGTGCAGTCGGTCTACTTTTTGAAGGATCGTCGCCAACGTCGTTTGAAGTTGTCGGTTGCCAATAACTGTTTGATGTGTGGTCGCTGTAGTGCGAAGTGCCCTGTTGGGATCGACCTCGATACGTTGCGTCTCAATTCGCGTGACACGATGCGTAATATCCCGAGCGAACGACGTTTCGACTACTTCAAGGGGTTGGATAAGTCGCAGGGCGAGGGTCGCGTGGGCTATTTCGCAGGTTGCATGACGCTGCTTACACCTCGTACGTTGCGCTCTATGGAGCAGATTTTTGCCGCGGCACAGGTCGATGTGTGGTGGGCTGATCGCGATGGTGGTGTATGTTGTGGTCGCCCGTTGCATCTGTCGGGCGAGGTTGATTCGGCACGTCGCATGATGCGCTACAACGAGGATCTGTTTAAGAGACATAAGATTACAACCCTTGTGACATCGTGCCCGATCTGTTTGCGTGTCTTCCGCGAGGAGTATAAGTTGGATGGTATTGAGCTGTTGCACCACTCGGAGTATATCGAGCGTCTGTTGAGCAGTGGTGCGTTGAATATTTCGGCTGGTGCCGAGAGCTTTACATATCACGATCCGTGTGAGTTGGGGCGTGGGTTGAAGATCTATGATGAGCCGCGCAGTGTGATTCGTGCCGTTGGCCAGTTGAGAGAGTCGGCACACTGTCGCGAGAATGCTCTGTGTTGCGGAGCGTCGTTGGCCAATACGGTGATTAGCGATCAGCAGCAGGTCGAGATTGCTACGGCTGTGACAACGGAGTTGGCTGCCACTCAGGCTCAGACGATCGTCACGTCGTGCCCGTTGTGCAAGAAATCTTTGATCCGCACGACAGATGTCGCGGTCAAGGATCTCTCGGAGATTGTTGCAGAACGGTTGTTGCAAGAGTAAAAAAAGGTGTTTGTAGTGCGGAAATCAAAGAATTTTTCGTATGTTTGCAGACCCTTATAAGGCTTCGTAGTTCAAGGGATAGAACGAAAGTTTCCTAAACTTTAGATTCGCGTTCGAGTCGCGGCGAGGCTACTAAAATCGGATTGATTTTTAAAATTCCCAATTTATGCAGTACAAAAGAGTGTTGACCATCGCTGGAAGTGATTCGGGCGGTGGTGCTGGTATACAGGCTGATATCAAGAGTATCTCGGCTTGTGGGTGCTATGCCGCAAGTGCAATTACCGCCATTACGGCGCAGAATACGTTGGGTGTGAGCGAGGTTTATGCCCTGCCCACGGAGGTGATCGAGGCGCAGATCGAGGCGGTGATGAGTGATATTGGTGCCGATGCAATCAAGATTGGTATGATGCACTCGGCCGAGGTTGTCGAGATGGTGTGCCGAGCTATTGATCGGTGGCAGCCGCGCCACGTTATCGTAGACCCTGTGATGGTCTCTACGTCGGGACATCGGTTGATCGAGGAGAGTGCGATCGAGATGTTGCGCTGTGAGCTATTGCCTCGTGCAACGGTTATTACACCCAATATTCCCGAGGCTGAGATCTTGGTTGGGCACGCTATATCGTCGCAAGCGGAGTTGCCAGCCGCGGCTCGCGAGTTAACCTTTGAGGGACGTGTGGCGGTGTTGTTGAAGGCTGGACACTTGAGCGAAGAGATGTTGACCGATATATTTTTGGATGGTGAGGGGCAGATGCACGAGCTGAGTTCGCCACGTATCTATAGTCGCAATACCCATGGCACGGGGTGTTCACTCTCGTCGGCCTTGGCCGCGTTTTATGCTTTGGGCTATGCTCCGAGCAGTGCTGCACGTGCGGCAAAGGAGTATCTTACGGCCGCTCTGTTGAGTGGTGCGCAGTATGAGATTGGCGGTGGTCATGGGCCTGTCGACCATATGTATGCTCTGCGCTAGAGGATAGTGTTAGAGAGTGAGTTTGATGCCGATGGTGGCCGTTGCTCCAGCCATCGGGAAGCCGCTGTTGATCTGATACTCTTGATCCAGCAGGTTCTCCCCTTTGGCGTATAGTTCAGCCCACTTCGATACTCTGTAGCTTGCGCGAATGTTCCACAGCGTGAAGCTCTCTTGCGAGATGGGGTCGGTGACGCTTGTGTACAATCCATTTACATATTGGATGCCAGTGGTGGCGCTCCATCGTTGTTTGTGATAGCCCAATCCAATATAGAGCTTGTGTTCGGGCGACGCTACGACGGGGTTCTCCATGTGCAACCAACTATAGTTGACCGATATGTTTAGTTGGCGCATTAGTGCATACGAAGCGGATAACTCCGCCCCCCAATTCTCTACCGCTCCGCTATTCATATTCGTAGCACGGCCATCGACCATGACTGTCTGGATCATGTTATCTCCATTGATATAGAAGATGTTGGCCTCGTAAGAGAGCCTCCCTGCAAGCAGCCTCTGCGACCACGACACCTCGTAGTTCCAAAGAGACTCGGGCAGCAGGTCGGGGTTTTGAGAGACGAACATATATAGCTCCTTTATCGTGGGATTTCTAAATCCGCGACTCGCTATTAGCTTCACCTCGCCACTCTGTGTTGCTCGTATCGATGCCCCTAGTTGCGGAATCCAGTTATTGCCCGTCACCGAGTGGTGGTCGAGGCGAAGGGCTGCGTCGAGGGTGATCGTACTCCCGACCTCTTGACGCAGGTCGACGTATCCAGCCACTGCGCTCTCACTGCTGTCGGCCGTGTTTACGGTCGATCCATCGTTGTAGGCGTTCCATGCTATGCCGCCAAATTGTTGGTAATCAACTCCTATGGTCACTCTGTTGCCCGAGAATAGTGAGGCGCTTTGGTAGTAGGTCACACCAAACATCTTATCCTTGGAGTTGAATAGATACTCCTGCGGCTCGCCCCCCGTGTAGTAACCATCGTCGATGTTGTGTCGCCCCCAATTGTAGTATAGCTTCAACGCCCCCGAACTCTTGTCGTAGCGGTTGTCGAGCGATAGTGAGGCAACGCCTCGCGTGATTTTTGAGTCGTTGTCGAAGATCGGATTGCCGATCGTACCTGGGTTGGAGGCGTTGAAGTGTGTTAGATTCACATCGGTGAATATGCTCCAACGTGGCGAGAACTCATATCCAATTTTTGCATACCCGCCATACTGCTCAAATTCCATATTTTCGCGATGTCCGTCGCTGCGATTGTACGATCCCGTAACCACTGCGGTTAATGCGTTGTTGCGATATCTGCTGCTTAGCTCCGATGTGAGGGTGTTGTATGAGCCGTAGCTCACATTCGCACTATTGTCTAATGAGTTATTTGTAGGTTGCGTGGTCAATATGTTGATAACACCTCCCATTGCATTGGAGCCGTATAGCACAGATGCAGGCCCTCGCACGACCTCCACCCTCTCGGCCATCATCGACTGGTAGGCATCGGCTAGCGAGTGCCCCATCAGCCCCATATATTGAGGGTGTCCATCGATGAGAATCAATACCCCAGTAGTGGGTGATCCGCCAACTCCGCGTAGAGTTATACCCCCCGAAGCACCCGTCGAGACACCATATCCCATTACGCCACGAGCTGTGGTGAAGAGCGATGGCACCTGCTCGGTAAGGATCGGTAGGAGCGATTGCTGGTAGCTGCCCTCGATCTGCTCTCGATCGACGATCGAGACGCTCAGTGGCAGGTGACGAATATCTACTTCGTTGCGTGTGCCTGTGACAACTACTTTGGAGATGTGGAGTGTGGAGTCGATTTGAGAGTCGATGTTTTGAGGATCGTTGTTTTGAGCCGAAGCCCCCAATGTCATTGTTATAGCTGCGATGATGGCTATAGCCTCTCTCTGTAGGGTTATTTTCATGCTCCAAAGATATGCAATTTTTGCAGACGCGCAACAGTAATATATATGAAAATTGTGACAATATCGCTGTTTGAGGGGCATTAGGTGGCTCTATTAGTGGCTCTGGGGTGTGAAAAG
>JBCQUH010000082.1:0-3061 GCA_047174185.1 Rikenellaceae bacterium | reverse complement strand
CTGTACTCTTAAAAATCATCTCTATTATAGATTTAAACAATACACAAAGATAGTGATAATTATCTAAATATCAAAGCGTTAATTTTTAGAAGTCCCCTTAAAAAAATTCCAAAAACACAATCCCAACACATATTACATATTATAATGCAATACTCAAATCATCAATAAGAAAAAATTGTCAAAATGTCAACTCATTGATAACGTTCGACAAAGATATAAATATTATATTACATTTCCAAAAAACAATTGTCGTTTTATCCTAATATTTGTCGTTTTATCTATGGTTACGTTTGAAATAATACTTACCTAAATACATTTAACTCCCTCCAACGGTGAGGGGTAACACCCTCTATTCGAGCGAATGCCCTCGAAAAAGAGGTCGGCGATGCAAAGCCCACTCTATACGACATATCGGTTATCGAGATATCAGGATTACTCTCAAACAGACGCTTCGCCATAGAGAGGCGCAAGATTGTAATCCAATCCCTAAAGCTGCACTTGTACTTCGTATTGATGTAATTAGAGAGATATGTGCGGTTCGTATTCATCTGTGCAGCCAACGTCTTCAGAGTTATATCACTACACAAATAACCCTCCTCGTCGACCCACTCGCCCAACCGATGTTCGATATACTCCACCAAATATGGTCGAAGCTCCATCCCCTCAGGCTCATCTGTCACAACAAACTTTGTCTCGGGCTGCTCCTCTTCGCTCAGTCCCACATCATTGAGATAGGCAACTACGCGATCATTGAGCATCATGCCGATAATTCCATCAAAGATATAGTAAAAGACAAAGATTGCATATATTATATATATAACAACACCCCACAATGGTGCAAATGCTGCAAACCCACTTATGTAGCACAAACCGACTATAAGAGGGATCGATCGTGGCAACCAACTTATAGTTGCATCAATACTCTCGGAATAACTATTGTCGGCAACAATCTCAATACGTTTATAAAGCCGAAAAAATGTCTTTACCCAATAGTAGACTCTACACAAAAAGGCAATTAGCCCCAACACCAATACAACATAGGCCCAATAGTCATCGCGAAGAAGGACAACGCTCCATATAGAACTCAGAAAAATACCCGAGTAAATTAACTCTCCAACAATCCATTTACGCCCCAAATAGCGAGTGTCACCAAGCAACGACGACACAGCCTTTGCAAAAAGAGTCCCCACAACCAAAAGCGCACTCAAATTTAGAGCAATAGCATGCAATAGCGCATTAATTCGGATGTTGAATATTGAGAATACAACATACTCCAAACCAAATATAACAAACCCGACACCAACCATTCTACGCGATCGAGCATAGACCGATGATGCCAAGCACTCTGCAACTTTACCAAAAATCAAGTAGCTTCCCATAAACAACATTACCGACCATAAAAAAATCAATAATACCTTGTACACAGATTCAACCATACAAACTCCTATTATTTTTTGCAAAGATACGCTAATTCGCTATAAATCACAACTATTTCAAACAAAAAACGGATGACACTTAAAGCGTCATCCATCTATTAAAGATATTTATCTAACTCCCAAAAGAGCTACAAAGCATCATACAACTCATTATACTTCGTATATTTCTCCATCATAGCATCGTCATCACGCAATCTAAAGCACAACTGCTTCAAGTACGACAACGTACTACGATCGGTCTTTTTCAACTCATAAGCCGCCTCGAAGTGAGGAATTGAGAGGGCATAAGCGCCATTCAATCTTCCCGTCGCCTCGTCATACGATGCACGATCGGTGTAGGTATCGTCCTTCATTCCATTGTAGACAGCATCAGCCTTCTGCATATAGCAAACACCCAAGTAGTAGTGCGCCATAAACATCGTTGGCTCGAGTGTGGTAACCTTGGCAAAGGCCTCAATCGCGTTGTCATAATCCGACGCAGCATAACAGATGCGAGCACGACCATACCATGCGTTAACATTCTTATCATCCAACTTGATATTCTCATCCGCTGTCTCCAACAACTCTAGAGGATCACCAATACCCTCCTCCGAGGTGTAGATCTGCAACAGTGCGTCGAAGATATTCTCATTTCGAGGATAGCGTCCCAAACCAGCCTTCAAAGCCTCCTTGGCATCCAACATCTTTGCAGGATTGCTCTGGCTCTGTGAGTATGCGCAGTGGAACATATAGTAGAAAATACTACCGCGATCCTGATCATTCATATCCTCCTTCTTATCCTCAAACTCGCAATAACCCTCTGCAACAGCCTCGCCCAACAACTTCTCGCCTGGAGCAAACGACGTAGAGTCCGTCTGAGAGTTGATAACGTGAAGATAACCTGCGCTATATACCAACTCAACATCGACCGCCGCTGGATAAAGCTCTAGGTGCTGAATATCATTCGCAAACGAGTATGACTCAGCACTTAACTTATAGTGCCCCAACTCATTGTATACATTTCCCATCTGACGCGAGAAGTTCAACATCTCAGTAAACGCCAATTGGATCTTCTTCTTATACTCAAAGTCGATCTCATACGCCTGCATATAAGCATCTATCGCAGTTTTAAAGGCATCGATATAGCTATCTACAACAAACGCTTTTTGAGTCCACGCCACAACAACATTGTTGCGGAAGTAGGCCGTAAACGATGGATAGTCCAAAGTCGTATACTCCTTGTTGTTGCTATAGGTGATCTTGCCCTCTTCGCCATCACCATAGTTCAAATTCAACACCTTAGCATCTGCTCCCCAATAGATAGCCTTGACTGGAGCGATAGCAGCCTGATAGTAGATATCTCCGCGAGCTATCCACGTAGAGGCCTTTCCTGCCTTCTTCGGATCACTGACCGCCTCGTCACTCGCAGCGATCTTTTTCAAAATACTCTCAGCATTATAACGCTGAGCGCTAGCAACGCCAATGCTCAAAAGAGATAGCGCCGATAAAAACACTAAAAACTTCTTCATATTTCCAATATTTTATTTAATATTAATTTAACTTAAACTCTACTACTCCTGACTCTCGACAGCTATATCCTGAGCAGAATCCTGTGTTGAGTCTGGGGTTGAGTCTGGGGTTGGCAT
>JBCQUH010000035.1:0-23081 GCA_047174185.1 Rikenellaceae bacterium | reverse complement strand
CAGAGAAATAATTCAAACCTATTAACATCAAGGCCGCAGGCCGCAGAAAAGCCCCCGCAGCGGGGATGGCACCCCCGCGGGTGCAGTGGCATATTCTCGTTGGCAAATAATTAGCTCCGCGGCGAGCACGCCGCCGCCGCCCGCGCAGGGCAGGGCAGTGGTGCGAAAGCAACCACGCTCGAAAAACTTAAAGCGCCCTAAACTTAACGCCCACCAACTTATAGCCACCCGTAGGTGTGAGCAGCCCCTCTTTCTCGGTGATATATTGTATCAGCACGTCGGCTCTCTCCTCCATATCTGTTCGTGATCGTTTGTCGTAAACGACATAGTGGAAGTCGTTGTCGGAGAGGACGAATGGCGATGGGAATGTAGTGCCATCCTTTGCTGCAAATCGAATTCCGTTACCGCTTAGGCGATCATAGACATAGTGTGCCGATGCGCCATCGGGTCCCGATGCCACGAACGACATGGTGTGTGGCGTGAGGGTCACGCTATTGACAAATTTATAGTATTCGTTGGTGAAATATGGTATAAACTTCACCACTCCGCGACTATTGTACAACATATGCGCAGGCGATGTAAGTCGGCCGAAATCAACCTTATACAGCTCCGTAGGCACGCCATCCACAAACTCATAAATATCATTTCGGCTATCCACTGGGCGCAGCACATAACCATTGTCGGCCACCTGCAAAACCAGCGAGTTGTCGAACATATAGTCATCCGTCTGAACGTACTCATCTGTCTGTCGCCCCTGTGAATCAAACGCAGTGACCACCGTGCGCATTGTAGAGTCGCGACGAGTGGCTGTGTTGCTCGACACGACGCTGAATCCACCATCGACACCGTTGGGTGCAAATCCATCGAGGCGATATGTTCTATCCTCCCACTGCGGCTTTATGCGTCTCAAGAACGCACCTGTCGTAGCGTCGTAGACAAGCACTTTGTTGAGGGCATCCATCACGAATAGCTCGTTGGTTGCGTAGTCGGTCGCCAGATCGGCCACTGCGTGCTTCTCTCCATCGAGATACCCCTCGGCGGTGATATCCTTGACAAATGATCCGTCGGCTGCAAATAGATATACCACTCTATTGGCGTGGTTAAACGAGATTGCGAACCCTCCGTCGCGAGTCTTGATCACCTTGTTGACCTGCCCCAATTGCAACTCCGACTCGGGAAACTCCAGCTCTACGACGTGCATCTGCTCCACCACCTTCGACATCGCCTTGGTGCTCTTTACATTCTTAAACTTCAACGGCTCAACCGTCGATAAATCAGCATCTTGGCACTGCACAAATAGTAATGCCGATGCCAAAAACATGGTTAGTCTCTTCATCGTTTTGTATAGAAAATTATTTGGTTGTCGTGTTAAACATCTCCTTGATGCTGCCCAACGAGCTGATAACGCCCGTCGCCTCGTATGGCATATAGATCGTCTTGTTGTCCTGACCGCTCACCATCTCTTTGAGGTTCTCGATATACTTCATCGCCAATATGTAATTGGCTGGATTTGAGCCTGTTCCCTTGATAGCCTCGGTGATTAGGGCTATCGCCTCGGCCTCGGCTTTGGCCTGCAATACGCGCGCCTCGGCCAATCCTGCGGCCTTCAACACCTCGGCCTCTTTGTCGGCTGCCGCCTCGTTGATCTGCGCCTCCTTGGCACCCTCCGATTTTAGGATTGCCGATGTCTTTTCACCCTCGGCACGCAGAATCTCGGCACGTCGGTTACGCTCCGCCTGCATCTGCTGCTCCATCGCCTTTTGGATATTTTGAGGAGGCGTAATGTCCTGCAACTCAACGCGGTTAACCTTCACACCCCACTTGTTAGTTGCGTCGTCCAACACCGCGCGCAGCTTCGAGTTGATCGTATCGCGCGAGGTGAGTGTCTCGTCCAACTCCATCTCGCCAATCACGTTACGCAGCGTCGTTTGGGTCAACTTCTCGATGGCATTTGGCAGGTTGTCGATCTCGTAGACTGCCTTGATCGGGTCGACGATCTGGAAATATAGCAGCGCATTGATCTCGGTCAACACATTGTCGCGCGTGATAACGTTCTGTTTTGCAAAGTCGTAGACCTGTTCGCGCAGGTCGATCACCGTCGTCGAGAAGAACGACGAGTAGATATTGTCGTTGAGGTCGCGAGCCGAACGACGCACCGTAAACAGACGCGCCTTGTCGATCACAGGCCATATAATATTAACCCCCGACGAGAGTGTGCGGTCGTAGCGCCCCAACCTCTCGACCACCTTGGTCTCCGACTGCGAAATAATCTTTACACTATTGAGTACCACAACAATAGCCAACATAGCGAGTACCGCCACAAACATCAAACTTCCCATAACCCTATACTTTTTTAACCGTTAATACTACGCTGTTGACCGCCACGATCTCCACGCGATCCGCCACCTCCAACTCCATCTGCACATCGTCGCACACTGCCTTCCAGTCGTCGCCATCGACGCTCACACGCCCCTCGCCAAGCTCGAAACGCTGCGTCACCGAGGCTACGCGCCCCACCAGAGCGTCGACGTTGGTGGCACATTGAGAGGAGCGGCTCTCGACCCACTTTATTATAAATGGGCGCAGCAAGACCAATGCCAACAGCGAAACGACGGCAAAGGTGGCCACCTCAAAGGTCGTCCCACCGCCACAAAAGGCCACAACCATCGCACCTGCAGCCCCCACCGAGAAGCAGATCACGGCAATACCCGTGGTGAAAATCTCGACAATCAGCGCCACAAGCGCCACAATGCCCCATATAATCCAACTCTCCATCGCTCAAAAATTAGTGATATTTCACAAATGTAGTCAAAATTATCGACTTTTCCAAATGCACATTTTTAGGCCGAACCTTAGGCGCGAACCGCCGCCAACAGCTCCTGAGACGCTGCGCGAGGGTCGTCGGCCGAGACGATGGCCGAGACCACTGCCACGCCATCTACGCCCGTCGCCACTACTGCCCCCACCGTCGACATATTCATCCCTCCGATGGCCACCGTTGCATGGCGCGTAAGCTCTACCGCACGTCGACACCCCTCCAATCCGAAGGCTGGGCTGGTGTCGGTTTTGGTCTGTGTGTCGTATACTGGTGAGATGCCTATGTAGTCGACATCCAACGAGTTAGCCTCCTCTACCTCAACTAAATTCTCGGTCGATAACCCCACTATCTTATCCTCGCCCAACAGCCGTCGCACATCCTCGTAGGCCATATCCAACTGTCCGATATGCACCCCGTCGGCATCGGCCGCCAGAGCCACATCTACTCGGTCGTTGATGATGAGTGGCACGCCATATGGATCTAGAATTATCTTCAAATCGCGCGCCAAAGCGACGAAATCACCCGTCGCCATCTCCTTTTCGCGCAGCTGCACAATGGTCACGCCACCCTCCACCGCCTCGCGAACCACGTCGCGCAGGTCGCGCCCACGCGTCAAACCGCTATCGGTCACCAAGTACAACGATAGATCTATGCTTGCTCTCATTGGCGTACGCTATCGGCCAACTCCTGTGGAGTTAGCAGGTACAATTCGTCGACAAAGTTGGTCAACAACGATCCTGGGGCGGCCGATCGCGCAGCGGCTCTCTCGCCTGCTACGCCCATCAGCGCCATGGCGTGAAGTGCCGCCTCGAATGGCGATAGGTTGACAGCCGCAAAGGCCGCCACCACAGCCGTAGCCGAACACCCCATGGCCGTTACGCGAGTCATCATCGTCGAGCCATTTTGGATGGTCTCCACTCGCTTACCATCGGTGATATAATCTATCTCGCCACTCACAACCACCACAGCGTCAGTCGATTGAGCTAATGCCTTGGCCGCCTCCACAGCGTCGGACGACGACTCGCTGCTATCGACTCCCTTGCTCACAATGCCGCTCATGGCCAGCGACATTATCTCCGAGCCGTTGCCGCGAATAATCGTCGGGCGACACTCCTCGATCAACTCCTTGCAGATGTTGGTGCGATAGGGTGTAGCCCCTGAGCCAACGGGATCTAAGACGATGGGGCGCCCCAACGTGCGCATCGCACGCCCTGCGGCAAACATACCCTCGACCCACTGTGCATCGAGCGTACCTATATTAATAACCAACGCCCCTGCGATCGATGTCATAGCCTCCATCTCCTCCACGGCATGCGCCATCACGGGCGATGCACCCATCGAGAGGAGTACGTTGGCGTTGAAGTTCATCGCCACATAATTTGTAATGCTATGCACCAGTGGCGCAGTGGTGCGTATAGCTGCCAAATCGGCTGCCAATTGTTCTCTGTTTATCATAATTTGCAAAATTAAAATATAACCACAAAGCTACGCAAAAAAAATGTTAAGAGGTCTAAATTATTTGTTGAAAGTTTACTTTCATAAAAATATTTAGACCCCTTAACATCAAGGCTGAAAGCCGCAGAAAAGCCCCCGCAAAAAGAAAAGCTCCGCGGCGAGCACGCCGCCGCCGCCCGCGCAGGGCAGTGGTGCGTAAGCCCCCGACAAACTCGAAAGCAACACTCGAAAGAGACCGTTATCTACGGCCGCGCTTCGTAGGTTTTGCGCCATAAGACTTTGCGCCTCGCGCGCCGCCTCGTGTGCCGCGTGCATCTTTCGATGCTTTGCTACCCTTGCTGCCTTTGTCGCCCCATGTGTTGCCGTCGGCTACAAATACCGACCAGTCAAAGCCTGCTGTTGACAGCTGCGATGGTGTCTTGCTTGAGTGTGGACGCTCCTCGCCAAACTCCTCCTCGTTGTGTCTCTTGCGACTCTGCCCCTGCATCTCGCTCTTGCGTGGTACGCGTGTGGTTGATGAACGACGATCTGAACCTCTGTCAAAGCTTCGCTCACCGCGACCCTCACCACGTGCTCCGCTGCGACGCGATGCTGGACGCTCGGAGCGCTCCGAGCTGCTACGTCTGTTGCCGCTGCTCTTGCCCCCCTTGTCGCCCTTTGTGATCTCGGCCAATGGTCGTCCGTTGCGATCGCCCAATACGCGCACGATATTCTCGGCATCTGAGAATGGTACACTCACAAACGAATAGCTCTCCAAAACTGCAACATCGTCGATATGCTTATCCTCCAATCCGCACTGCTCCTTCAACATCTCCGCAACCTTGCGACCCGTGTATCCATCCTTCTTACCAACGGCCAAGAATAGACGTGTCGTACCGCGACGATCCACCGAGAATGATCGGATCTCGGGATACTTCGTCTCGTCCAACTCGCTACGGAATGCCAATCGCAACAGGGCGCTGAGTGCAACCTCGGGCGAGTACAACTCCAACAGATCGTTGGCCATATCGTAGTGGTCACGGTGGCTATCCGATGTGATGATGTCGCGCAAATCATCCTTGATCTTCTCCCTCTTGATGGCGATAATATCATGTGCCGTAGGCAGCTCCTCGCGTTTGATCTCGGCCTTGATGTCGCGCTTGATGAAGCCGAAGTGGCGCATCTCGCTGCGTGTGATAAAGGTGATCGCCGTACCCTGATTTCCTGCACGCCCCGTACGACCAATTCGGTGCACATAGCTCTCCGAGTCCTGTGGTAGGGCGTAGTTGATTACGTGCGTAAGGTTGTTGACATCGATTCCTCGTGCCGCAACATCCGTGGCAACCATGATGTTGACATTGCGCTCGCGGAACTTGCGCAAGATCTTCTCGCGCTGCATCTGCGAAACATCGCCATGCAGACCATCGGCCGAGTATCCGCGCGACAACAGCTTGTTGACCACCTCGTCGACGTTGATCTTGGTGCGGCAGAATACGATACCATAGAACTCTGGCTCGATGTCGATAATACGCGTCAGAGCGTCGAACTTATCGCCCTCGCGAACCTCGAAATAGATCTGCTCCGTAAGCGATGTGGTAAGCTGCTGGCTCTCGATCTTGACCAAATCGACATCCTTCATATATCGCTCCGACAGCGAGATGATGCGCTTAGGCATCGTCGCTGAGAACAACATTACACGACGGTCGTCGGGTGTGTGGCTCATGATCTCCTCGACATCCTCAACAAAGCCCATGTTGAGCATCTCGTCGGCCTCGTCCAAGATTAGATACTTCACATCGCCTAGCTTCAACGTGCCACGACGAATGTGGTCGAGTGTACGGCCTGGAGTACCGACTACGATGTCGACTCCGCGTGATAGGCGACGTAGCTGCTCGCTCATTGCCGCACCACCATAGATTGCCGTGATAGATAACTTTCGCTCTGCATTGAACGAAATCAATTCGTCAGCGGCCTGTACCGCCAACTCGCGCGTGGGAACTAGTACAATCGCCTTAACCCCCTGGCCGTCGCGATCTATGTTTTGCAACATCGGAATTCCGAACGTCGCTGTCTTACCTGTTCCTGTCTGTGATTGAGCTATAATATCCCCTGTGCCTTGCAACAATTTTGGGATCACTAGCTTCTGGATTTGTGTTGGGCTTTCGAAACCCTTAGCCTGAATTGCGCGCAACATCTGCTCCGACAACCCAAGCTGCTCAAACTGATTCTCTTCTACTATCATCTAAATTTCCTCTGGGCTACACCATCCGCGGCTGCCCCTTTAATTACAAACGGCCGCTCATCGTAAGTGGCTATTCGCCACAAAGATACGACTTTATTTTGGATATACGGACATTTTAACACAATTTTAACATCCTCTCTGCCCCTCTCTCTCCATATTTTAGCCCCTGCGTGAGGCCAAAATATAGCCTACAACGCTCACAAGGCCATATACGAGGTAGATCACCACCATCCACCAAACCGATAATTCGACCTCCACGCCACCGCGCCAACCCTCGCAAAACCACGCCACAATACCATTTTGAAGTGTTGTAGCACTCTCTAATAGCCATGCTGTCACTGCGCCCAATGCCTCCACGCCAACGAGAATCCACACCAGCGACACCACCAAAATCACACCCGATGTAAGCGTCAACACAGGTGCCCCCAACGCCCCAAACAGCGCCACACGACCAAACGTGTGAGCCACATAGGGGGCGGTGGCCAACGTGCAGCCGACGCTCAAGATCACAACCCCAACTACTGCGTTGACCAACCACCGCACACCGCTGTTCCACCCTCGCTCCAGCGTCCAACCAAACAGACCTCTGGCGAGGGGGACGACCCACACCGCGATGGCCACCATCGAGATAAAGGTCAACACAAACGACACATCGAAGATCATACGTGCATCGATACAGAGCAGCACCACAGCCGCCACCGCCACACTCGCAAGCAGGTCATAGCGTCGCGTGGCCACCACGCTCACCGTCACAACCACCGCCATCATGGCCGCTCTCATCACACTCGGTGACCCACCAACCAACACCGCATACCCCACAACAAAGGCGATCAGCGCCATGCGACTCCACACCACCCCTCGACGCAGTAGGTACAACGGACGTAGAACCAACGCCACCACCAACGCCAACAACCCCACGTGCATACCCGAGACCGCCAACAGATGGGCGTTGCCGCTCCTCACATATTGTGTTTTGCGCTCTGTGGTGAGGCGTTCGCGTCGCCCCAGAAGCATGGCGGCTGCTAGGCTCTCGGCATCCTCGCTCATCGATAGACGCGACAGGCGCTCCACCGCCCAGTTGTTCGCCTCGCTGGCGCGTCGGCCAATGTTGTTGCGCGGTGGCAGGCGGCTCAATAGGTTTGCACTATTTATATAGGTGTAGCGTCGCCTCTCGCCCTCGCCCTTTGGCCATAGCCGCATGATATATCTATCGCCAATCTCTGGCCGCGGCTCCACACGCTCGTCGACTCCGTAGTATAGCTGCTCGTTGGATCTGCGCCACTCACCACTCTGGGCATCGTGATAGCGCTCCACGACTAGTTGTTGGTGCGATACCACCCTCACCACGCACTCCACACCCTCGCCTACGACCCTCTCCTGCGGATCTACCATCGCCACAAAGCCGCCCAGCGACAACATTGCCACCGCCACGCTCCACCATCTGCCCCACGCAACCATCGTCCCCAATCCGACCACAACGCCACTCAGCCACAACCATACAGACACCTCCGTGCGGAACCCGACACCGATACCTATGATAAAAAAGATCGCCAACGCAACAAATAGTTGGCGTGGCGATCTATTATACCTATTTCGACCTCTCTGATTCATCCGTTGGTCTCTACTACTTCTTCGAACTCTTGACGATCTGCATAGCCTCCTCGTAGCTTAGATCCTCGGGCTTGACACCCTTTGGAATCTTATAATTCTTCGAGTTGTAGGCGATGTATGGGCCATAACGACCATTCTTAATCAACATCTCCTCATCCTCGGTAAAGCTCTTCAACGGAATGTTGGCTGCAGCCCTCGCCTCGCGCTGTGTGCGAACCAACTCCTCGGCACGCTCCTGCGTGATCGTATACGGGTCATCCGTCTTGGCCAACGACGTAAAGCTCTTGCCGTGGCGAACATAGGCTCCAAAACGACCGATGCCCACTACCAACTCCTCGCCCTCCATCTCGCCCAACGTCCTAGGGAGTGCAAACAACTCCAACGCCTGCTCCAGCGTGATCGACTCGATCAGCTGTCCGCGCTTGAGCGCTGCATACTTCGGCTTATCGGCACTCTTGACCGTGCTCTTCGCCTTGGTTGTCTTTGCCGCCTTGGGTTTGCGACCGCGCTTAGCTGGTGCCGCCTCCTCGGCTGCCTTGGCTGCCTCAGCCGCCTCGGCCTCTAACCTTGCCGCCTCGGCCTTCTCCTCCTCACTAGGCTCAGCACCTACGATCTCGACCATCGGGCCATAGCGACCGATACGCGCCTTCACCTGACGACCCGTAGCTGGGTCAATGCCCAACACCCTCTCGTGTGCCGAGTGCGACACCTGAGTCTCCACTGCCGAGTTAACCAACGTGTGGAATGGACGGTAGAAATCGTCGATCATCTGCGACCACGAGATCTCACCCTCGGCAATACGGTCAAACTCTCTCTCGACATTGGCCGTGAAGTTATAATCCAAAATATCGCTAAACTGCTGCTCCAAATAGTCCGTCACCAACATCGCAATATCCGTAGGTGCCAAACGACGCTTCTCCTTACCGTAGACCTCTGTTTTGGTGCTACAGCTCACCACATCCTCGCTCAACACCAACTGTGCGTAGCTGCGCTCCGTACCATCCGTATTCTGTTTGTCGACATATCCGCGGTTAATGATCGTCGTGATCGTCGGTGCGTAGGTCGATGGACGACCGATTCCCAACTCCTGCATCTCCTTGACCAACGATGCCTCGTTGAAGCGTGCTGGTGGCTGTGTGAATCGCTCCGTAGCGCTGATCGTCACTCGATCTACGCTCTGGCCTGCTGTCAACTTCGGCAGCAGACTCTTGTCCGACAACTCTCCCTGTGCCGCGTCGTCGTCGCTCGACTCGGTATACAACTTCATAAATCCGTCGAACTTCATAACCTCTCCCGTAGCGGTGAAGGTCGCCTTCTCGCCCCCCTGACGATCGATAGTTACGATCGTGCGCTCAACCTCGGCTGGCACCATCTGCGAAGCGACCGTGCGCTTCCAGATCAGATCATACAGACGACGCTCAGCAGGTGTCCCCTCGATGCTCTGGTTGTCGATACACGACGGACGAATAGCCTCGTGAGCCTCCTGAGCACCCTTGCTCTTGGTCTTATAGTTATGGATCGACGAGTAGTTCTCGCCATAGTGCGTTGCGATCTGCTCGCGACACATCGCCAATGCCTGATTCGACAGATTCACAGAATCGGTACGCATATATGTGATCAATCCCTGCTCATACAACTTCTGGGCAAGCGACATGGTCTGCGAAACCGACATGCCCAACTTACGTCCCGCCTCCTGCTGGAGTGTCGAGGTGGTGAATGGTGGGGCTGGGTAGCGCTTCAGAGGCTTCTCCTCCACCTTCGTGATGGTGAACTCCGCTCCGATGCAGGCCTGCAAAAAGGCCTCGGCCTCGGCCTGTGTACTCAATCTATTGGTCAACTCCGCCTTGAACACGCTGCGTTGGTCGTCGCCTCCGCAGAACTCCGCAACAACGCGGAAATAGGGGGTCGACTTAAAGCCAATGATCTCCCTCTCGCGAGTGACCAACAGTCGTACAACAACACTCTGCACACGTCCTGCCGACAGCTGTGGGCGAACCTTGCGCCACAATACGGGCGACAGCTCAAATCCCACCAAACGATCCAACGCTCGACGCGCCTGCTGCGCATTGACCAAATTGAGATCCACACGTCGTGGATTCTCCACAGCCTCCAATATAGCACTCTTTGTGATCTCGTGGAATACAATTCGTTTCGTCCGCTCGATATCCAATCCCAACACCTCGGTCAAGTGCCATGCGATAGCCTCTCCCTCGCGATCCTCATCGGATGCCAACCACACCTGTTCGGCACTCTGTGCCAACTTCGTCAACTCATCTACTATCTTGCGCTTGTCGCTGGGAACCTCGTAGGCCAAATTGAAGTTGTTCTCAACATCGATTCCCAAACCCTTCTTCGCCAAATCGCGGATATGACCAAAACTCGACTTCACCACAAAATCCTTGCCCAAAAACTTCTCGATCTTCTTGGCCTTGGCAGGTGACTCGACTATTACCAAATTTTTATGCATACTCTATATTAACAAGAGTCCGACAACTGTCGGACTCACTATTTATATTATTGATTTATCTTTAACTCTTTATCAGCGTATATGTCATCATCAGGCGGATCGGTGCCCCTGCACTCTCATCCGATAGTGGTGCACCCTGCAATATCAACCTGTGAACCGTAAATAGATCCTCGGCTAGTGGTGCGACATATAGTTTATTCCATGTAATCGTGCTCCAATCCACCGCATCGGCACTGCCTGCCGCCTCGACCGCGGCGCGCCACTGCGCCCATAGACCCTGTAGGTGGAGCGGGATATTCATCTCGTAGCAGCCCAAACTGCGATTCAACGACCCGTCGTAATCGGTATAGATCGAGTAGTTAACCTCGTAGAGGTAGTTGTAATCACTCACCGCAACCAACTCAGTATCACCCGAGTCGTCGGTCAACGTTCCAAAATTGCTATAAAGACCCAATCGCGCAGGCATCGAGCTATAGGCGCTATAGACATCGAGCGGTGCATAGACACCATTGATAACCGACTGATAGTCGCTCATACCCGTGATGTAGAGGCGTAGACGTGCTGCATTGATAAAGATATTGTCGAAATCCTCATCCAGCTCTGCATTGCGAGTGGCCATCACCCGATCTAGCTCCTCGAAGAGCGCCTTCTCCAACGTGATCTGGCTCACCACGCCGCCCATACCCTCGACATAGAGGGTGTCGATAGTAGCTTCGGCCACACCATTCTCCGACCCTACAGTCGAAATGTCATACATCGCAGTGGTCAAATCCCTCTCGATAAGGTTGATCGAGACTCCTCCTGGAGCATTCAAGTAGTCATCATTCGTCGACTCCGAGTACAGCGATGCGTCGCGGAACACATAGGTCATCGAGACGGTATCCGAGATCAACGTCGGATCATCCTCCATCTTGCAACGACCATAGAAGCCCCAGCCCGACATCTCCAACACGATGCCATACGTCGCTCCCGACGGCATCTCCTCGTCGCTGAAGGCCTTGGGCATAATCGTGAGACCCTTGAAGTTGTCGACAAATATATCGTGATTGTCGCTATCGTAGATGTTATAGTCGATCTGCAAGCCGCTCGAACGCTCCTTGAGCATCAAACCATTGAGCAGGTCGTAACCTGCATCGGTGATAATATCCATGCTGATACTATCCGTATCGTAGTCGATCGGGTGGTTCTCGTTGGGGTAGTCGAACTCGAAGAGCACATCGCCCAAAACACCTATCTCGATAAGCGAATCGACACTCATGACGCTAAAGACAGTGTCGGCACTATTGCGAATAAAGTCATCGTTGATAACCTCGCGAACCTCATACGTGTACGATGTCTCGATATCTCCGTGATACTCATACAGATTGAAGTAGATCATCACCGAATCCAACATCACATCCAATCCAAAACCATCCTCGTCGAGGTTCGAAAGCGGAGTGTACTGCGAATAGAAACCGCTAAGACGGTCGCCAAAGAGCGTATCGCGCTCCGCACCGATCGACACGCGACCTACATTCGACATCTTCGTGCGATCTGTCTGGTAGAGGCGGACACTAAAGATATCCTCCCCCAAACTGTTGCTCCACTGGAACTCGCTCTGTTGAATATCTATCTCTTGGCTGTCGGGAAGGTACCCCTCTGCGAAGTTTGCGTCGCTAGTACACGATGCAAATAATAGCACAACAACGCTTGTGATAATACACAATGCGTTGAGTGATAGTTGTTTAGATTGTATCATAAAATTCAGCATAATTGTCATAGTATTCGCTAACATCCTCTTTCTCCTTAGGAGTAATACTCTTCATGACTGGTTTGCCGCACTCTTCGACCATCTTCAATATATTTCCGTTTGTCTCGTCGTGCGAAATTACCACTCCATCTGCATAAGATAGAACGAATTGACAATAATTTTCGTATGTTGGATTGGATAATATCTCCATATCTTCCCTGCTGCATAGCCCCTCGCCCACTAATCTCTGGGCAAATCCGCTATCCAACGAACCCTCAAACTCTCCTCCGTCGAGCGCCATTACGATCTTGACATTGGCAAAGATCGGATCGTCATGGAACGTATGGCGTAAGTAGAGAGCCGTGAGTGCCGAAAACCACCCTTGGCACTGAATGACAGAGGGTTCCCAACGCAACTTCTTGACCGTCTCCAAAACTCCGCGAGCGAAAAACAGTGCCCTCTCGTCGTTGTCCTCAAACGCAACGCCACTCTCGTCGACCAATCGTGCACGACGCGAGAAGTAATCCTCATTGTCGATAAAGTAGACCTGTACTCTAGCCGATGGGATAGAGGCCACTTTGATGATCAATTGGTGATCCGTGTCATTGATTATCAGGTTCATACCCGACAAACGTATCACCTCGTGCAGCTGATTGCGACGGTCGTTTATCGTGCCATAGCGCGGCATAAAGGTTCTGATCTCGCCTCGGCGCTCGTGCATCGCCTGCAACAGATCCTTGCAGCGCGTGGCCTCCACCGAGTTGCCAACATAGGGGTCAACCTCTTGGCAAACATATAATATTTTGTGATCTTTAGTCATTGCGTATAGAGTGATTTTTGCAAATATACGTTTTTTTTGGGTTTATCCCAAACTTTATCTACAGAATAAGCATGGCATCGCCATATGTACCAAATCGATACCCCTCCTCCTGTGCAATTTTGTAGGCGTTCATCACAGCGTCGTAGCCGCCAAACGCACACGTCATCATCAACTGCGTTGAGTAGGGTAGGTGAAAATTGGTCACAAAGGCGTTGGCCACCGCGAAATCATAGGGCTGGAAGATAAACTTATTTGTCCAACCCTCGATGCTCTTGACGTGACCACCCGTCGACGAGGCCGACTCCAACGCGCGCATTACCGTCGTGCCGATCGCCACAACTCTTCGCCCATCTTGCTTTGCGGTGTTGATCTGCGCTGCCGCCTGATCCGTAATTTGGAACTGCTCCGAGTCAACCTTGTGTTTCGATAGATCCTCGACATCCACCGTACGGAAGCCGCCCAAGCCCATGTGTAGTGTGATCATCGCCTGCTCCACACCCTTGATCTCCAATCGCTTAAGCAGATGTTTCGAAAAGTGCATTCCTGCCGTAGGGGCTGCAACGGCACCCTCATTCTTGGCATATATCGTCTGGTATCGCTCGGCATCCTCTGGCTCCACCGATTCGCGGATCCAACGTGGAAGGGGCGTTTCGCCCAACTGAAATAGCGCCTCCTTGAACTCCTCGTGCGTACCGTCAAACAAGAAACGCAACGTGCGGCCGCGTGAGGTGGTATTGTCTATAACCTCGGCCACCAATAGCTCATTGTCGCCAAAGTACAACTTATTGCCAATTCTGATTTTACGCGCTGGCTCGACCAACACATCCCACAATCGCAACTCTTGGTTCAACTCTCTGAGCAAGAAGATCTCAATATCTGCCCCCGTCTTCTCCTTATTGCCATACAGACGCGCAGGAAAGACCTTCGTGTCGTTATAGACGAAGAGATCTTTGTCGTCGAAATACTCAATAATATTCTTGAAAATCTTGTGTTCTATCGCGCCTGTCTTGCGATCCAACACCAATAGGCGCGACTCGTCGCGCTCCTCGCTGGGGTACTTGGCCAACTGCTCTTTGGTCAGCTCATAACCGTACTGAGATAGTTTCATGCTCTAAATTTGTTCTATTTTTTGCTGCGCCAAAGATGACACATTAAAATAAATACGCAAAAAAAACTATTTTGTTTCAATCTCCTCCAACTTTTTCAAAAAATCTTCCAACTGCCAGCCATCCTCCACCCGAAAATCGCCACTGCGCGTACGTCGCAATCCGCTCAGATAGCCGCCACTGCGCAGCTCCTGCCCGATCTCGTGTGCCAACGAACGGATGTATGTCCCCTTGCTACACTCGACCCTAATGCGCAGATTGGGCAGCTCAAACGACTCACACTCAATGCCATGGATTGTGATGAGCGACTTGCGTAACTCCACCTCCTCGCCCGCTCTAGCCATATCATAGGCGCGCACTCCTGCCACCCTCTTGGCCGAAAAGATCGGTGGTGCCTGCAACCTCTCGCCCTCCAACGCCCTGAGTGCCTCGTCGACCCCCTCGCGCGTGATATGTTCCGTCGCGTAGGTGGCATCCACCTCGTGCTCCATGTCGTAGCTCGGGGTCGTAGCACCCAACACCACATCGGCCACATACTCCTTGCGCTCGCTCTGTAGTGCATCCACCGACTTAGTCGCCTTGCCGATGCAGACCAGCAACACACCGCTGGCCAATGGATCAAGTGTTCCTGCGTGCCCAACCTTGATCTTGCGATAACCCTTGCGCCCCAGCGCATACTTAATCTTGCGGACAACATCCGTTGATGTCCACTCCAACGGCTTATCAATCAACGCCACATACCCCTCGCGGAAATCGACCTGCTCAAGTTCGTGGCTCATATTTAAATTCAAATCTCCCATCAAATATCTATATACCTATATAAATAAGCTACCTATATAAAATAGCTCAACACAGCCACCGCTCCCACCACCGCGCAGTAGATCGAGAAGTAGATCAAACGTCCGCGCTGCACAATCGCAATCATCGCCTTGCAGGCTAACGCCCCCACCACAAACGACGAGAGGAACCCTGCCGCCAACGCCACCGAGCTAACACCCTCGACAACCAACTCGCCACCATCTTTAACAAAGTCCAACAACATGCTACCCATGATCGGAGCCAAAACCATCAAGAACGAGAAGGTGGCAACCTCGCCCCTCCGCTTGCCCAAGATTAGACCCGACGAGATGGTCGCACCCGAACGCGAAACACCTGGCAACACCGCCACCGCCTGCGCCACACCGATCCACAGTGCATCCCAATAACCGATCTCGCTGCGCTTGTCGTCATTCAACTTTGCACTACTACTGCTGGCAAACCACAGCAACACGCTGGTTAACAGCAGCGAACCACCCACCACCAATATGCAGTACTGCGAGGCCAACAGTGCGTCGAGGCTATCGCGAAAGGCAAATCCAACGATGCCGATGGGCACCATCGAGACTATGATCTTGGCCACAAAGGCGTGTGACTCATTGAGTCGCGTAGAGAAAACACCCTTCACCAACCCCCACACCTCGCGCCACAGCACCAACAGCGTGCTGCACACCGTGCCTGCATGTAGCGCCACGTCGAAGGTTACGTTGTCTGCGATCTGTACCCCCAACAACTCTTTGACCAACTGCAAGTGGCCACTACTCGATACGGGCAGAAACTCGGTGATTCCCTGTACTATGCCCAGTATGATTGATTGTAGTATCGACATGAGGCTGCGGCTAAAATCGTTTCATGATTGCATAGATCTCAAAGGCGAAGCCTGCCACCAACACCAACGGTGCCAGCGTGATACGTCGCCACGAGAAGATATTCTCGTTGAACCCCTCGGCCGATGCCGCTTCGCCGCCCATCATCAACAAAAATCCCAACAGGATAACTCCAAAGCCGATCAACAACAATTTATAGTTCTTATCGCTCAGTGGCAACTTCTTGTCGTCGCCACTGGTTGGCTGCTCGCCACCATTTACACCACTACTTTTCATCTCTTAATATAGGTTAATTTTATCTCTATTCATATTGACAAATCGGCTCACGGCCGTCCACGTAAATATCAGCGAGATGAGGATTCCGCCCCCCAACATCGCTGCGGCAACCATGCCGCCACGCACCATATCCTCCATGGTCAACACACCCATAAACGTGTGGTTGATGCCATAAATTGCCCCGCCAAAGATCGCCGCCGCAAGCACCCCTGCCCAGAAACCACTCGCAATGCCGCTCCACAAAAACGGACGCATGATAAACCACTTCGTCGCCCCCACCAACTTCATGGTGTTGATCAACGCGCGACGCGAGAAGATCGCCATGCGGATCGTATTGTTCAACAGCACCAACGACACAAAGAGCAGCGCTGCACCAAAGATGGCGATGGCCAACTGCACCCCATTCATCGTCGAGTGAACCTGCTCCACCAACATCGCAGGATAGCTCACGCGATCAACCCCCTCCAGCGCCTCCACCTCGCTTGCGAAGGCGGCTAGCGCCTCGGCATCCGAAGCCTCGGTGGCCAACGTCACCTCGTAGCTATCCATGAGTGGGTTGTCGTCGAGGATCTTCTCGAACTCCAGACCAAACATGCGTTGGAAATCCTCGTCGCGCAACTTCTCCTCCTTCGACGAGAAGCTGATCTCGCCTGCCAATGGATATTTGGCAATCTCGCGACGCACCGCCTCGCGACGACTCTCCGATACCCCCTGCTCCAACTCCACCGTAGCTGTGATGCTCGAACGGAGCATGCGCGACACATCCAATGCGATCATCGAGATGTAGCCCACCGAACCCAACAGAAACAACACCATGGCGATGCTGATGGTCGAGGTGAGGTACGAATTGCGAACCTTGCGTTTAAGTTTTTTGTTATTGCTCATAATTTTACTCAATATTTTTTTTACTACGCCACTCCACCACCATCAACGCTATGAGTGAGAGCAAAATGACAATACCACAGGCCAACGACACACCCTCAAACAAGCTCCAGCGTGGAGCGCGGAAGTGCCACTCGACCGTATGCTCCCCCTCGGGTAGCTCCATGCCTCGCAAGATGTAGTTGGCGCGGAAGTATGGCGACTCAACGCCATCTATAAAGGCGCGCCACCCCTTGTCGTAGTATACCTCCGAGAAGATGGCCGTAGCTGGTTTGTCGCTCTTATATTTGTATGTCAAGTGGTGGGGTAGGTACTCCACCAAACGGATCTGGCCATCTACACTGTTGGTTGATGTGGAGATGTCAAATCGCTTATCTACCACCGCCTTACGGCTTAGGTCGATGCTTCCTAACATATCTATCTCCTGCTGAGGTGTCGAGCTGCGTACCACCTCGTCGACAAACCACGCTGCACCCAATGCCGAGGGGCGATATACCGCTTGGCGCGATGCTCCATCCGCCGTCGGTGCAATGAAGTAACGGGTATTGAGCATATCCAAAACTGCCGAATCGCGCTGGATCAGATAGTTGTCAATAACATCTTGGTAGCGCGCCAACTTCGCACCGTGGTAGCCTCCCACCGAGCGGTGGAAGTAGCTGGTCGTCGCGTCGTTGAAGGTGTTGGCCGCGATATTCATCACGCGGTAGCCCACCTCGCCACCGTCGCGCAGGATCTCACGATCGGCTGCCGTAGCTGTAATCTTCGAGCTGCTAGGTGTGGTGAAGTTCTCGTGCGATAGGTGTCGCCACGCAACCCCTCCCAGATCGGCCACCGCCAACACTCCGCACACCGCCAACATGATGCGTCGTGAGATGATCTCACGCGTATAGACCCACACAACGGCCGCCGCCGCCACAACATACAATACCGTGCGGATGGCATCCGCCGCCAATATCGAGGCGCGCTCCGCCTCCATTGCCGAGGCCACCGCCTGCGCAATGTTTTGGGGGAATCCTCCCCTAACTAACATCGCAATATCTTGTGTGTTAGACATATCGAACAACGCTCCACCTGCCGCAGCCATGATGATCGCCACGCCTGCCGTCGCACCTGCCGACCATGCAATCACGCGATTTATACCCTTGCCTTGCGCATAGTCGCCACTCCACAGCTTTGCCAATGCAAAGGTGGCCAACAGTGGCGCTGTCCACTCCACCACCACCAACGTCATCGAGACGGTGCGGAATTTGTTGTAACCAGGCAATATATTAAACATCAACTCCGTGAACCACATCATGTTGCGCCCCCACGAGAGCAACAGCATCAAGATCGTGATGGCCAATATCCACCACCGCTCGCGCCCCTTCGACATCCCAAAGCCCATGCAGGCCAAAAACAACACCACCGCACCCAAATAGGTTGGCCCCGAGGTGAATGGCTGTCCGCCCCAATAGGCTGGCAGCTGCTCGGCAACGTGCGATAGACGGTATGGACGCAGAGCCTCGGCCACCTTGCCATCGGCACTAAATCCAGTTGTTGATCCGCCTCCTACAAAGCTGGGAATCAGCAGGTTGAAACTCTCCACCTTGCCATAGCTCCAGTTGGTAGCATAATCCAAATCGAGACCCTTATCGCTGGTTAGCCCCCCCTCGTGGTGCGCCAACTCCGACCCTCCGCGCAGCGTGAGCGGTGTGTGGTCGGCCACATACCACAGTGCCGATAGGTGGGTCATCGCCCCCAACGCTCCTGCCACAACCAACAGCGTGGTGCGACGCGCCAAATCGCCTAAGCGACCACTGCGAGCGGCAAACCACAACTCCGACAACCACAGCGCTGCGGCCGCCATCAAGAAGTAGTATGTAATCTGAGGGTGTTGGGCGCTGATCTCAATCGAGACAAAGAGTGCGGTGAGCGCCGCACCCCACAACATACGCCCTCGAAGCGTCATCCATATCGCACCCATCATCAACGGTGCGTAGGCCAACGCCCACATTTTGGTGAGGTGTCCAGCCTCGATAATCAAGAAGAAGTAAGTCGACAGACCATACATCGCACCTCCCACGATGGCCACATATCCATTGACCCCCATCATCACCAACATACCCCACATGGCCAACATCGCAAAGAGGATAAATGCCGCAGGGGTATCCATGATGCCCGTGATCTGGCCGCGAATGGCCGCGATTATATCCGATGGATACTCCACCGTGATGAGGTAGGCAGGCATGCCCGAGAATAGCGAACCGCTCCACTGAGGGTCGACCCCCGTCGCCTCGCGTGTCTCGACGATCTCCTGCGCCATTCCTGTGTATTGTGTCACATCACTCTGCACCACCACATTACCCGAGAGTTGAGGGGCGAAGTAGATCAGAGCAAAAATTATATATAGCGTCAAGGCCAACGCAAATGGCACAAACCCCTTGAGGCGTGTTTGGAGAGTCTCACCACCCAATTTATTCTGCATAATTTTCCACTATCTTTAGTTAATTGAATCCTCAAAGATATAAAAAATCTTTGAGAGAGTGGCGCATCTCGCAAAAAAAGAGTACATTTGTGGCTCAATTCAAGATACTAGATGTAGGATGGTGACACTATCGCAAATAAAGAGTCCGATCGAGGAGTCGCTCAATGAGTTCGATTCCTTTGTCGCAGAGCAGTTTCGCTCCGACAACTCGCTTATGAGTGAGATGATTGTCGATGCCCTCTCGTCGCGTGGCAAGGGGGTGCGCCCGATTATCGCTATGTTGGTGGCGGCCATGACCTCGCAGAGTGGTGTTGTGACTAAGCGAGTGCATATTGTCTCGATGATGGTGGAGATGATCCACTTAGCATCGTTGATTCATGACGATGTGATCGACGAGGCGTCGACTCGACGTGGTCGCCCCTCGTTGAATGCCAAGTGGCAGTCGAAACGGGCGGTTATTGCAGGGGATTATATCCTAGCGCGCAACCTTGCGATCGGGGTATCGAGTGGGCAATATGACCTTGTGAGTCACGTTATTGGATCGATTGCTACGCTGTGCGAGGGCGAGGTGATCCAGGATGATTGTGCGCGACGATTGACCACTACGCGTCAGGAGTATCTGGATATAATTTCGAAAAAGACCGCAGCGCTTATCGCCACCGCAGCATCGGGTGGTGCCAAGGCGACAGGTGCTCAGCGCGAGGTGGTGGAGCAGATGCGTCAATTTGGCTACTACGTGGGCATGGCCTTCCAGATTCAGGACGATATTTTGGACTACACACCCACGGCCAAGACGGGTAAACCATCGTTTCAGGATATGGTCGAGGGTAAGATCACGCTGCCGTTGCTTATGCCGCTGGAGGAGTCGTCGGCCGAGCAGCGCGAGGAGGTGTTGTCGCATGTGCGTCAAGCGCACCTCGAACCGCAGAGCGTGGAGTGGATCGCCCGATGGGTCGAGCAGCGCGAGGGTGTGGCGATGGCTACGCAGGTAATGCAGGCCTATATCGAGCGCGCAACCTCCATCTTGGCGCAATTTCCGCAGTCGCCATATCGCACATCGCTTGTCGATTTGTGCGCCTATATAACACAACGAGATAGATAATTCCCAGAGATGAAAAAAGGATTCCTTAGACCTACAACCGACCAAACATTCGAGATTGTTGCTGGCGAACGCGGCCATGCAAATTTCAAAAAGACTCTGCGCCTATCGCAGCAGCTACAATCCGAGGGTGAGATCGAACAGGCGTGCAACATGCGCTTCGACTCGGTGCGCACACTCCAAGAGGTGCTGGGCGACGACGACGATGTGTTGTTGGAGTGGAACGACGAGAACTCGCGCGCAGCCA
This sequence comes from Rikenellaceae bacterium, assembly GCA_047174185.1. Taxonomy (GTDB): domain Bacteria; phylum Bacteroidota; class Bacteroidia; order Bacteroidales; family Rikenellaceae; genus Alistipes. The sequence continues at coordinate 2,243 of JBCQUH010000035.1, read as the reverse complement.
TCGAGCTGTTGCGCCTGTCGGCCATCGACCACTTTTTGATTAGCGACTTCGAGATCTCTAGTGCCCTGTTGGAGATGGCGTTGGATCTCGATCCGGAGGATCATTTGGAGGCATCGAACCTATTGGCTTATGACTATTTGGCCATGGGTGAGTATGAGCTGTTTGATGAGGTGATAAACGATATTTCGGATAAACACGCTTCGCGAACCATTCTGCTGTTGTGGTCGAGCTGGCTGCGAGATGGAGTGTTGCCCGTGGGCGAGATGCACTCTCTGAAGTCGCGTTTCACACCCTACTACGAGGAGTTTACTGCGTCGGAACACCCTGTCGACGAGGCTTACATCGCCTCGATCGAGAGCGAGCGTCCGAGCCAAAGCGCAATGGCACGCGAGTTGTGGTTGCAGACCGAGACCCTGTGGAGTGTCAATTTGGAGTTTATAGAGGCGCTGCGCCAAGCCTAGAATTTAGTTAAGATGGATATAGCAAGAGGATTGAGACACAGCAATATAGCTGAGTATGTATTGTATATTTGGCAGCTCGAAGATCTGTTCCGAGGGTTGCAGTTTAGCCCCGAGGCGATCTACTCGCAGTTCGTGGCTTCGCGTCACGACCTCTCGCCCGAGGATCAGATGACCGTTCATGGATGGTATGTCGAGCTGACCGAGCTGCTGCTGAGCGAAGGGAAGCGCGAACGAGGACATCTGGAACATACACACCATATAATAGCCGATCTGGGAAATCTGCATCTGCAACTGTTAAAACTGCCCATCGGGGCGCGATACCGCACGCTGTGGAGTTCGTTCGAAGAGGTGCTGCCCGACCTGCGAGCCGTCGCAGGTGCTCAGCTCAATGAATCGCTATCCGATATCGAACTCTGCTTCCGCGCACTCTATGGCGCAATGCTCTATCGCCTGCGCGGTAGCGACGGCCGCGGTGCAATCGAGGATACCCTCGCATTCGTCTCACCCCTAATCGCAGAACTAGCCAACGTCTACCACCAAGTAGAACGTGGCGAAACCGACCTGTTCAAGAACGAGTAGTTGTTTTCGCGTGTGTTTTTGTTGGGGGCTTACGCGTGTAGTTGCTTTCGCGAACTGCCCTGCGCGGGCGGCGGCGGCGTGCTCGCCGCGGAGCTAATTATTTACGGAGGCTTTTCTGCGGCCTGCGGCCTTGATGTTTAGAGGTCTTAATTTATTTTTATGAAAGTAAACTTTCAACAAACAATTTAAGACCTCTAAACATTTTTTTTGCGAACTGCGTTCGCAAAAAAAGCCCCCGAACACCATTCGGCAACCCATTCGGTTGGCGTGTCTATATCTATCTACATCTCAATAACACAACAACTTATACACCCCCTGCATCATTGCGGATCGTAGTCCGCAATGACGCACAGAGAAGATGTCGGGAGAAAATAAACATCCAACAATAAAAAAACTCAACACTAAACCAATGTCAAGTTTTTTTGTTATATTTGTGGTGTTCAACATATCAGAAGAGGTGGGGAAACCTGCCTTTATTTCGGGGCGGGCATTTTCATGCCTACGCCTCGTCGTATATCTGCACGGTGGTTTCGCCCCCGTGTGGATATGTTAATGCACCCACTGCCTCTTCTGGTGTAAGTCAACGGGTCAGCGAAATCACCTCTTTTTTTCACTGCCCGAAGATTGTTTAACAACCAAAACTACAAGGCAATGAAAGTACAGATGAAACCCGTCGTGGTCTACGACATCGAAAACTCAGATCTACTAGAGATCTACGCCCACTTTGCGCTAACTCAATACCAATGGCTACGCAAACCCGACTACAACAAACGCTTGGCCACAGAGATTCTGCTCAAAGACATGCGTCGCTACCTCCTTGAGATGCAGATCCAAGTCCAGCGCGACCCCAACAACAAGAATCTCAACAACATACAACTATTTTTCGACCGCCACTACAACCGTCTAAAAAACCTTCTGGAGGAGTAACTGTCTAGTCATTACCCCCCTCTATGTCATTGCGAACTTTGACAAAGTCATCTTCTCGACACCTTCCCCCTACGTCATTGCGGACTCCGATCCGCAATCCCTCCTGCGAACATATTCATAGGGTCTCTAACGCCACTTTGCCCGAGGGATTGCGGATCGGAGTCTATTAGTGTCCGATGAAATTTTGCGCACTATATTCGCGACACGTTTCGGCTCCCCAGAGCCGTCATCCTGAACTTTGTTCAGGATCCCTAACTGTCAATGTTTCTGGTCGTT
>JBCQUH010000081.1:0-3300 GCA_047174185.1 Rikenellaceae bacterium | reverse complement strand
AAAGCAAAATCAGCAAGTGGATTGCAACCCACTTGCTGATTTAAAAACATTTTGTATTTTTGTATCAAACCTGTAAACTTTTTTCAGGACGACACAGTAGATACCTTCTCTACTCAATCAATATCTGGTCGAGAGCTGGCGCGTTGTCGTCGAGTGCAACCAGTCGGATGTTGTTGCCGCCCGATCCAATCTTTATCGTGCGAGTTATCGTCTTCCAATTCGACGCTGTGCTACCTGTATTCTGGAACTCTACAACGCCGATTTTAGTGTCGTTGTTCCACAACTCCATCTTCGACGTTCCGTTGTTGGCGATCTCCTGCGAGTAGCGGATCGTAGCTTTCGCCTCAAATGGCTCACCATCGTTCTCTTGGTACCATGTGATCGATCCGCCTGCCTTCTCAACAATCACAAATCCCGAACCGTTGTAACCCTTGGCATATACCTTTTGGCGATCTACCTTTGTGACATATGCCCCCGAGAGTGCGCCATACTCGGCCTGCTCACCCTTGCTCACCATGATCTGATCGACTGGCTTGCTCCAATATAGACCATCGGTCAAGCTAAACTCCTCGCTCATGTCGAGTAGGATCTGCTCCCCCTCGCACACAATCGCCTTTACGGTTGTCCCCATCTCCACGGCAAATGGCACGGTGTAGATCTGACTCTTCAGAGTTGGCTGCTCGCCATTGGTTGTGTAACGTATCACAACCTCGCGTTGAGGTAGTCGTCCGCGAAGTGGAATCTCCGTAGTGTTGATAGTTATCATATTCGACAACATCAACTTCTTGTCACCCGAAATAGAGCCGATCAAAACCGATGCCGCAGCCTCCGAGTCGTATCCCGTCGATTGGATAAACATTCTATTCAATCCAAAGAAGAACTCCATGCTGCTAGCACCAAAATTGGTCTCCACATCCACAGGGCTTCCGCTGGTGAACGACAACATGCGAGCATCGCCAAAGAACTTCGTGTATAGACGGTTTTCGCCATACGGATAGAGCGTTCCCTCGGCATCCTGCTGCTCCACAGTCACGATTATCACATCCTCTTTGTCGGCCTTAAGCTCACGATCCTCATACTTGCTCACCCCGAGACGAGATGGCTGCTGCGATGATTTCTGGCATGCTGTAGCGATCGCCACGCCATTGCGATATGCTACCGCTGTGATCTCGCCCTCTGCCCATGGCACCAACCACTCAATCTGCATCTCATCCCATTTCGCCCCATTTCGCTTGCGTCCCAATGACTCTCCGTTGAAGAATAGCTCAGCCTCGTCGCCATTGGTGTAGACACATATTGGCACGAGCGTGCCAGCCTCCATCATTGGATGAGTCCAGTGGGGTAGTATGTGTACCATATCCTTGTCGCTCCACTGACTCTGATAGAGGAAGAATAGATCTTTGGGGAATCCTGCCAAATCGAGCGCTCCCGATTGGAAAGCCTTGAATGGCCACCCTCCGTGAACATATCCAGCCTCGCCCAAGTAGTCATATCCCGTCCAACGGAAGCTACCCGAGAACCAAGGCGTATCGCGCAACACCTCGATTAGCTTGCGTGCCGATACACGCACAAATGCGTTGTCGTACGACGAATTGAAGATCTGTTTTGCATTGGTGCGATTCTCTGGCGCTGTCCAATCATAGCCAAATATCTCCTCCTCCGTAAGGTCTGGAACTGGGAATACATTTGCCTTCATTCCATCGCGATACCACGTCTGTGTGCGGTAATATCCGCGCACCTGCCATGTGTGAGGATTCTCGGTCGCCACGAATGCTTGATCCTTTGGCACCCAATTATTGATGAATTGAGGTGTCTCACTACGTCCATTTACGCCATATACCCCCATGTCGAGCGGATTGCAATCGCCCGACGTAGTGAGTCGCGTAGAGTCCAACTTAGTGCACGCTGCCACCAATGTTGGAGCAATATCTCCGTGGGTCTCATTACCTAGACTATATACAAATACCGAAGGGTGGTTGCGGTCGCGACGGATCCAACTCGTTAGATCTCGCTCCCACCACTCGTCGAATGCCTGAGCACCATAGTCGTGGTAGGCTTTCTTCTTCCATCCGTCGAATATCTCATCCATCACCAACAACCCAATCTCGTCGCAGATGTCGTAGAACACAGGCCAATATGGGTTGTGAGCCGTGCGCACAGCGTTGCACCCCATATCCTTGATCTGTTGCATACGCCAACGGATCACCTCCTCCGAGCCGAGCGCTCCGATTGGGCCTCCCTCCATGTGCTCGCACACACCTCGCAATTTGAGATTCTCGCCATTGAGGTAGAAGCCCGTCGCAGCATCCCACGCAACGGTTCTAAATCCAAAACGTATCGACTGTTGATCCACAACCTCCCCTTTGGCCGACGCATAGGTCAACTCAGCGGTGTAGAGGTTTGGTGCGTCGGGCGACCACAACATCGGTTTGTCGACCGATGCATCTAAGCGCAATGTGTTCAACCCTGCATCGAGACTCACTCGATCGGCAGTGGCTTTTGCCACACAGCTACCATCGGGAGCTGTCACAACGAGGTTGACCGTCGCACTCTTGACACGACTCGTAGCCATTATCTCGGTCGATACTGCAACCGCACCGCTGCGGTCTGTGATCTGAGGTGTTGTGATAAATGTACCATCCTTCTCGAAATAGCTCATAGCAGTCGAACGTAGATAGACATCGGCATAGATTCCACAGCCGTGATACCATCTAGCACTAGGCTCTAGGGTATTGTCAACCCTCACCGCGATGATATTCTCGCCCACGACCAACTTATCGGTCAAATCATACGAGAACGAGATATAGCCATAGGGGCGTTTACCCAGATACTCGCCATTGATCCACACTTCGCTATTCATATAGACCCCCTCGAAGTCGATGAACGTATACCCTCTGCGCAGCTGCTCGGCCGTAACGTCAAATGCTTTGCGGTACCATCCAATGCCTCCCATCGCATATCCTCCGTTGGCCTTCTGTGCACCATCCTTCGAGTATCCCTGTTCGAAAGCCCAGTCATGGGGTAGGTCGACCTTGCACCATTGGCTATCGTCGAAGGCGATCTGTTTGGCCTCTGGTTGATCGGATAGAGTAAATTTCCAATCATCATTAAACTTTGCACTTTGCGCCTGTGCCATCACGGCAACCAGAGCAAGGATAAGCGTAAACACTACTCTTCTCATAGAAATATTATTTTTGGTTTTTATTTGCTGAATTCAACCTGCAAATGCAACTGAATTCATAGTTAATATTTGTTTAAATTTTTCATTTGGTGTGAGGTAGCCGAGCCTTTTACGAGGGC
>JBCQUH010000034.1:0-24625 GCA_047174185.1 Rikenellaceae bacterium | reverse complement strand
CAAGCCACTTCAGGGTTAAAAGCCACCCCAAACTTTGATGTAAAGCTATTTCAGTACAATGTCAAAGAACTGTCAAGCCTATTCAGGCTAATGATGTAAAAACTGTAAAGTTATTTTAGGACAAGTCAGTTGAAGGTGGAAGTTCATATACTTATACGTTTGAAAATATCCCTAATAGCTATGATTTTACTCAATTTAAGGTTGCATATTTCTATATGCTCGGTTCTACAACCTATTATATAGATTGCAATTATGAGGATTGGCGCTAATCTCAAGTTTTGATAATAGTTCGTGGATGGAATATAATTGTTGGGGAGTGTCGGCTCTGGCGAGCCGAAGCCCCCTTCGCACTTTTGCTTTGCAAAAGGTGCTTTTTTAGCTGGGGGGCTGTTGCTTACGCCAACTGCCTCTGGCGGGCGGCGTGCTCGCCGCGGAGCTTGCGAGAAACTGCGTTTCTCTTTTTTGTTCTTGTTGGTATTTTTGTTGGTGGGCTTCGTTGGTGGCTTACGCGTGACTGCCCTGTGCGGGCGGCGGCGGCGTGCTCGCCGCGGAGCTGCGAGAAACTGCGTTTCTCTCTTTTATTTTTGTTGGGGGAATTTCTCAGTATGACTCAGTTTGTCTCAGTAAGACTCAGCACTAACTGAGAAAAACTGAGAACTGCTGAGGGGTTGTGTGTGAGGTGTTTTCGGATTTGGGTTCAAACACGTTAGTGTTTGAAATATTTTGTGCTCTAGCAGGTTGTTCAAATTTATTTGAAAACAACCTGCTAGAGCACAAAATATTAGAACGTAGTTCTAAGTCCAAATTCGCTATATAAAACAGCTCCGCGGCGAGCACGCCGCCGCCGCCCGCGCAGGGCAGTCCCCCAAAGCGTCAGACAAAAAAACTAATCAACAAGCGTTATGGTTTGCGAGAGTTTGATCGATTCGCTATTGGAGCCAACCATTATTTCGAACTCGCCAGCCTCGCTCTTCCAGTTCATATTCTCATCCAGAATCTCGAGATCTTTAGGCTCCAAGCGGAACTGCACCTCGCGGCTCTCGCCTGCCTCGAGATAGATCTTCTCGAAGCCGCGCATCACAAAATCGTAGGTCACAACCGATGCCACTTTGTCGCGAACATATAGCTGTACAACCTCCGCTCCTGCGCGTTGGCTCACATTCTTAACCGTGACACGCACGTCGATTGACCCCTGCGTCTTGCCTGTTTTCGACTCTACCACGAGGTTGCTATACTCATATTCGCTGTAGCTCAAACCATAACCAAACGGATACAATGAACCCACAGACTCGGTATTTCCGAAGCCGTTAGGCCCTCCGCCAGCCCCCATATTGGCCTGCGACGATGGTTTGAAGGGGAAGTTCCACTCCACCTGCCCAATGCTCTTGGGGAAGGTCACCGATAGGCGACCGCTAGGGTTGTTGTCGCCAAAGATTGTCTGAGCCACTGCCAAGCCGCTCTTCTCGCCAGGGAACCATGTGGTGAGGATGGCATCCAGCTCGCGATTCTCCCAGTTGATTGTGAGTGGGCGGCCGCTAATCATCACCATGATGATTGGTTTGCCCGTCGCCTTGAGCGCCACGAGCAGGTCACGTTGCTTACCAGGTAGATTCAGCGAGGTGCGTGTCTTGCACTCTCCGCAGCGCAGCTCATCCTCGCCAACCACGGCAATTATGACATCTGATTTTTGGGCTGCCTCCACAGCACGTGCAATCGCTGCGCGCTCCTCGTCGCTGTAGATTGTCGGGAAATCCTCGCTCTCGGGGTATCCCGAGTCTACAACCTCGCAACCCTTTTCGAACGAGACTGTGGCGTGCGTGCCGACATACTCTCTGATCGCCTCGTGGATCGTGGTGATCTCTAAATCCTGAGGGCCGTAGCGGCTCACGAAGGTGCTCTCATCCTCGGCCAATGGCCCTGTGACCAATATATTTGACAATTTCGATAGGTCGAGCGGAAGTCTTTGGTTGTCGTTCTTGAGCAGGACGATCGCCTCGCGTGCTATCTGCTCCACGAATGTGTCGGTATCCTCGGCACGAACAATCTTGTCGGCCGCCATTGGGTCGGCAACATATGGTGTGTCGAATAGTCCGAGGCGGAATTTAACGCTCAACACATCGGCAACATTGCGATTGAGCGTAGCCTCCGACAGCTCACCATTTTTGACCAACTCGATGAGTGGCTCGGCAAAATCTTCGGGTTTGGTAAATGTCGTGCGGACATTCATTCCAGCCTCAGCCACTTGGCGAACAGCCTCCTTGTAGCTCTCGGAAACGCGGTGTTTGGTGTAGAGGAACTCCACAGCGTCGCTATCCGATACCACATATCCGTTGAATCCAAACTCGTTGCGTAGCAGCTCCGTGAGGAAGTAGTAGCTACCCGTGACGGGCACTCCGTCGTAGTCGTTGTAACTACTCATGATGCCCATAGGTTTGGCCTGAGTGATCACCTGCTTGAATGGATAGAGGTGCATCTCGTGCATCTCGCGTGGCGAGACATGGGGGTTGGTGCGAACGTCACCATCGCGGCCACCCTTGGGTACGCTATAGACGGCAAAGTGTTTGAGCGTTGCCGCAACCCCTTGGCTCTGGATTCCGCGTGTCATATTGATTCCCAACTGTGCCACGAGGTATGGATCCTCGCCATAGCACTCCACGACGCGTCCCCAACGTGGGTCGCGTGCGAGATCTAATATTGGCGCATATATATTGGTATAGCCCAACGCCTTGCCCTCGCGGCCGACGATCTGACCAGCCTTGTAGACCAACTCGCGATTCCATGTCGAACCGATGGCGATGGGCGAAGGCAACGTGGTCGCTTTGGTGTGGTTCAGGCCATGTATTCCCTCGTTGGTGAAGTCGACGGGGATGCCCAGACGTGTCTGCTCGACAAACCATCGTTGAACGGTGTTTATCGCCTCGGGGTGGTTGCGAAATGGGTAGTCGTGCTCCGTCTCGCGTAAGCCATTGAGGTGTTCGTCGATATTGGCGATTCCATGTTTCCATATTCGATTATCCCACTCCTCGGTTGGCAGTTCATCCTCGAGGACGCGTTTGTAGCCATATAGCGTGACACACTGTGCCGCCTTCTCCTCGATGGTCATCTGGCTCAATAGATCGGCCACGCGTGCATCTGTCGGTTGGGTGGGATCTTCGTATATATCTTTGACTCCATTTTTGTTGTAGTCGATCCACCCTTTGTGGTAGATCTTGCTCTGAGCGCCCATCGTGGGTAGCGTTGCGAGGAGCAGAACTCCTAGGGTGAGGATATTTTTTATCATCTTAGTAAATGTGTTGGGTTAGTCTTTTTTGGGGGGGGCTATTGGTTGGCCGCAAGCGACGAGGGCAGATTGCCCGACATCCACATGAATGTTGTGTCGCCCTTGTTGCTATATTCGAATGTCATATACTCCGTGGGGCGCTCCTTGCGCTCCATATATACCTCCATCGAACCCTTTTTTGTCGGCTCAGCAGCTACAAGCTCGGCTCCGAGGGCTGTGAATAGCGAGTCGGCCGAGGCGTGGAATGTGGAGTATAGAGCCGATATGCGGTTGTCGAATTTGAGGATATGGATATTTTCCACCCCATCCATCGCCCCCTTGGGAGCGGCGGCCTTGGCCATCCACACCATGTTCTTGCCCACGTGTGTATAGGAGACTCCATCGCGCTTGGAGTAGCTCTCGACCAGTGACTCGACGCTAGTGTATTGGGCAAAGAGGGTGGTTGTCGATAGTAACATCCCTAATATGGTTATGCGTATTTTCATCTTCTGCGGTTTTAGTTTTAATCTAGCTCTAGAGCCAATTACAATTATAATTATTTTATTTGGGCTTTGCAAATATTATTCCGAGCAGAGCACAAAAAAACCTCCCCCAGAGCCTAAGCTCTAGGGGAGGTGATGGATATGATAATTTAGCTACTACTTCTTAGCTGCCGCTTTGCCCTTTGCGGCCTCGCGCTTTGCACGATCCTCGCGCGACTTGCGCAGGCGGAAATATAGGTATGAACCGTAGATTAGCAACAATACCACTATGTGGATCTTGCGCTTAGTATTGCGGTCGATCTCTATGTTGTTGGCAAACAAGAATGCTTGTGGTCCATGGCTGTGACCACCGCTCTGCTGAGCCTGTGGTTGAGCCTGCTGTGGTTGAGCCTGCTGTGGTTGAGCTTGCTGAGCTTGTTGCTCGCCTTGCTGGCTACGCTCGCCTTGCTGACTGTGGCTGTGCTCGCTTGACATCTCACCGCGTGGTGAACGCTGCTGTGACTGCTCTGCTACCATCTCGGTGCGTGGCTGCTGCGCTTGCTGTGCTGTGCGTGCATTATCACTGATTATCCCGCCCAACTGCAAACCCATCGAGTGGATAAACAACATCGCATATAATCCATAAGACCACTTCTGAACCTTTTTCCACTTCTGAGTACCCATCTTGCGGTGGACAGAGTCAAATGATGTGATCCACAACACCAAGAACAAGATCGTCATAAACAATCCCAATACAAAGACGAAGCTAGTGATTCCCGACCCCAAAGCACTCGAAACGCGTGGACTAGCCATATATGTCTCGTGGTCGAAGAAGTACTGCCATCCCTGGACAAACGAGCCGAACAGACGCTTAATAGCGTGTGCCAACACTGGGAATCCGACGATGATCGACAACTCCTTGCGGATCGACATCAACTTGCCGATAATTGGAACCTTTGGACTAAATGCACCCATATACATGATGATTATGATCACTGGGTGGATGAAGTTGGCGGCACTTGATAGCTCGCTAAAGCAAGGCCCTAGGATTGGAATTTGTCCGAAGTTGAATGGCAAAGTTATACCACACAGACGACAAATTGATGGTATGATGAAACCTGCCGAGAGCAGACCAAATACCCAATAATATACCTTATAATTCTTCTTGATCGAATTCGATAGTACAACCGCTAGCGTAGTGTAGATCGCCAACGCAAATAAGAATGAGAAATTCGACTGTAAGAATGTGATTAAATCTATTGCTGAAGTTAACATAATATCTATTTTGATTTAAAAGATGGTTATAGAGGCATCCTCATGGATGCCCCTACTCTCTATTTATTTTACTACTGTGCGATTAGTTTTCCGATACATACGATGCTAGAGCACTGAACCTCAAGACCCTTTGAAGCTGCGGCTGTCGATGAATCAACAATCCAGATTGCTGGGTAAGCAGCTGTGTTTGTTGCCATTGGGATATATGCTGTGCCATCTTCGATGTATGGCTCTCCGATTGCGCGGCTACCTTGATCGGTGAACTCCGATGGCTCTGGAAGTCCGCTAACCTTAGTTGGTGTTCCAGTCGCTGTGTCGAAGATGTAGAAGTGTGCGTCTCCAACATCCTCCTTGTGCGATGCGTTGTAGAGGTACTGAGTGTGGATTACACGAAGAAGGAACTTAGTTCCTGTAAGGTGCCATACGCGCGAGAATGTGTAGTTGTCCATCAACGACTCAAACTCAAGCACACCATCTGTACCGAACGATGAATCAAACTCCGCTGCACCATACTTGATACGCATTACGCTCGCACCCTTGTTTGTAGTATTTACGAATAGGCTATCATCCATAATCTCAGTCGTTGTCGTACCCTCGGTGTCTACCACATACTGAGTCACATCAATATCCTCTGAGTTGTTTAGATCTGTGCTATAACGACGAGTTGTACCTGGGCTGAAGATATATACATACTCATCGTCTGCATTAGGAACTACGGTGTTGAGTGGGTTACCAGTTGTACGACCAAATGCCTGACCCATCTTGTCCGAGATGATGAAGGTTGGCTCCGACTCGAACGATCCGCTAAGTGGGTAACGTGCGATGTAGGTGTTGCCTGGTGTAAGAGGGAATGGCACTCCGCCAGTGACGCTAAACGAGTTCGACGCATCGATAGAGTTATAGTATGATCCTGCACCCTGTGCTACATATTTGCGATTATCCTCGCTCCATCCGCAATCGGCACCCTTTGCAATAGCGTAGTGAGTAACACCAGTGGTTGCATACGATGCATATACATAGTCGCCTGCAGTTGCGAAACCTACTACCGTAGCTGTCTCACCATTGCTATACTCATCTTCGTACTTTCCGATGTAGTTGTTGGTGTAGTATGAGTTGGTAACTGCCGATGTTCCGTTGGGATCGCAATACGATGTCATCGAGATGGCAGCGTAGTAGTCACCATCGCCCATGCCGTTAGATGTGCCAGAGTTGCTCACCGTCACCATATCTGCCGCAGCCGACGATGTTAGGTTACGAGTCGTAGCGAACTTATCGCCCCACATACCCCATGTGTGGTATGCTGCAGCACTATACTGACGCTTAACCTTCATCATGCTTGTCGAGGCATCAAGATAGTACTGCACAACATCCGTTGCATCTGTACCTCCATTATCCTTGATCGAGTAGAAGTAAGAGCCGTCTGCCGAACGAGACCACTCCGAAGCGGTTGTTGTAAGCTCTGTTCCTTGTCCGATAACGGTTGCCGAACCCTCGCTAATGCTCTCCGATGTGAGAAGTACCATTGAGGTGTCGCCAGTCGACGACGAGACAATCTGAGTTGCGATTGCAAATAGTGGTGTTCCCACCTCTACTGGTGTAGTAACGACTACTCCCGAAGGGTCGTCTGTTGAGCAAGCGGTAGCTAGAACCGCTGCTGTAGCTGCTGTAAATGCGAGCTTGCTAAAGTTGATTTTCTTCATTGTTTTTTTATTTAATTAGTTATTATTATTTGAAAATATTGACCCTGAATTTGGCGTAAAAGGCGCGTCCAGCCTTCTGTAGGCTATAGTTGTCGTATAGATTCTCGTCGGTGAGGTTGCGAGCCTCGAACGAGAGGTTGTAGCGATTGTTGTGGAACGAGTAGTTGACCACCACGCTATGCGACAATTGGCTTGGCACCTTTGCCTTGGTTGATGATAGCCCCACAGCCTCCCAGTAGAGCGAAAACTCCTCTTGGTAGAAGAGATCATACATGATCGAGATCTGGTCGTGCTTGCTAAATATATTGTAGAAATTTATAGTTGCATCGGCATTGGCATACTTATATGGCTGGTTCGGAATTCTCATCCCGTAGGTCATGTTGAGCTGCGACGAACCCTCGCTAATATACCTCTCCTTATCTCGTGGGTTGATGTTGTTGAATGTACCTCCAATGCTAAAGTATTTGTCGTAGTCATATCGTGCGATGATCGTATACCCCTTTGTCTCGACCTGACCGTAGTTGCCATAGCTTGCCGACGAACCATCGTCGCTCGCCGTACGGATGATATAATCAAACGTGTTGCGGTATATCAACGAACCGTCGAGTCGCAAGAAGTGCTTTCGCCCAAAGGTTTTGGTGTAGATGAGGTTCCAGTTGAAGTTGTTGCTCGTCTCTGGCTCTAGGTCAAATGTTCCAACCTCCAAATCGTTGTCGCCAAACATCTCGGTCGTGGTCGGCAGGCGATATGCTCGCTCGTAAGAGAGTTTCGCCTGTAGGTGCTTGTCCACGATAAAGTAGCTTGCTGCCGCTCCATATCCAAACTTCGAGTATTGGCGTGACTCCTGCGTCGACAATCCTGTCGACTCATCCTCCACAAGGCTCTGATTCCATTGGTAGAAGTGTTTGGTGAAGATCGTACCCTCGAGCTTGCGGATTGGGCGGATGAGGTATGATAGTCCCGAGATCGACTTTGTGCTATACTGAGGAGGGTCGTAGCTGCTATAGATGCTCGTTCCGTCGATCAGAGAGCGCGTAACGCGACTCGTCGATGTTACGGTATTCGAAAATGTTATATTGTGCATCTCGTTGGGCACATATTTCGTGATGATGTTGGTGGCCAACGATCTATTCTTCGACTCGCTATCGCTCGGCGTGAGGTTGAAGTCCACCGACTCGCCCAACCAGTTGTATCTCGATGTGGAAGGGTCAGCGTTGTGCGTATGTCCCGTGTCGTAGTTGGCCACAAAGCGCATGTCGAGTCCATTGACAAAAAAGTCACGCTTCGAATACTCCAACGTCGGTGACCATGTGTAACCCTCGCTATACTTCTCGCCATAGACCAAATTTTGTGTGGTTCCAGCCTGGATATCCTTGTAGTATTGCGAGTAGTTGAGACTTAGCGTCAAGTGGTCTGCCCACGAGGTGTTGGCAAATCCGATAGATCCAATCACCGTCTCGTTGTGGTAGGTGTCGTGGAATCGCTCAATGTCGTATACTACATCATTGGCATCGAATGACGATGTGATGCCTCCAGTCGGCAATATGTCATAATAGATGATATAGTTGTCGACCGTGTAGTTGTTGTCCGAATAGTTTTGGTAGGCGCTCACGCTATAGGTCAAACCACTCTTGGCGAAGGTCTGCCCAAACTTCACATATGTCTTGTGGGTGTTGAACGATCCATAAGAGTAGGATGCATCGATCGAGTAGCGATTGTGAGCATTTGCCTTGTTGGTGATGATGTTGACCACACCCCCCAGAGCGTCAGCTCCAAACTCGATCGGCACCACACCGCTATACATCTCAATTCGCTCGGCAAATCCAGCAGGGATATTGTTTAGCGAGAATGATGCATTTCCGTTTTGAGGTATACCGTCGATAAAGATCTTTACGTGGCTGCCCGTAAATCCATTGAGGCTCAGCTCCGTGTCGCTACCCATGCCACCGCTCTCGCGGATGTTGATACCGCTCATCTTCGATATTGCCTGAGTGATATTTGCCGAGGTGTTCTTCATTGCACCGATATCCATACTCTGCACGTTATAGGCCGTCTTATTGACCTCGGTGCTCTTGCTATCGCCGTTGATGTCGATCTGGTCGATGTTTACGCGCGAGGGTTTGAGCTTGATCTTGAGGGGGGCGATCTTTGTCGCTCCCACCGTGATCTTCTGGCTATACTCCTCGTAACCTACGAATGTCACCACCAACGTATGTTCGCCACGTGGTGCGAGCAACTTGAACTCTCCATTCTCATTGGTCGAACAGGCGTAGCGCGTATTGTTGGCCAATACCACGCCAGCGAACTGAATTGGCTCGCCACCGCTCTGCGATGTGACCACTCCCTCGATGTTGACATACTGCTGCGCCCATGCGCCGAGCGTCGTCGCAACCATTAATATAAGTGTGAAAAATACCCTCATTTGTTAAATTTTTGCCATATATATCTGTTTGTTTCCCATGTTGAAGTTAAAGTTTCTCGTTATAGCGCATTGCTTTTTAAAAAAATTAAATACACCCCCCTCCAACGACCACAAAGGTATCGTCTTTAAAGGAGCCAAACAATAACAATAAAAGGGTATATTTTGTTGCAAAAACAACAGTTGCTAACAACTATTAGCTACTCGGGCTAAATTGTGCGCCAAAAGTGAGATGTTAGAGCTTCGCGAAATTAATATCTCAAAGATTTCGTTCCTCGATAAATATTTGTAACTTTGTGTAGTCTAAAACTCAAAAACACATGAAGATCAAACTCCTAATCGCCACCATCCTCGGTTGCCTCATCTCGACGACGGGGTTAATGGCTAAGTCAACCCCCAATCTACGTTTTCTCGATGTCGAGATCACAGGCTCCGTAGAGTCATTTGCCGACTCCATGGCACTGCGCGGATTTGCGAAAATCGAAAATCGCGATGGTGACGCAACGCGTATGAAGGGGCAATTCATCAATCGCGATTGCACCATTGAACTGATAACCAACGCTAAGAAGCGCAATGTCGAAGAGGTGCGCGTCACATACGATGGGGTGAGAGTGTGGGATGCCCTGTGGGCTTACTTCGAATATTTCGAGGATCTATTGTGCAAGGAGTATGGCGCATGCACCGCCCAAAATCGCACGATCGATGAGTCGGTAGCAGATAAGGTATTTAGCTTCCACGTGGGCAATAGCCGCTACGACTCAACATGGAAGATCGACAAAGGTCACCAGATAACCCTCGCAATCGTTCCGCGCGACTACTCAACCGCAGGGTGCCAGATATCATATCTAGTAAAGTAAAACGTGCTCGCCACTCCTCAGAACTTGCTGAGAAGTGGCGAGCACGTTTATCAAAAAAGATTATGCTATAATCCCCTCGACTACAGCCTCCATCTTGGCTACGATCTGCTCGGTGCAGAGGTTGCCGATGCTACCCTCGTGGGTGTGTGAGACGCTTTTGGTAGGGGTGTAGTTACCTGCCTGAACATCGAGTCCCACCTGTTTGTAGGCCTCGCGGAATGGCACACCATCCATCACCAAGCGGTTGACATCCTCTACGGTGAATAGGTAGTTGTACTTGGCATCGTCGAGGATACTATCCTTGATCTGGATATGTTGCAACATAAAGTCGCACATCACCAACGAGCGACGTATCTCCTCCGTGGCAGGGAATAGTACATCTTTAAGTAGCTGAAGATCACGATGGTATCCCAGTGGTAGGTTTGTCGTCAACAACGAAATCTCGTTGGGCAACGACTGTAAACGGTTACAACGGCCACGCATCAACTCAAATACATCGGGGTTCTTCTTGTGGGGCATGATGCTCGACCCCGTGGTATACTTATCGGGGAAGCTCACGAACGAGAAGTTCTGGCTATTGAATAGGCAGACATCCATCGCAAACTTTGCCATTGTCGAGGCCGTTGCGGCAATCGCATAGGCCGTTGCGCGCTCGCTCTTGCCACGGCTCATCTGAGCCGCCACAACGTTGTAATGCATTGTTGCAAAGCCCAATAGCTCGGTAGTCATCGTGCGGTTAAGCGGAAACGACGAGCCATATCCTGCGGCCGAACCCAACGGATTTTGGTTCACCGTGTCGTAGGCTGCCGCCAACAGACGCATATCGTCAACCAAGCTCTCGGCATAGGCTCCGAACCACAATCCAAACGACGATGGCATGGCGATCTGCAGATGTGTATAACCAGGCATCAATACGTTCTTGTGCTCCTCACTCAACGCAATCAAGCGGTCAAACAGCTGCTTTACGTCACTTGCTATATTTCGAATTTCGTCGCGCAGAAAGAGCTTCAAATCGACCAATACCTGATCGTTGCGCGAACGTCCCGAGTGGATCTTCTTACCCACATCGCCCAGACGACGCGTCAACAGCAACTCCACCTGAGAGTGAATATCTTCAACCCCCTCCTCGATCGAGAAGTCGCCTGCCACGATCTCGCTTTTGATCTGCTCCAACTCCGCAACCAACTGCGTAAGCTCCTCTTTTTCAAGTAGTCCTATGCTCTCCAACATGGTGATATGGGCTATCGAACCCTCCACATCGTAGCGCGCCAAACGCATATCCAACTCTCTATCGCGACCCACCGTATAGGTCTCAATCATCTTATCGGGTTCAAACCCTTTGCTCCACAATTTCATACTATTTCTGCCAATTTTTTAATCAAATCCTTATAAAACTCCACACCTCGCACCACCTCCGCCACCTCGACATACTCATCCGCGGTGTGCGAACGTGCCGAATCGCCAATGCCCAACTTCAACGCTGGCCAACTCATCAACGCCATATCCGAGGTGGTAGGCGACACATAAGCCTGCGCACCCAACGCCTCGGCCGCCCTCAACAGCGGATGCTCCGCAGAGAGTGCCGACGCTCCGATTCGCGTTGATCGTGGTGTGACACTCGACTCCAACTGCGAGGATACGATGTCAACCATCTGCTGGTTGGTATAGGCATCCGTCGTGCGGCAATCCACCACAAAGTGACACCTATCGGGCACCACATTGTGCTGTGTTCCGCACTCGATCATCGTCGCCGTCATGCGAATGTCGCCCAATACCTGCGACCTCTTGTCGAACTTAAACTCCTGAATACGAGCTATATCGCGCACTGCCTTGTGGAGTGCATTCTCGCCCTCGTCACGTGCCGCATGTCCACTTCGACCCTCGGCCACACAATCCAACACCACCAATCCGCGCTCGCCAACAGCAGCATTCAACAGCGTCGGCTCACCCACAATCGCCATATCGACAAAGCTAACTTCGTCGCTCAACGAGCGCAAGCCCCCCTCGCCCATCACCTCCTCCTCGGCCACGATGGCCAACATCAGATTAAACGGCAACGGCTTAGCTCTATATGTCACAAATGCCTCTAAAAGACCCACCACCGAGGCTCCAGCGTCGTTGCTCCCCAGACCATACAGCCGTCCATCCTCGATCGTGGCCGCATAGGGGTCGCGCGTATAGCTCGCCGCAGGGCGCACAGTATCGTGGTGCGAACACAACAGCAGTGTCGGCCGCGCCTCGGCATCGAATCCATCGCTATAGGCCAGCACATTGTTGCCCTTGCGCTGCGGCTCAACACCTCGATCAGCCAACCACTCCTCGATAATCGTGGCTGTAGCACCCTCCTCGCGTGAGTGCGAAGGGGTCGAGATTAGCCGTGCAAGAAGCTCTATTTGAGGGTGTTGATTCATATTTTATCTACTCTATCTTTGTTCCGCTCTGCTCCGCCACCTCGGCCGAGTGTTTGATATAGACGCACGACACACCCTCGCGAACTGCGCGCAGTGCATTCTCCACCTTGGGGATCATGCCCGAATTAATCACACCCTCCGCCTTCAGCTCTGCAAAGTTCTCGGCCGTCACCAGTTCGATAACGCTATCGTCGTCATTGACATCGCGCAATACACCGCGCTTCTCGAAGCAGTAGTGCAGCTCCGTTGTTGTGATCCGCGACGCACCCAACGCCACCGACGAGGCCACCGTGTCGGCATTACAATTGAGCAATACCCCCTCGCCATTGTGCATTATCGCACAAAATACGGGCGTGAGTCCTCCCTCCAATAGCGTGCGCAACAGCGAGTCGTTGACATTGGCTGCATCGATATCGCCTACATATCCAAAGTCAATCGGGTTGGCAGCCCTCTTCGTAGCGCGAATAGCCCCTCCATCGGCTCCCGACAGACCTATCGCATTGCAACCATGGCGCTGCAGAGACGCTACGATCTGCTTGTTCAACAGACCTGCGTAGGTCATCACCACAATATCCAACATCGCCTTGTCTGTTACCCGTCGACCCTCGATCATCGTCGTCTCCACGTTCATATCCTTGGCCAAACGCGTAGCGATCTTTCCTCCGCCATGCACCAAAATCTTAGCCCCCTCGATACGTGCGAAACTCTCCATGAAGCTCTCGAAAGCCTCGGCATTGTCGATCACATTACCACCTATCTTTATAACCTTTATACTCTCCATAATATCTACTCCAAACCCTCCAAAATACGTTTCAAAACCACCTGTGCCGAGATCTCGCGGTTCGCAGCCTCGGCAATCACCAACGACTGCTCCGACTCGATGACCGAATCAGTAACGATCATATTGCGTCGCACAGGCAGACAGTGCAAGAAGTAGGCGTTGTTGGTCAAGGCCATCTTCTCGTCGTCGACCGTCCACTCTCGATCCATGCTCAACACCTCGCCATAGTTGGGGTCGGTATATGCCGACCAGTTCTTGGCATAGATAAAATCCGCACCCTCGAAGGCCTTGCGCTGGTCATATTCGATCACAGCCCCTTTGGTGAACTTCTCATCCAACTCATACCCCTTGGGGTGGGTGATAACAAGGTCGTAATCGGCCGCAACCATCCACTCGGCAAACGAGTTCGACACCGCCTGAGGCAGCGATCGTGGGTGGGGCGCCCAGGTCAAAACGACCTTTGGACGTGGCTTACTCTTGTGCTCCTCGATCGTGATCAAATCGGCAAAGCTCTGCAACGGATGGCGTGTAGCAGCCTCCATGCTAAAGACTGGGCGACCTGAGTAACGGATAAACTGCTCGATAACCTCCTCGCTATAGTCCGCCTCCTTTGAGTTGAACTGTGCGAACGACCTCACACCGATAATGTCGCAATACGAACCCATCACGGGGATCGCCTCCAACAGATGCTCGGGCTTATCGCCATCCATCACCACACCGCGCTCCGTCTCCAACTTCCACGCCCCTTGGTTGACATCCAACACCATCACATTCATACCCAGATTCATCGCCGCCTTCTGCGTGCTCAACCTCGTGCGCAAACTCGAGTTGAAGAATATCATCAACAGTGTGCGATTCTCGCCCAGATGTTTATACCCAAATCGGTTGCTCTTTACCTCCAACGCCTCGGCCACGGCCGCGCGAATATCGCCAATATCGGCTACGTTTGTGAAATGTCTCATATCTTTATAATATTCTCTATAATAATTCCTTAAATGCCTCTAGGAAGATGTCGGCCTCCGCCTTTGTGAGATTCAACGCAGGCAACAGACGAACCGTCGTCGCACCTGCACCACCCGTGAAGATTCGCTTCTCGAACAGCAGACGTTTGCGAAGCTCCGAAGCAGAACCCTCGATCTCCACACCGATCATCAAGCCACAACCTCTAACCTCTTTGATCGCCTCGATCTTACCTAGCTCCGCGATTAGGTAGTCGCCCACCTCGCGTGCATTCTCAACCAACGACTCACTCTCCATAACATCCAACACCGCGATAGCCGCTGCACACGCCAAGTGGTTTCCTCCGAATGTCGTACCCAACATTCCGTAGCTAGCCTCGTACTTCGACGAAATCAACACGCCACCGATTGGAAATCCGTTACCCATACCCTTAGCCGTAGTAACTATATCGGCCTCGATACCAGCCCATTGGTGGGCGAAGAATTTGCCCGAACGGCCATAGCCCGACTGTATTTCATCCAGAATCAATGCCACGCCCAACTCCTCGGTCAATTCGCGCAACGCCTCAAGGAACGACACCTCAGGGGTGTAGATACCTGCCACTCCCTGAATACCTTCGATAATCACCGCACAGTAGTCGCCACTGCGCAACTCGCGCTCGGCAGCCTCCAAGTCGTTGAGTGCTATAAACGTAACATTAGGTGTGCGATTAAACGGTGCGTTGATCTTCGGATTATCAGTCATCGCAACAGCTCCCGACGTGCGGCCATGAAACGCCTTCGTGAAGGCCAAAACCTTCGCCTTGCCCGTAGCAAACGAAGCAACCTTGATGGCATTCTCGTTGGCCTCAGCTCCCGAGTTACACAAGAACAGCGCGTGTGAGTCGTAGCCCGACTGACGCCCCAACTTCTCGGCCAAAGTCACCTGTAAAGAGTTCTGCACCGAGTTGGAGTAGAAGCCCAGCTTCGAAAGTTGCGCACTTACCATATCGACATAGTATGGGTGGGCATGACCGATCGAAATAACCGCATGGCCACCATACAAATCCAAATATTTATTCCCCTCACTATCATACACATAGTGACCTTCACCTCGTGTGGGTTCTAGGTCGTATAGAGGGTATACATCAAACAATTTCATCATCTTCGATTTATTAAAATCCACTTGGTTTCAAACCCAATCCTGCGCGCTCGTCCAGACCAAACATTAAGTTCATATTCTGAACCGCCTGACCTGATGCACCCTTCAACAGATTGTCGATTACGCTGACCACATGCAACTTATCGCCATGCTTCTTAACCGACACAACGCCTTTGGTCGTGTTGACCACCTGCTTCAAATCGGGATACTTCGCAACCACAAATGTGAAGGCGGCATCTTTGTAGAAATCGGAGTAGATAGCCTCGGCCTCCTCTTGTGTCAAGTCGCTCTTGACATACATGCTCACAAAGATTCCTCTCGCGAAATCACCCCTCATCGGCACAAAGTTAATCATATGGTCATACGACGGTTGTAACCACTTCAGCGTGCGACCAATCTCCAACAGATGTTGGTGCTCAAACGACTTGTAGACCGAGATGTTATCCGTTCTCCAGCTAAAGTGCGTGGTCGACGATGGTTTGACTCCCGCACCTGTTGAGCCAGTCAGAGCCGTCACATGCAACTCATCGCCCAACTTGCCTGCAGCTGCCAATGGCAACGCCGCAATCTCGATAGCCGTAGCGAAGCAACCAGGGTTGGCAACCTTGTTGGCCGTGCGCACCCTCTCGCGATTGATCTCGGGCAGACCATAGACAAAACCCTCGCTCTCGTCGCGAAAATCCTGAGCCAAATCAATAATCTTGACCCTTGCAGGCACCTCATTCTCGCTCAAAAACTGACGACTCTGGCCATGTGCCGAGCACAAAAATAGTGCATCGATCGACTCGAAGTCGTAGCTCGCGCTAAAACTCATATCGCTCTCGCCAATCAATCCTCCGTGCACATCTGACAACTTGTTACCTGCGTTGCTCGACGAATGTACATACTCGATCTTGACCTCTGGATGATGAACCAATATTCTCAACAACTCACCTGCCGTATAACCTGCACCTCCAATAATTCCAACTTTTACCATAATCCTAACGTGGGTAGGAGAGTAATAAAACCCTATTTTATATTGTTATTCCTAAAGGGGGTTTTATTACTCTCCTCCCTCCGTTTAGGATTATTATATCTTACCCCACCCCTAAAGAGGGTGGCTAGCAAGTCAATTTTTTCGCGTCATTGCGGATCAAGTCCGCAATGACGACTAGACGTTAAACAACTTGTTAGTCATCTCCTTGGTCGCTAACGCTCCAAAAGAGTGGAATATACCTAGTTAATGCCCTCAGCCTGATCCTCGTCCGAGTACTCCGCCAACTCGTGACCTTCCGACGCAGTGGCTACAAAACCACCATACTGCTCGTCGTGCTGACTCAAATCGAGTCCCAAACGCTCGCTCTTCTCCGACACACGCATTGGGATCATCTTATTGGTGATCCAATATAGTGCATATGTAACAACAAATGTATAAACACACACCAACACTACAGCCAACACATGGATAAAGAACATCTTAACATCGCCATCCAATAGACCATCGACAAACACACCAGTCATGATTGTTCCGAAGATACCTCCCACACCATGCGTAGGGAATACATCCAATGCATCGTCGACACGTGTCTTATTCTTCCAGTGAACAGCCGTATTACAAACAATCGTAGTCAAGAATGCGATAAAGACACTCTCGCCAACCGATACATATCCAGCCGACGGTGTGATCGCAACCATTCCCACAACCGCACCAATCGCAGCTCCCATTGCCGAAGGCTTGCGACCGCGCAAACAGTCAAAGAAGATCCACACCAACATAGCCGTTGCCGAGGCAGTATTGGTATTGAGGAAGGCCTTGATAGCCACGCTATCGGCCGCCAACGACGATCCAGCGTTGAATCCGAACCATCCCAACCATAACAGCGATGCTCCCAAGATCACCAACACGATATTGGCTGGCGTATGGGGCTTATTAGCATCCTTACGCCTTCCCAAGAAGATAGCACCTGCCAACGCTGCAACTCCCGATGAGGCGTGAACCACGATTCCTCCTGCAAAGTCGATAACGCCCATCTGACGCAAGAATCCATCGGGATGCCATGTCCAGTGAGCCAACGGACAGTAGACAAAGATGCAGAAAAGGATCATAAAGACCAAATAGCCCGAGAAGCGTACACGCTCGGCAAACGATCCAGTGATCAGTGATGGGGTGATGATGGCAAACTTCATCTGAAACAGCGCATACAACGCCAATGGGATCGTAGGTGCCAACATCTCGTTGACCTGCGCCCCAACACCCTTAAACATAAAGAAGGTGCGTGGGTCGCCCACAAAGCTGCCGATCGAGTCGCCAAAGGCCAACGAAAAGCCAAAGAATACCCAAATAACACTGATCACTCCCATCGCAATAATGCTCTGCAACACAGTCGAAATAACATTTTTCTGGCCAACCATTCCGCCATAGAAGAACGACAACCCAGGAGTCATCATCAACACAAAGATAGTCGCGGTAATCATCCACGCCACATTGGCCATATCAACCCCTTCGTCCATAACCCACAGATCACTCTGCTCGGGCATCAAAACTCCCAAAACGCTGATGAGCGCCATGATGCCCATCAGTATAATCCATCTTTTCTTCATCTTACCTATCCTTATTTTTTTAGTTGATTACTTATCGTTTCTCTTCTGCACGTTGTAGAAGATCTTCATCTGGTTGCCCAAGATCTTGGTGAAGCCCTTCACATCGTCGGCACTCCATGCCTTGTTCACCTCGCCATACTCACCGAAATCGGTCTTCATCAAATCAAATGGTGAGTCAACTCCCACCAACGTGTAGCCCAACGGACGCAACGCGATCTCGACTGTTCCCGAGACATTATCCTGCGAGTGCTCCAAGAACTTCTCGATATCGCGCATCACAGGCTCCAAATACTGCGCCTCGTGCAGGAACATACCATACCATGTCGACAACTGCTCCTTCCAATACTGCTGCCACTTGGTCAACGTATGCTTCTCCAACATCTTGTGAGCCGCGATAATCACGATCGGTGCCGCAGCCTCAAATCCTACGCGACCCTTGATTCCGATGATCGTATCGCCAATATGCATATCGCGACCGATTCCATACTTCGAACAGATAGCCTCCAGCGCCACGATAGCCTCCACCTTATTCTCATACGCCTCGCCATTGATCGCTGCGATCTCGCCCTTGTCGAAGGTGATCTTCAACGACTCCTCACCGCTCGCCGTAACCTGACTTGGATAGGCGCTATCGGGTAGTGTCTGCTCCGACTTCAAGGTCTCCTTACCGCCGATGCTCGTACCCCACAATCCCTTGTTGATCGAATACTCCATCTTCGTAAAGTCCGCCACGTAACCCCTCTCCTTGAGGTAGTTGATCTCGTACTCACGCGTAAGAACCATGTCGCGCGTTGGGGTGATGATCTCGATCTGTGGTGCTAGGATCTCGAAGGTCAAATCGAAACGTACCTGATCGTTTCCTGCCCCTGTCGAACCGTGAGCCACCGCCTCGGCATCGATCTTCTTGGCATACTCGATGATGGCGATAGCCTGAAAAATGCGCTCCGAAGAGACCGAGATAGGGTAGGTGCCATTGCGCAAAACATTTCCAAACACCATATAACGGATACTCTTCTCATAATACTCCTGCGTAACATCCAACGTAGCGTGCGACGCTGCACCCAACGCCAATGCGCGCTCCTCGATGCGTGCCAACTCCTCGGCTCCAAAACCACCCGTGTTAGCAACCGCTGTGTGAACCTCGTAGCCACACTCATCTGTCAAATACTTCACGCAGAACGATGTATCCAATCCTCCGCTAAATGCCAATAAAACTCTCTTCTTTCCCATCTCTTTATATTTTTTAAATTTTAAAACTCTATTTCAAATTAAATATTGTCTGCAACTTGCTCTTCAACAACATGATGTAGGGTGCCAAAAAGTGGCTCTTGCGAACCATCTTTGGATCATACAACATGCCTGTACACAGACACATACGACGTTCGTTGCGGTGCAGAATATCGACATTGCGACACCCCTCGCAACCTGCCCAAAAGGTCTCGTCGTCGGTCAGCTCCGAGAATGTGACGGGCACATAACCCAACTTCGAATTGAGCTTCATCACGGGCAACGACGTGGTGATACTAAAGATCTTAGCCTTCGGGTAGCGTCGTCGTGCAAGGTCAAACGTCTTGTTCTTGATTTTGGCCGCAAGACCCAACTTGCGATACTGTGGATCGACTATCAATCCCGACGTAGCAACATAATCGCCATGTCCCCATGTCTCGACATAGCTAAATCCCACCAACCGATCGCCATCGACGGCCACAACCGCCTTGCCACTCTCGATCTTGTCGACAATATACTCGGGCGATCGCTTTGCAATCCCCGTTCCTCGCTGTAGTGCCGACTCATAGATTAGCGTGCAGATACGCTCTGCATGGATCGTGTGTTCGGGTGCTGCAAATTTGACACTAATTCCTTTCTGACTCATTGTTTTTAAACCTAACTTGGGTTCGATCGTAATAAAACCCTTTTTTTATATTGTTATCCCTGAGGGGGTTTTATTACTATCGCCCCTCGTTATGTTTATTCTACCCTAACCCCCAACCCCCTCCCTTAGGGTGGGGGCTTTGGTCGCTGCGCTCCTCAAACTTGGGTTCGATCGTAATGAAACCCTTTTTTATTATTGTTATCCCTGAAGGGGGTTTATTACTATCGCCCCTTCCTTCTTTAACTAACTATTCGTTCTATATGCCTTCATCACCCCCTTCACTCGCAATATCGAGTGAATCAAGGTGTCTATTACTCCTGTGCTTGGTACCTCCACCACGATGCTGCCTGCCGCAATTCCATCGGGGCGCGAGGTGATGGCGATGTTGCGGATGCTCAACTTCAACTCCCGACTAATAACCTCGGTGATCTGGTTCGTAACACCCGTGATATCCTTGGCCACAATAGCGATCGTCACCCTAAACGCACCACCCGACGAACGCTTCCACGATGCCTCCATAACACGATAGGGGTAGCGCTCGCGCAACCTGCTAGCATTGGGGCAATCCGTGCGATGGATCGTGATACCCGAACTAACCGTAACAAATCCAAAGATCTGATCCCCCTTGATCGGGTTGCAACAGTTGCCCAACTTATACTCTAGCCCATCGATATTCTCGTCGATAATCAATGCGTCGTTTGAGTTCGTGGGGGTCGCTGCTGCATTGCGAGCTGCGCGCTCCTGCTTCTCCCTCTCGATCTCGGCCGCTGCGGCTCGTCGCTCCTCGTCGGCCTCGCCCGAGACTATACGCAACAGATGCTCCTTGATCTGAGCCAAATCGACCCTTTGCAGCGCAACCATCTCGTAGATCTGCGTACCCGTACGCACCTTATATATCTTGCACAACTGCGCAACTGCCTCCTCGATATTGATCGCGATCTTCCAATTCTTGATCTTTCGCTCCAACTCCTCGCGGCCGATCTTCGCGCTCTTCGCCTTCTCCTCTCTCAAGAAGGTCTTGATCTTGTTGCGCGCCTTGCTAGTCACCACAATATTCAACCAATCCGACTTGGGTGTCTGGTTCTTCTGCGTGATGATCTCCACAATATCGCCGCTATGCAGCTGTTCGCGGATCGACCCTGCGCCTCCATTGATGCGTCCGCCAACACACGTGCAACCAATATTCGAATGTATATCAAACGCAAAATCCAATAGCGTAGCCCCCTCGGGCAACTTGCGAATGTCGCCATTGGGCGTAAAGACAAAGATCTCGTCGCTGGCCTGCTGCGCATCGAACCGATCGGCAATCGAATTGGTCGTCTCGTCCATCAACTCGCGCAAACGCTCCAACCACGACTCCACATTGCGAGCACCCTGATTGACCCCCTTGTAGCGCCAATGGGCTGCGATTCCGCGCTCGGCTACAGCATCCATACGCTCGGTGCGGATCTGAATCTCGACCCACTTGCCCTTGCCCATCTTGCCTGCCGACACCGTCGTGTGCAGCGACTCATAGCCATTCGACTTGGGGATGGTGATCCAATCCTTCAACCGCTCGGGGTTGGGCGTATAGCAATCACTCACCAACGAGTAGGCCAACCAGCACTGCTGCTTCTCGACATCCACTGCGCAGTCGATCACCACGCGAATAGCGAATATATCATATATACCCTCGAAAGGGATTTTATGGTTGTGAATCTTGTTCCAAATCGAGTAGATCGACTTGGTGCGACTCTTGATATGAAAGTTGAGGTTGCACGACTCCAAACGCTGCTGGATAGGTTCGACAAATGCGTCGATAAAGGCGCGACGCTCCGCCTCTCCCTCGGCCAACTTTGCCACAATATCGTCATAAGCCTCGCGGTCGAGATACTTCAACGACAGATCCTCCAACTCTGACTTGATGCTATAGAGACCCAACTTATGGGCGATCTGCGCATAAAGATGTTGGCTCTCCCAACTCTTCTTGTGCCACTTATCCTGCGGAAACATATCGAGCGTGCGCATAACCTCCAACCGATCGGCCAGCTTAATCAATATAACACGTGGGTCGGATGAGTAGGAGATAATCAACTCGCGGAAGTTTTTGGCCTGCTGCGACTCTGTCTTGAGTTTGATCTGCGATATATTGCACAGCCCCAGAGCGATGCCCAGCGCCTCCTCGCCAAATAGCTCCTCTATCTGGCCACATGTGGCTAGAAACTCGTCGCTTCCACCGCCACTCTCTTTAAACTCTACTCGGATTACGTCGTGAAGGATCGATGCCAATGTTGAATTAAACCCCAATCCCACCTCGGTGATTACGATCTGGGCTACATTCACACCGTGGCAAAGCATTGGATTGCCATCATATCGCAAGAGACCCGACAGTCTCTTTGAGGCAAAATCCAACGCTTTATCAACAAGTTTTTGACTCTTCTCAGAGAAGTTATTCTTTACTAAAACTCGTAGACTATCGTAACGTTCGAAGTTCATACGCGTCAAATGTAACTATTTTTTCTGGGATTACACTACATTTATGAAGTTTTTCTTACATTTGTTACCACAAAAAGCAATTTATCATGGAAATAAATATCGAAGAGCGCGCTGCGCGTGCCAAAGAGCTATTTACCTCGGGCTATAACTGCGCACAATCCGTCGCCTTGGCCTATGCCGATCTGTTCGAGATCACACCCCAACAATTGGCCACAATCTCAGCCCCCTTTGGCGGTGGGATGGGTCGCCTGCGCGAGGTGTGTGGCGCGGTGAGCGGCATGTCGATGGTCGCAGGGGTGTTGGCTCCTGCCGACGACATAACCAACAAGGCGGCAAAGGCCGAGAACTACAAACTCGTGCAGAGATTTGCCGAGGCCTTCCGTGCCCAAAATGGCTCGATCATCTGCCGCGAGCTGCTTGGTCTCACCTGCAAGGCGGCCGACACACCAACCCCCTCGGAGCGCACGGCCGAATACTACAAGAAACGCCCCTGTGCCGAGCTAGTCGAGATGTCGGCGCGAATCATCGCACAACACCTCTCTTAGCAATTATAGCGAGAGAAATTTAAACAGATTCTTAGTCTTTTTGAGATTTTATAGCGACATCAACTTCACGAAGTTGTCGGCCGAGAAGTAGTCGAGGTGTCGCCACGGGTAACCCTCATTCTGCTGTGGCGTGCCAGCGGTGCTTCGGCCGCGCTCGATATAATCCATCAATATGGCGTGTAGCTCCTCGACGATCTCGGGGCGCTCCTTATATAGGTTATGCTCCTCCGATGGATCTTGTGCCATGTTATATAGCTGCAATGGTGGCAACTCGGCCATGCCCTTTGCCTCGCGTGGCGTGGGCTTCGACCAGCCGCCCGACGACGATGAGAGAAGCAACTTCCACTCCCCCTTGCGCACGGCAAACTCACCCCATATAGAGTGGTGGATCGTAGCCTCGCGAATTGTGGCCACTTCGCGCTTCGAGGTCAACGTAGGCAGGATGTTGTAGCTATCCTCACCCTCGTTGTCGGCCATCTCATGCCCCACAATATTTGCAAATGTAGCGTAGAAATCGGTCAAGCAGATGGTCTGCACCACTTCGTGTGGTTTCGCCTTAGCAGGCCAACGCACGATGCATGGCACTCGGTGGCCGCCATCGTAGAGGTCGGCCTTCGTGCCGCGATATATCGAGTTGGGGTAGTGGCCAAATGAGGCCAAATTACCCATGTTTGCCGCTGGGCTACAGCCATTGTCCGAGGTAAAGACCACAATGGTATTCTCGGCAACCCCCGCCTGGTCGATCGCCTCCAACACACGCCCCACCATCGCATCCATCATCAATACATAGTCGGCATAGTCGCCCATCCCCGATTTGCCCCGAAAATCCTCCGTCGGCAAGATAGGGGTGTGGGGTGCTGGGAGTGGGAGGTATAAGAAGAATGGCGTTTTGCGTGCCGCCTGCTCTTTGATATAATCCCCTGCGCGCGCCACGAAGTTGGGCATCGCCTCCTCGTGTACGAAGTCGTCGCTCACAGATCCTCGCTGCCACTTGCCATAGGGGTGGTTGCTAAAGGTGCTCTTGGTGGGGATGGCCGTAGGCATATTATTCTCGACATAGACAAAGGGGGTCATGTTCAACGATCCCGAGATGGCAAACATGTAGTCGAAGCCTCGGCTCAATGGCCCATTCTCGATGGGCTTTGAGTAGTCGACATTGTCGAATCCGCTCTCTTTGTCGACCCCCAAGCTCTTCTTGCTTGCATCCTTGACTGCCCAATCCCAACCCAAGTGCCACTTGCCGATCAGTGCCGTGTGGTAGCCGCTCTTGCCCAACATCGTGGCCATCGTTGAGCGGTCGGCATCGATGATCGAGCTATCGTAGCCCGTCAATACATGTTGTTTGAGCGAGCTGCGCCAATCATATCGCCCCGTGAGTATGCCGTAGCGCGTGGGGGTGCTGACCGACGAGTTGGAGTGGGCATCGGTGTAGATGACGCTTTGGCTAGCGAAGGCATCGAGTGACTCGGTTCGGATCTTCGAATTGGAGTCCAAGCACGACAGATCGCCATAGCCCAGATCGTCGGCCAAGATAAATACGATATTGGGTCTCTCGGCTGCCGCCAGTGCGCCACCAGTGGCCATCGCTAGCGTGGGTAGGATTAGATATTTAGCTCTCATCTCTCTTTAGGTTTTAGTCAAACGTGAAGTTATTATTTTTCGTGGAGTTTTCAAAATAATATACAAGAAAAAGGTCGATCAACACTCAATTCGTGTTGATCGACCCTCTATCTATATCCTATATTTACACCCTCTGCCTCACCCACTTGCCGTCATTGCGGATCAACTCTATTGCTGTCCGATAAAACCTTTCAAATAAAAAAATCAAGGGTTGGTTTCCAAAATTTGGAAAACCAACCCTTTTTGGC
>JBCQUH010000080.1:0-3458 GCA_047174185.1 Rikenellaceae bacterium | reverse complement strand
TCCTCGTTTGCCTGTACTCTTAAAAATCATCTCTATTATAGATTTAAACAATACACAAAGATAGTGATAATTATCTAAATATCAAAGCGTTAATTTTTAGAAGCCCCCAATATTTACTCCGCAACTTCTGTTAACTCAAACACTGCGCTCTCGTTGCGGAATCGCAGGTTTACCCTCATTCCATACTTCATCAAGAAGTCGCCCGACAACACCTTGCCCTCGCCCGAATACATATACTTTGGCTTCGAACCACTCATCAAAGGCATAACCTCGTTGACGCGATACATCTTATTTGGATCTAGGCCTTGGAGTTTAATCTCTGGATACTCCTCGCGGAAGTGGAAATCGAGGCTATATGAGAACAATATCGCACGGCTCTTCTGCTCGTCGACATACATCATCGCCGCGAAATCGCTATCGCCATATGGCGAGATCAGACGATATTGATCGCCAAATTGAACCACTGGGCGGATCTTCTCCTTATATATAGCAATTCCATCCTTTGTCCACTGCAACTCGGCTGCCGTCAACTTCTTGGGCTGCAACTCCACTCCCAATCGCTGAGCCATCGCCACGTCGAAACGCATCTTGATAGGCGATATATGGCGTGTTTGGTGGTTAGGTGATACCGAAACGTGCGATGCCAAAGCCTGTGCAGGGAAGAATTGACTCAATCCCCAGTTGATGAACAATCGCTTCTCGGCATCTGTATTGTCGCTACCCCAGAACTCGTGGTGGTACTTCATCGAACCATAATCCACGCGACCAGCTCCCGACGAACAAGCCTGAAATATCACATCGGGGAAGTCGTTCGACAGACGCTCGTAGACATCGTATAGGTTGCGGATATAGTCGATCCAAAAGTGGCTCTGCTTATCTGTAGCTAGATACTCCGAACCGAAATCTATCACATGGCTATTAGCATCCCACTTGATATATTTAATCTCGGGATACTCTTTGAGAATGTCGACCACCGTGTTATATACAAATTCGCGAACCTTCGGGTTGCTAAGATCCAATAAACGTTGGTTGCGCTCCAGTATCGGCTGACGATTGGGCGAAGTGACGATCCACTCTGGGTGTTTGTTGGCCAACTCGCTCTTTGGATTTACCATCTCTGGCTCTACCCACAAGCCAAACTCCACGTTGTTCTCCTTGCAACAATCGATCAACCCCTGCAAACCATTGGGCAGCTTCTCGTAGTTGATCTGCCAATCGCCCAAACCTGCATTTGGCCCATTGCGTGGATACTCCGTACCAAACCAACCGTCGTCCAACACAAAGATCTCGACACCCATCGACGCAGCATCGACAATCATATTCTTGATCACATCCTCGTCGAACGAGAAGTAGGCACCCTCCCAACTATTCAATACCACGGGCTGTGCTACGTCGCCATCCTGCAAGTTGTGGTTACGCACCCAACGGTGTAGATTGCGACTTGCCTCACCCACTCCATTGGAGCTGTGAGCAAGAATCATATCTGGAGTCTCGAAACTCTTACCACGCTCGATCGTGTAATCCGATAAGAAGTCGTTCATTCCTGATGTGATATTCATGCGTCCCACGTTGTTATACTCGAAGGTCAGTTTGTAGCTTCCGCTCCATGCCAACGATCCGAGCACCACCTCGCCACACGTCTCGCTAGCTGGTTGATCCAACGAGATAATAAACGATGGTGAGCAGTCGCGAGTAGTACGCACACCACTCTTCGACTCGATCACAACTGTTCCATTCTCCAACTGCGACTCATTCATATGCATCTCGCTTGCCGAGCCACCAAAGTAGCGCGTAAGCCAGTAGTTCTCCCCCTTTAGCATCAAGAAGTTCGACATTGCGCTCTCGATCTTGATACTCTTTTTGCTATTATTAGTGATCACATTCGAGACTGCGAAGATATTCTCGTCGACATAGGCCTTGAATACCAAATCGACATTGAGTGGATAGTACTCATCGCGAAGTGTCACCACTGTCTTTATGATCTTGCCACCCTCTAAACTCTCGACCTTATGGTTATCGTAGACTAAACGAGTGGTCATATTACCATCTGAATGGGTCACCTGCAAAGCAGGCTCGCCTTGGTATCCCGTTCCAAATGTTGGGAATGCCGAACACTTGTTGCTGTGTGTAAGAACCATCTTCACTTCGTCGGCATTGGCCAATTTATCGCCAAAGTGCCCTTGCCACAACTTACCATCCTTGCTTACAACTAGATAATACCCCTTTTGAGCCGTCTCGATCGGAATTACAACCTCCTGAGCCGACGTGGTAATTAGAGCGGCAATCGCAAATAGTGTCGTTAATAGTAGTTTTTTCATCTTTAATTTTATTTGTTTTTAGTTTTATTGCACTATAATTATTCTACGATACCCACCTCTTCGAGGAACACCATTGCCTTGCCCATCGTCTCGGGGAAGTACTTTTCTGATTTGAAGAATCCGTGAGCCTGCCCCTCGTAGATATACAACTCACTTCTGCTACCCACCCTCTCGATCATCTCGTGGAAATACTGCATCGTGACCACTGGAATCAAAGAGTCCTTCGTGCCTAAGAACGAGACTGTAGGGGGCATTCCTTGTCGAATATTATGCAGTGGCGAGAAATCTTTGTAATACTCTTTCACACGATCGTATCCAAAGCCTCCTGGGCCATTGTCGATCACTGGGCTAAATAGCACCAATGCATTTGGGATGGCACTAATTGACAGATCGTCTCCCTCATCATTAAATCCATCGATCAGAGCCGCAGCGGCCGACAAATGCGCACCTGCTGAGCCACCAGATGCGACGATCCTGTTGGGGTCAATATTGAACTTCGAGGCGTTGGCACGCACAAATCTGATTGCCGATTTTGTGTCGACCAGACACTCCGACGGAGGCAACTTCGTCTTTTCGTTGGCCAAGCGATATGTAGCCACAAACACCTTCATGCCTCGATCTCGAAAGTATCTTGCATGGGGGATAAATGTATCTGGACTTCCTCCACCCCATCCTCCGCCATGAATTATCACCACCGCTGGACGAACACCACTGAAACGCTCTTCATCTGGTGTATAGACCCTGACCACAAACTGTTTGGTGCCAACTTTTTTGTAGGGCACAACCTCATAGTCGATTAGTGTATCTTTGGTAGATACCTCCACCTTCATATCCTCCAGAACATCTTTATCGACCACCCCCTGTGCCAACATCGATAGTGGCATCAAGAGGATCAAAAGCGATACAACGCAACGGCTAATCTTCATAACTCTCATAAATTTAATAGTTTTTGGTTGCCGTAAAGTTACTACATTTTTGCTGATATATCAATTTTTCTCACACAAAAAAGATGCAAAAATGAGCCATATCCGTCATCCTGAACTTGATCTATTGCTGTCCGATAAAAACAAACAGCCCATAACAATTCGGTGCCAGAGGTATTTCTCTGGCACTTTTTTGTGCAGCAAAAAAAATCAAGCC
>JBCQUH010000033.1:0-25566 GCA_047174185.1 Rikenellaceae bacterium | reverse complement strand
GTGCAGGCAAAAAAAAGTTCACGCACCACTCACGGAAACAAAATGACGAAAGCCGCCTTGACTGAAGCGGCGTGGGCAGCATCTCATACCAAAGGTACGTATATAGGAGTTAAATTTAAGAAGATAGCAGCACGAAGAGGTAGTAGAAGAGCTACAATAGCAATAGGACATATGATCCTGAGACTTGTCTATCACATCTTAAGCGACAGCAATATTCGATACCGTGAATTGGGAGCTGACTATGGTAATGCTCGACAGAAACAGGCGGCTATAAAACGACATACGAACGCTTTAATGGAGCTTGGCATTGATATACCAGCTGAGTTTGCTATAGTTTAATCGTAGAAGATCTTCATACTTCTACTATGGTCGATTTTTACTGGAACTGTGATATAAGTCCGATTATGAAACTGACCTAAACAACCAAGAGGCAAAGACTGTAGGCCTAATCTACGTAGATGAAATTTTAACTATACTTGGTTGTTACATATAAATTTGCCCTATCCTTTAACCGCAGGTGTAGTTACACATCTGTTAATCTTTTATTGTGTCAAGTTATTACAAGCCTAATTTATGCACCCTTATATTGGGGTGTGTAACTAATTTATTTACAGATGAAAACAAATTATGAAACGCCTCAAATCGAGGTGATCGAGATCGAAATCGAGGATGCGATACTCTCAGTATCGGGTTATAGCGAGGGCAATTACGTTGGTTAAGATGAAAAGAGTACTATTTTTTGCAGTAGCCATGGCCGCTGCCCTCTCGTGTAGCGAGACGGAGTTAGACAATTTGGTAATCGAGACCCCTGCGACGGAGGTCGCCTCACAGCAGGTCACCTTCTCTGTAGCGATGAACGACGACGACGATGCAACCCGTGTCGCGGTGAACGATGATTGGTCGGTTGTGTGGGAGGATGGCGACGCTCTATTGGCCTATGGTATGCCTGCGACTTCAGGCGATTACGAACCAGAGCAGCTAAAGTGCGAGATGTCGACCTTCGACGAGAGCGAGTCGGAGTTTACAGCCAATCTTGCATGGACTCACCGTTATCGTTTGATATACCCCTATGTCGCCAAC
This sequence comes from Rikenellaceae bacterium, assembly GCA_047174185.1. Taxonomy (GTDB): domain Bacteria; phylum Bacteroidota; class Bacteroidia; order Bacteroidales; family Rikenellaceae; genus Alistipes. Next base: position 24,486 of record JBCQUH010000033.1, on the reverse strand, counting down.
GCTAACATCTCTGACGAAGACTATATCCTCAGCATCGACCTAACATCGCAGAGCGAGGGTGCGACGATGAACTATATGACCACAGAGTCAACGTCCATTTACACTACCTTTGGCGATGCATACGCCCCCACGATGAAGCATATGGCGCGGCAGTCATCCTGAAGCTCTATTTGGAGGATGAAACCTATGACGGCTACACCATCGACAACGTGGTGGTGTCGGGCTTAAATGGCAGGGCGACGGTTGTTTTAAGCACCCCGCTCTCTAATACATTGTTCTACAAATCGGTGACCCCCTCTCCCATCACTGTCGATGTGGCGAACAACAAGACGATCAGCGGTGGCGAGGCGCAGCTGCGCTTCAATATCATGCCGACGGTTATCACCTCCGACCTACCCATCGTTGTGACTGCGACCCTCACCAGCAGCGATGGCACCAAGGTGATGTTGACCCAAAGCATCACCGTCGAGAGCGATGTTGAGTTCGCTCGCTCCTCGTACAACACCATCAACTGTCGCGCGATGACCACTACGGGGACGGAGTATTGGAGCGACTTGGGTTCGTCATCATTTAGCTCTTTCGGTGGCGGATCGGGAACATCGAGTAGCCCCTATCTGATCTCGACAGCTCAACACATGGCTGACTTAGCGGCTGGTTTAGGAGGTAAATATTTGAACGACCATTTCCAACTACAAAACGATATCGATCTAAGCGGTCGTAAGTGGAGCCTATCCGACAGTGCACCAACATTTTATGGCACATTCGATGGTAATGGATATAAGATCTCGGGACTATATGTCGATGAATCAACTGGATATAAAGGTTTGTTTTATTGTTTAAGCGGTGCGACAATCAAAAACCTCGGGGTGAGTGGCTCGGTGAGTAGCAGCAGCGGTGGCAATGTCGGAGGTATTGCAGGGTATGCCGACTTTTCATCCACCATCACCGACTGCTACTTCGTAGGTTCGGTGAGTGGTAGCAGCAGCTATGTCGGAGGTGTCGTAGGGCTAGTAAACTCATCAACTGTTACCAACTGCTATAACACTGCATCGGTGAGTGGCGGCGGTGGTTTTGTTGGCGGTGTGGTGGGATGTGCTACATCTAGTCCAATCACCAACTGTTACAACACAGGGGCGGTGAGTTCGTCTGATTCATCAACATCAAAGGTTGGAGGCGTTGTGGGAAATGCCTCAGATAACTCTCACATCACTAACTGTTACAACACAGGCGAGGTGAGTGGTTTGTATAGGAGTATCGGAGGTGTGGCAGGATCGACTTCTGGGTTAACCCTTATCAACTGCTACAATTTGGGGGGCGTGAGTGGTAATAGCACGGGGCAATATATCGGTGGTGTCGTAGGATATGTTAACACATCGTACATCGTAAACTCCTATAACCAAGGGGTAGTGGGTGATGGCTCCTATGTCGGAGGTGTGACAGGATTACTCAATAGCTCTAACCTAATCAATGTATATAACACTGGCGAGGTGAGTGGTAGCTCCCCTGTCGGAGGTGTGATAGGGAGTTGTTATAATAGTAGTATTGCAAATAGTTACTACTTGAAGGATAGTTATAGTGTAGGGGTTGGTGAGATTATCAGCTTGGATGGTACAGCGACAGAGATGGAGAAGGATGAGATGCAGAGCGACGACTTCGCCGCGACGCTCAACGAAAACGCAACATCCCTCCTCGACACCTACACCACAATCTGCGGCTGGACAACCACCACAGACAACTACCCATCGCTGCAATACTGATTAATGGGTGAGTGCTGAGAATTGCTGAGGGTGACTAACGAGAAAATGACTTGTTGGTCACCCTCAGCAATTTCCCAGAACCCCAATACCGATATAATATACACATCGGATAGTAGATTTTTTATTTAAAATATCTTAATAATTTGGATTTTCGAAAAATCTTTATAACTTTGTATACGAAAATTAGAACAACTATCCATATGAATACAAAAGTACAGAGTCTCTTCGAGGGACGTTTCGGCAGTCGTGGATTGCTCTATGCAGCTCCAGGACGTATCAATTTGATCGGTGAGCACACAGATTACAACGAGGGTTTCGTGTTGCCAGGTGCTATCGACATGGGAATCGTAGCTGCGATCAAACCTAATGGCAGCAATACGGTGAGAGCATATGCAATCGATTTGGATGAGTATGCTGAGTTTGCGCTCGATCAGAGCGAGTTGCCAGAGCAGAGCTGGTTGCGATATATCTATGGCGTGTGCATGGAGATCAAGAAGCGCGATGGAGTGGTCGAGGGTTTCGACGCTGCATTCTCGGGTGATCTGCCTGCTGGAGGCGGATTGTCGTCGTCGGCCGCTTTGGAGTCAGTATTTGGATTTGCTATTAGCGATATCTACAACGAGGGAAATATCGACCGTTTCGAGTTGGCTCGTATTGGTCAGGCTACCGAGCACAACTACTGTGGTGTGAAGTGTGGTATCATGGATCAATTTGCGTCGTTGTTTGGATCGAAGGGTCACTTGATCCGTCTGGATTGTCGCTCGATGGAGTATGAGTACTTCCCATTTGATACACAAGAGTATCGTTTGGTGTTGATCAACTCACGCGTGAAGCATGAGCTTTCGGGATCACCCTACAACCGTCGTCGCGAGAGTTGCGAACGAGTGGCAGCAGCGTTGGGTCGCACGTCGTTGCGCGGAGCGTTGTTGGATGAGGTTATGGAGTTGAAGGGTAAGGTGAGTGACGAGGATCTGCACCGTGCGATCTATGTTGTGGGCGAGGAGCAGCGCGTATTGGCGGTCTGCGAGGCTCTCAACCGTGGCGATTACGAGGAGGTAGGTGCTCAGATGTATGCTACACACGATGGTCTGTCGAAGGATTATGAGGTTAGCTGCGAGGAGTTGGACTTCTTGAACGATGTGGCTAAGGAGTGTGGCGTTACAGGCTCTCGAATGATGGGTGGCGGTTTTGGAGGCTGCACAATCAACCTTGTTAAGGTGGATAAGTATGATGCGTTTGTGAAGTGCGTGACCGATAAGTTCTTCGAGAAGTACGACATCCACGCAGGAGTTATCGATGTTGTGATCAGCGAGGGTACACGTCGTATCGAGTAGTTTTTGTAGGTAATATAAACAAGATAATAAATAGGTTCGTTCGGATATTTCCGACGTTAAATTAATGGGGGCAACCCCGCAGAGATTAAATTTTATGAAACCAACACTTTTTGTTCTAGCAGCAGGAATGGGAAGCCGCTACGGAGGCTTGAAACAGCTTGATGGCGTAGGCCCAAGCGGTGAAACGATTATGGATTTCTCTATTTTCGACGCTATTCGTGGCGGATTTGGCAAGGTGGTATTTGTCATTCGTAAGGAGTTCGAGGGAGATTTTCGCGAGAAGATCTTGTGCAAGTATGAGAACCATATCCCTGTAGAGCTAGTGTTTCAGGCAATCGATGATCTACCCGAGGGATTTACCGCTCCCGAGGATCGCAAGAAGCCATGGGGAACAAATCACGCTGTATTGATGGGTCGCAATGTTATCGACGAGCCATTTGCGGTGATCAATGCCGATGACTACTATGGTCGCGATAGCTTCGCTGTGCTGGCGCAGCAGTTGATGAGCGTCGAGGGTAAGCGTGGCGAGTACTCGATGGTGGGTTACCGCGTGGGTAACACATTGTCGGAGAGTGGATCTGTGGCTCGTGGCGTATGTGCTATGGACGACAACCGTATGTTGACCGATGTTGTGGAGCGCACGGCAATCGAGCGTATCGATGGCGATATCACATTTACGGATGAGAATGGCGTTGCGCAGGTTCTCGAGGAGACAACCCCTGTGTCGATGAATATGTGGGGCTTCACACCCGACTATTTCGAGTACTCGGATAGCATCTTCCGCGAGTTCCTAACGAGCGAGATCAACAATCCAAAGGCTGAGTTCTTTATCCCAGTGGCCATCAACAAGCTGATCAATAGCGGTGAGGCATCGGTTAAGGTTCTCGACACTACCTCTAAGTGGTTTGGTGTGACCTATGCTGAAGATCGTCCATCGGTTGTGGCGAAGTTGCAGGCGTTGGTTGACGCTGGTGAGTATCCGTCGCCACTCTTTAAATAGAGCTATGAGTTGTAAGTTATAAGTTATAAGTCCCCGATCTTTTAGGTCGGGGACTTATGTTTTTCTGAGTCTTGCTGAGAATTTTCTGAGGTGCATAACTTACAACTCATAACTTACAACTTATAACTCTACCTCGTTCCTTTGCCGTTGATGTAGAAGCTGGCGATTTTGCAGCTGTTGCCCTTGCTTCGTGGGTTGGCGCTCTCGGCGAGTGTGAGCTTTAGCGTATGGCTCTTGTTGTGGTCGAGTCCGCTGGCTAGCGTAAAGTAGCGCGGTAGGTATTGTGCCAAGCTATTGCCTGTCATCAGGTCATATGGCGCATACTCCACCCCGTCGATGGTGTAGACGATGCGACCTGCGTCGGCACCCGAGAGTGCGACGATGCCGATGGTCGAACCTGTGAATTCGAGTGTCAACTCCGCGGCCTTGTCGGTTGCTATCAAGACTGGTTTCTCGAGATATAGATCGTTGATGTCGCGCATCGATTGTCCATTGCTCGGTCTCCAGCTCTCGTCGATGCTCCACCCCGAGGCGAGCTTAGCTGCGGTGATCGGCACAAATTGAGCCTCGTCGAAGCAGTATTTGTCGAGTGGTTTTGGCATCTTATAACTCTTCGTACCCTTTAGCTCGCTGCTTGCGTCGTAGGCGCTATCCAACAGTGCTGTCATCGATCGAGCGTAGACGCGCTGTCCGAATGGCGATGGGTGGAGGTTCTTGAAGTCATCCTTCCACGTAAACTCACCTGCCGCGATACGATCCGTCACCTCCTTTGCAAGGTTGATCGATGGCACGCCATAGTGCTCGGCCACCGCCTCGAAGTCGGCAATCTCTAGAGGCACCTCACCCTCGGTGTAGGCGGCCATCTTCTGCGGATCAACAAAGTTCATAACTACGATGTCGGCCTTTGGATTGTTCTTTCGCACTTGGCGAATGATACCCTCCATGCCGCGTTGGCGTGTCTCGCTAGTTGTGCGTAGCTCGCCACCCTCGCGATCGTTGACCGCAGCCTCCTCGAATAGCAGGTCGATCTTGCCATGCGACAATACATCGCGGTCGAGACGGAACGCTGCCGAGGTGCTACCCTCCGACGATATGCCTGCCGCAATAAATGTAAACTCCGTATCGGGGAATCGGCTCTCTAGGTATTCGCACACCAAGTCGCGCCACCCAGGGTTGTAGGTTATCGAACCACCTACAAAGGCGACTGTACCCCTCTTGTTCTTGATGAATGTCTGCTGTGAATTTCTCAATCCCATGCGCATCTCGTGGTACTGCGACGAGTGGAGAACCCCGTCGAATGTGTCGGAGTTCAATGGGCGTTTGTTAACCTTCAACTCGGCATTGGCCACCGCCACTGCGCCTATCTCGTTGTAGAGGCGTGTTGCAAGCTCCTTGGCACTCGGCATCTGCTGTGGATCGAATGGCGAGAAGGTGTCGGGCGTGAATGTCTTGATGCTCTGTCCCACCTTCTTGATCATTGGGCAGATGTCGCTTGTGATCAACTCATTGTTGATTGCATCGTCGCCATGCTGAGATATGGGTAGTGGGAAGCAGGCAAATATCTCGGGTTTGCACACCTTATTGGCCTTGAGTTGATTTACCAGCTGCATATATTTGGCATAGAAATCCTCCTGCGTCGTCCAGTTCGACGCTTTGGAGTCGTTGCCGCCCAATATCATGACAATCACGTCGGGTGCGTAGTCGAGCAGCTCCTCGAATTGGTCGCTGTCGATAAATGCCTTGTTGTTCTTCCCCTCCAAGATGGTTGCCCCATCGTAGCAGAAGCTCTCGACGCGATATGCGTCACCCAATAGCGTGGTCAGCTCTTTGGGGTAGTCGCATGTCGTAGCGTCGCCTACGCAGGCTATGCGGATAGGCTCCTCCACTCGTTTCACCTCGCGGTCGTCGATAAATCCTATCTCGATCAGGAACTTCGTACACTCATACATCGTGCGGTCGAAGTTGCGATCGGCATTCGTGGCCGACATATACGAGCCATTGAAGAAGCTGTGAGGCTCGCCAAATCCCCACACCAAGCGCGAATTGTTATCTGCCGCCACCATCGCCTTTACGAACTGCACACCGTTGGCAAAGGGCACTGTGCGATCTTGCGTTCCGTGAAATACGATCGAGGGTGGGAGGTTGGCGCGCACATGGTGCGTGGGCGAGAGTGTTAGCTCGTCGCCATTGAATGCCCCCTTGCCATATCCATCCTCCGAGGTGTCGACCACGGGGTTGAATAACATCATGGCGTTGGGTTTTGACGATACATCGAGCGATGGATCGTTCGGGTCGTTGAATGTCTCGATCAGCGATGTGCACGATGCTACGTGTCCGCCAGCCGATCCGCCCGAAGCCACAATGCGCTCGGGGTCGATGCCCAACTTTTGAGCATTGGCACGCACCCAACGGATGGCCGATTTGCCATCCATCACCGCCTCGAAAGGGGTTGTTTTGTCGCGATTCTTAACGCGATACTCTGCCGATACGGCAACCATCCCCAACGAGTTGTAGTATAGGCTCTGCTGGTAGAACTGCGACGCTGTGCCGCTGCTCCATCCACCTCCAAAGAAGCTCACCACCACGGGGCGCGTGTCGTTGGGTGTATGCCCTTCGGGGTAGAATATGTGGAGCTTCAACTCGCTCGTGGGGGTCTGTTTAAAGGTGACGATCTCGCTGGGCGTGATCTTCTCTGCGGCCGATACCAACTGCGCGCAGCTCGCGATGAGTGCTATTAACAATAGCGATTCTCGTATTACTCTTATCATAATATTCTCTGTTAGGTTATTATCTTCTATATTAGGTGTAGTTTGGTGCACCAAACTTTAATCCACATTACATACAAATGTATATATTTTTTTTGTGTTTCCGCTCATTTATCCCTACTTTTGTGCCATAAAAGGTATAGATTATAGATCGAATTTAGCTCAAAAATATATGGCAAACTACAAATTATTGGTGCTCGACCTCGACGGAACGTTGGTCAATGGCGCAAAAGATATTACACAACCCACGCTCGATGCTCTGCGCAAGGCGCAACAGCAGGGGGTGCGGATCGTCTTGGCTTCGGGACGGCCAACGCATGGGATTAAACATATTGCTAGCCAATTGGATATCGCCTCGTATGGCGGTTTTATCATGGGTTTCAACGGTGGTGTGATTGTCGACGCAGCCTCGGGCGAGGTGGTCTACCAGTCGACGCTCCCTGCCGAGGTGATCGCTCCGTTGTATGAGATGACGCGCGAAGCTGGGGTTGTGATCTCGACATATCGCGATGAGTTTGTGGTGTGTGAGCAGCCCGATGATAAGTATATGGCCATCGAGATTAAGTTGACGCGCATGACCCCCTGTCGTGTGGAGTCGTTTGTCGAGGCGGTCGATTTTGTGGCCAACAAATGTCTGGCGGTGGGCGATCCGCAGCGTCTCATACCCCTGCAGGAGCGTGTTATGGAGCGATTCTCGCACTGCATGAACGCCTTTCGCTCCGAGCCATACTTCTTGGAGCTAGTCCCCAAGGGGATCGACAAGGCGCTGTCGTTGGGTCGATTGATCGAGTATTTGGGTGTCGACCGCAGCGAGACGGTGGCCGTGGGCGATGGCTTCAACGATCTGTCGATGATCGAATTTGCAGGGTTGGGGGTGGCCATGGCCAATGCTCAGCCCGAGGTCAAGGCGGTAGCCGACTACATCACACTCTCCAACGAAGAGGATGGCGTGGCGGCGCTGGTCGAGAAGTTTATTCTTGATTTGTAGGGTGCGAGTTCGACTAACAAGGCGATTTTCGACACTTCCCTCGCCTCTCAAATCCTCACGTACCTTAGTACGCTGCGGTTTGAGAGGCTTCGCGAAGCCCCAAAACTCATCCTTGTTACTCAAACTCTACAAAGAGGGGATTTGTTAGTCACCCCCATACCAAAATTATTTGTTGCCAAGTTCCCTATAGAGCAATCTCGACAGGTAATCTAGCTGCGAGGGGCGGAACACCGAGTAGGCAATAATCTCGCCATCGGCTCCAATAAGTATATAGGTGGGGTAGCCCGATAACTTGAGCTGCGAATAGATCTTGTCGCTCACCTCAGCGTCATCCACAAAGTAGTTTTCGCCACCGATCCGATGCTCGGCAACACTCTGCTGCCACACCTCGAGCGTGGTGTTGAGCGCTAGATTTACGAAGGCTACATCACGGTCGGCAAACTTCTCGTGGAGATCCTCTGCCGCCTGAACCTGCGAGATTACCATAGGGGTAGCCTCCGACCACACCATCAGGTAGACCAACTTCCCAGCATACCTATCCCCGATATACTTTAGCACCGATTGTCTGCCCATTTTCTCGGGTTGTGAATCGGCACCATCCATGTAGTACACCTGCGATTTCGAGCTAAAATCATCCGTCGAGTCGTTGCGCTTGATCTCGGGTGTGTAGTCCAATATCGGGCGTATGTATAGATCCAAGAAGCGTGTGTTGCAGTATGTCGCAGGGTCGAGATAGCGCTCATCGTTCATTTGTACTCCGATGACTGGAGGGATGCCAGATATGATCTGTGCCAACATCATGTCGCGAATGGGCGACTTCGGTAGCTCCATTATCGCATCCAAAGCCATCTTCGAGCGTATACCTACATTGGAATTAGGGTCGATCATCATCTCGTAGAGCTGCGGATCCTTCGTTATGACATTATTCATGATCGCCATGGCGTGTCGGAAGTATGAATAGGTCTGCATCTTCTTGGGGTTGTCGATGTCGAATATATCGAGATGCAACATCTGCATACGCGCGGGCGAGTATTGGTTTTCGTGGTCGTAGTTTATGATCGTGCTATACATGGTGTAGAGCGCCTCGTCGAGTAGATAGTTGCGCACGTCGGAGCTAACACTGTTGGCCGTGCAGAACTCGTTGACCTCTTGTTGTAGCCCCTCTACACTGCTCAATATATACTCGATAAACTTGTCGCTGGGTAGCGTATAATTGACCCCATTTAGATTTTGGTAACTTCGGTGCACCAACTCATTGGCCAAGGTGAGTTGGTTGTTGAATCGAGCGTTGTCGCCACTAAATGTTATCTCCTTGCTGCGGGCATCGATCTGCACAAATATCGAGTCGCCAGGCGATGCCACCAAGTTGTAGTACTCCCCTTGGTAGCCGATCAACATATTGTGACGATGCGTCATCTCAACACTGTGGTGGAAGGTGGTGTTGGTTGGCGATAGATCGGTCGGAAGGCTCTTCAACATACCATTGAACTCCATCGGAGCAAGGTAGACCTGACCGCTAGTCGTTGAGTCAAGGTTGATAACTCGACCAGCAATTATGGTCGATGATTCGTCGTTGCGGTTGCAATTGGTAAGCGTGATAGCTGTAAATAGCAGAATAAAAAGTTTGCGCATAAAAATAATCCATCTTTTTTATATGATCTCTACTCTCAGATCATCTAAGGACAAAGGTATGTTTTTTTTTGAGATAATGCAATATTGTCTACTCTTTTTGGCATCCGACAATTATTCTATACCTAATATATTATAAATAAGGGGTCGCAGCCCCTTTTTGCGAGACTTTTTTGCATATATTTTTGAAAATTAGCGGCGATAAATTTGCGTATGTCCCAAAAGTGTTGTATATTTGCAACCGATTTGCCGCCGAACTTTTTTGTTGGTGGGTGCGGTGGTTGATCGATGTTCTTTGATTGAATAGGAGAAAAGTAAAAAATATTTGCGAAAAAATTTGGATGTTTAAAATATAGTTTGTATATTTGCATCTCGAAACGATCTACGCCGATGTAGCTCAGTTGGCCAGAGCAGCTGATTTGTAATCAGCTGGTCGGGGGTTCGAATCCCTCCATCGGCTCATAAGTTTAATAGCAAGCGCCTCCTCGGGAGGCGTCGTTTTCGAGAGGGGAAGTTACCAGAGTGGCCAAATGGGGCAGACTGTAAATCTGCTAGCTTACGCTTACGGTGGTTCGAATCCATCACTTCCCACACAAATATTTTGAAACAACGCGTTTCTCCTTGAAAAGCGCATGCGGAAGTAGCTCAATTGGTAGAGCATTAGCCTTCCAAGCTAAGGGTTGCGAGTTCGAGTCTCGTCTTCCGCTCCATGTGTCACGTGATGCAGTCACATCTCAACAAAGTTGAGGGTGTGCTTGTGTCACTTGATATGTTTGTTTTAGATCAAGGCCCGTTCTCTGGCGGTGAGATACCAGTGAGGATTAGCCAACAAACTTGAAGTGTATTTTAACAACAAAAAGAAAATTTTTAAATTTAATAATTTACTACTATGGCAAAAGAAAAATTCGATCGTTCGAAACCTCACGTCAACATTGGTACAATCGGTCACGTAGATCACGGTAAGACAACTCTTACAGCTGCGATCACAACAGTACTTGCAAATGCAGGTCTTTCAGAGCTTCGTTCATTCGACTCTATCGACAACGCTCCAGAGGAGAAAGAGCGTGGTATCACTATCAACACTGCTCACGTTGAGTATCAGACAGCAAATCGTCACTATGCTCACGTTGACTGTCCAGGTCACGCCGACTATGTGAAGAACATGGTTACTGGTGCTGCACAGATGGATGGTGCTATCCTTGTAGTAGCTGCTACTGATGGTCCTATGCCTCAGACAAACGAGCACGTACTTCTTGCTCGTCAGGTAAACGTTCCTAAGATCGTTGTATTCTTGAACAAGTGTGATATGGTAGATGATCCAGAGATGCTTGATCTTGTAGAGATGGAGGTTCGTGACCTACTTAGCAAGTATGAGTTCGATGGTGATAACGCACCTGTTATCCGCGGATCTGCACTTGGTGGACTTAATGGTGAGCCAACATGGGCTGAGAAGATCATGGAGTTGATGAATGCAGTTGATGAGTATATTCCAATTCCTCCACGTGAGAACGAGAAGCCATTCTTGATGCCAGTTGAGGACGTATTCTCAATCACAGGACGTGGTACAGTATTGACAGGACGTATCGAGACAGGAGTTATCCACGTGGGTGATCCAGTTGAGATCGTAGGTCTTGACAAGACTTTCTCTTCAACATGTACAGGAGTAGAGATGTTCCGTAAGTTGTTGGATCAGGGAGAGGCTGGAGATAACGTAGGTCTTTTGATGCGCGGTATCGACAAGAACGACATCAAGCGTGGAATGGTTGTTGCTAAGCCAGGTTCTACAACACCACACACAAAGTTCCAGGCAGAGGTTTATATCTTGAAGAAAGAGGAGGGTGGTCGTCACACACCATTCCACAACAAGTATCGTCCTCAGTTCTATCTTCGTACAATGGACGTTACTGGTGAGGTAATGCTTCCAGAGGGTGTAGATATGATCATGCCAGGAGACCACGTAACAATCACTGTTACATTGATCTACCCAGTAGCGTTGAACGAGGGTCTTCGTTTCGCGATCCGTGAGGGTGGACGTACAGTAGGTGCAGGTCAGATCCTTTCAATTGTTGAGTAAGACAATTGATTAAATAGATAGTGGGTTGAAGCACTAGTAACTTCGCTTCAACCCCTTTTTTAGGAGCATAGTTCAAGGGTAGAATAGCGGTCTCCAAAACCGTTGATGGGGGTTCGAATCCCTCTGCTCCTGCCAAATTAAAAACTTATAACAATGATTAACTACATCAAAGAGTCATATAACGAGCTAGTAAACAAGGTGGCATGGCCAACTTTTAGCCAGTTGCAGAGTTCCACAATCGTAGTTATGGTTGCTACAGCTATCTTTGCGATCGTTGTATTGGCCATGGATTTGTCGTTTGAGGGTATCATGGATACAATCTATAAGACATTGGGTAGCATTGCAGGTTAACCTTAGGGTAGTAAATTAAGTTATAAAGTGCGCAAGAGATTGCTGCAAAGATAGTAATATAAGATGAGTGATTTGACAAAGCAGTGGTACGTTGTACGAGCTATTGGAGGAAAGGAGAATAAGGTCAAGGAGTATATCGAGGCTGAGATTCGCCATAGTAACTTGGAGGATTATATCTCACAGGTTTTGATTCCTACCGAGAAGGTCTACACGATCCGTAATGGCAAGAAGTATTCGAAGGATAAGGTCTCTTATCCTGGTTATGTATTGATTGAGGCTGCCTTTGTAGGTCACATTCCCACTATAATTCGTAACATTCCGAATGTACTAGGCTTTTTGGGCGACACCAAAGAGGATAGCCGCAAGATGATAGCAACACCATTGCGATCAGATGAGGTGGCAAGAATTTTAGGTCGCGTAGATGAGTTGCGAGTACAGGACGAGGAGAACGAATCACCATTCTTTGTTGACGAGGTCGTAAAAGTTATAGACGGCCCATTTTCGAGCTTCCAAGGTATTATCGAGAGTGTCGACAATGAGCGCAAGAGACTCACAGTATCTGTCAAGATATTTGGGCGCAAGACTCCAATGGAGTTGAGTTTCACGCAAGTAGAAAAAGAATAAAATAAAGGAAAATTATGGCAAAAGAGGTTGCTGCATTTATTAAATTGCAGATCAAAGGTGGTGCCGCAAATCCTTCGCCCCCAGTAGGTCCTGCGTTGGGTTCTAAGGGAGTCAATATCATGGACTTCTGTAAGCAATTCAATGCACGCACACAGGATAAGGCAGGAAAGGTTCTTCCGGTCATCATCACAGTCTATGGCGACAAGTCATTTGACTTCGTGGTTAAACAACCACCCGTAGCCATTCAGCTCAAGGATGCTGCAGGCATTAAGTCTGGTTCCGCACAGCCTAACCGCGATAAAGTTGGTGAGGTAACATGGGATCAGGTTAAGCAGATTGCAGAGGATAAGATGTCTGATATGAACTGTTTTACTGTTGATGCAGCCATGAAGATGGTCGCAGGAACAGCGCGCAGTATGGGTCTTAATGTCGTTGGCGAATTTCCAAACTTGTAATTGAGAGAAAAGATGAGTAAGTTGACAAAAAATCAAAAAATTGCCTATTCAAAGGTTGAGCCTAATAAGGCATACAAGCTTTCTGAGGCTGCCGCTCTTCTCAAAGAGATTACCTTTACGAAATTCGACGCATCGGTAGATATTGACGTACGTTTGGGAGTTGATCCACGTAAGGCGAATCAGATGGTTCGTGGCGTAGTTACACTTCCTCATGGTACAGGAAAGCAGGTACGCGTTCTTGTATTGTGTACACCTGAGAAGGAGGCCGAGGCGACAGCCGCAGGTGCAGACTTTGTAGGTTTGGACGAGTATGTTGATAAGATCAAGAGCGGATGGACGGATGTAGATGTAATCATTACCACACCAAACGTAATGGGTAAGGTCGGAGCATTGGGTCGTATTTTGGGACCACGTGGTTTGATGCCAAATCCAAAGACTGGTACGGTAACGATGGAGGTCGGAAAAGCCGTTGAAGAGGTAAAAGCGGGAAAGATCGACTTTAAGGTCGATAAGTTCGGAATTGTACACACATCGGTGGGTAAGGTTTCATTTGAGGTAGAGAAGATTGTTGAGAATACACAAGAGTTCTTGTCTACGATCATGAAGTTGAAGCCAGCTGCTGCAAAGGGCACATATGTTAAGAGTATCTATCTCTCGACAACGATGAGTCCAGGTGTCCAATTGGATGTTAAATCAATAGATGCTAAATAAGGAGGGGATTAAGAGATGACTAAAGAACAAAAGACGGCTCTCATCGAGAGTCTTGCAGCTCAGCTCAACGAGTATCCTCACTTCTATATCACTAATATCGAGGCTTTGAATGCCGAGAAGACAGCGTCGTTGCGTCGCATGTGTTTCGAGAAGCAGGTTAAGTTGGTAGTGGTAAAGAACACCTTGTTGATCAAGGCCTTGGAGAGGGTTGAGAAGGCAGATGCTGATTTGGTATCGGTATTGGAGGGTTCTACATCGGTGATGTTTTCGCAGAATGCAAAGGCACCAGCGTTGCTTATCAAGGAGTTCCGCAAGGGCAGTGATAAGCCAGTGTTGAAGGCTGCTTATGCTGAGAGTTCAGTCTATGTAGGCGACGATCAGTTGGAGGCATTGTGCAACATCAAGAGCCGCGAGGAGCTTATTGGCGATATCGTTACATTGCTTCAGTCACCAGCCAAGAATGTTATCTCTGCATTGCAGGGTAGCGCTGGTCAGAAGGTTGCAGGTATCGTAAAGGCGCTAGAGGAGCGAGCACAGTAATAAAAAACGTCTTGCCGCACGAATGTCGACAAGTAAGTTTACTGGCGAACGGAAGCGAGCAAATTGAGTAACAAAACGAATTTAAAAACAAAAATTAATAGAAATTACAACTATGGCAGATGTAAAGAAGTTGGCTGAAGAATTGGTAAATTTGACAGTTAAAGATGTAAATGAATTGGCAACTATCCTTAAGGAGGAGTATGGTATCGAGCCAGCAGCGGCAGCAGTAGCAGTAGCAGCAGCTCCAGCAGCAGGTGAGGCAGCAGCAGCAGAGCAGACAGCATTCGACGTAATCTTGAAGAGCGCAGGTCAGGCAAAGTTGCAGGTTATCAAGGCTGTTAAGGATCTAGCAGGTCTTTCATTGGGTGACGCTAAGGCGTTGGTTGATGGAGCACCAAAGGCAATCAAAGAGGGTGTTTCTAAGGAGGAGGCTGAGCAGATCAAGTCTCAGCTTGAGGAGGCAGGAGCAGAGGTTGAGGTTAAGTAATTTAGCCTAAAACCAAAGTTTATACCATGGGTATAGAGCTATTCGTAGCTCTATGCCTTTTTCCGTCTAAAGATTATTGGGGGATTGTATGCCCCTAATTGTCTTGGGCGATTGTTGTACTCACTGCTGGGCAAGGTGCTCAGTGTGAGCGAGTTAATAGTGGTAGACAAGGGGCTTTGAGAGAGGTTTTTCGAGTCTAGATGCTCTATGATGAAGAGCATACGTGGAGTTTTTCGCGTGCCACCACATCAATCAATTAAAATTGGATTTGCTGATGTCCGTTACAAAACAACAACAAAGAGTAAGCTTCTCGACAATTAAACATCCTGTTCCCTATCCGGATCTGCTCGAGATACAGCTTCAGTCATTTCGTGACTTTTTCCAGATGGATACGACGGCCGAAAATCGTAAGAAAGAGGGTCTGTACAAAGTATTCCAGGAGAATTTCCCAATCACAGATACACGGAACAACTTCGTGTTGGAGTTTATAGATTACTATATAGATCCGCCCCGTTACTCGATAGATGAGTGTTTGGAGCGTGGATTGAGCTATAGTGTGCCATTGAAGGCGAAGTTGAAACTCTACTGCACAGATGATGAGCATGAGGATTTTGGCGTCGTGGTTCAGGATGTCTATTTTGGTACTATACCATATATGACAGAGCGCGGAACGTTTGTTATCAATGGTGCAGAGCGCGTTATCGTATCGCAGTTGCACCGTTCACCAGGCGTTTTCTTTGGCCAGAGCATGCATACTAACGGTACGAAGTTGTACTCGGCACGTATCATTCCGTTCAAGGGATCGTGGATTGAGTTTGCAACGGACATCAATAATGTGATGTATGCCTATATTGACCGTAAGAAGAAGTTGCCATTGACAACTCTTTTGCGCGCGATAGGTTTTGAGACCGATCAACAGATCTTGGAGATCTTTGATTTGGCCGATGAGGTTAAGGTAAATAAGACCAACCTCAAGAAGGTTATTGGCCGTAAGTTGACAGCGAGAGTCTTGCAGACATGGGTCGAGGATTTTGTTGACGAGGATACAGGAGAGGTTGTGTCGATCGAGCGTAATAACGTTGTGGTTGACCGCGAGACTGTATTGGAGCCACACCATATAGATGAGATTTTGGAGAGCGGTGCCAAGACAATACTTCTGCACAAGGAGTCTATGTCGGGTGTTGATTTCTCGATTATATATAATACGTTGCAGAAGGATACCTGCAACTCGGAGAAGGAGGCTGTTGTCTATATCTACAGACAGTTGCGCGCTTCGGAGCCACCAGATGAGGCTACGGCACGTGACGTGATCGACAAGTTGTTCTTCTCGAACAAGCGTTACGATTTGGGCGAGGTGGGTCGCTACCGTATCAACAAGAAGTTGGAGTTGGATACCGATCCTGAGACACGTACGTTGACACGCGAGGATATTATCGCGATTGTGAAGTATTTGATCCAGTTGATCAACTCGAAGGCAGATGTTGATGATATTGACCACTTGTCGAATCGTCGTGTGCGCACGGTTGGAGAGCAGTTGTCGAACCAGTTCTCAGTAGGATTTGTTCGTATGGCACGCACTATCCGCGAGAGGATGAATGTTCGTGACAATGAGATCTTTACCCCAATTGATTTGATTAATGCTAAGACTCTGTCGAGCGTTATCAACTCGTTCTTGGGAACTTCGCAGTTGTCGCAGTTTATGGATCAGATCAATCCATTGGCTGAGATTACACATAAGCGTCGTCTTTCGGCGTTGGGACCTGGTGGACTGTCGCGTGATCGCGCAGGATTTGAGGTTCGAGATGTACACTATACGCACTACGGTCGTTTGTGTCCTATTGAGTCTCCTGAGGGACCAAACATCGGCTTGATTTCGTCGTTGTGTGTCTATGCGAAGATCTCGCCAATGGGATTCATTGAGACTCCTTATCGTAAGGTGACCGATGGCCGCGTTGATCTGGATAACTCACATATCAAGTACTACTCGGCCGAAGAGGAGGAGGGTAAGATTGTGGCACAGGCGTTTATGCCAGTTGACGAGGAGGGTAACTTCTTGCAGCCAGATCGTATCAAGGCTCGCGAGGATGCCGATGTACCCGTTGTGACCTCACAGGAGTTGGATTTGATGGATGTTGCGCCAAACCAGATCGCTTCGATTGCTGCGTCGTTGATTCCATTCTTGGAGCACGATGATGCGAACCGTGCGTTGATGGGATCGAACATGATGCGTCAGGCCGTACCATTGGTTACGACCGAGGCACCTATTGTTGGAACAGGAATCGAGAAGGATTTGGTTATCGATAGCCGTATCCATATCGTTGCAGAGCGCGATGGCGAGGTTGTATTCTCGGATGCTACATGTATCGATATTAAGTATGATATGAGCGCTGATGATGCGTTGTGTTCGTTTGCCCCAGAGGTTACGCACTACGCTTTGCCACGCTATCGTCGAACCAATCAAAATACCTCTATCACGCTGAAGCCTACGGTTTTGACAGGTGAGAGAGTTGTGAAGGGTCAGATCCTTACGGAGGGTTACTCGACACAGAATGGTGAGTTGGCGTTGGGACGTAACTTGAAGGTGGCATACATGCCATGGAAGGGTTACAACTTCGAGGATGCGATTGTGATCTCGGAGCGTATTCAACGCGACGATATCTTCACGTCGGTTCACGTCGATGAGTATATCATGGAGGTTCGTGATACCAAGCGCGGAGTGGAGGAGTTGACATCGGATATTCCGAATGTTAGCGAGGATGCGACACGCGATTTGGATGCAAATGGAGTTGTACGCGTTGGAGCAAATATCCACCCAGGTGATATTTTGATTGGAAAGATCACGCCAAAGGGAGAGAGCGATCCATCGCCTGAGGAGAAGCTGTTGCGTGCTATCTTTGGAGACAAGGCAGGTGATGTTAAGGATGCTTCGATGAAGGCACAACCATCGTTGCATGGTGTTGTGATCGATACGAAGTTGTATGCGCATGCTAACAAGGATGCTAAGAAGAGCCGCGCTGCGGAGAAGGCTCAGACTGAGAAGTTTGACCAGAAGTTCTCGGGTCAGGTGGTTGAGTTGACAAAGGTGTTGGTCGAGAAGTTGACTGGCTTGTTGTCGGGCGAGAGCACAGTTGGAATCGAGGATTACTTCGGTGTCGAGATGTACGCGGCAGGTACGAAGTTTACGACCAAGATGTTCGAGGATTTGGCAATCTCGGTTGTGGATGATAAGACAGGTGTATGGATGGGATATTTGAACCTTGGAACATGCAACTGGACGGCTGATGCACACACGAATGCGTTGATCGAGCGTACGGTGAACAACTATATTATCGAGTGGAAGAAGTTGGATGCTGCGATCCGTCGCGAGAAGTACAACGCTACGAATGGTGATGAGTTGCCACAAAATGGAGTTATTCAGGTTGCGAAGGTCTATATCGCTAAGAAGCGTAAGTTGAAGGTTGGAGATAAGATGGCGGGTCGCCACGGAAATAAGGGTATCGTAGCGAAGATTGTTCGCGATGAGGATATGCCATTCTTGGCCGATGGAACGATTGTCGATATCTGTTTGAATCCACTTGGAGTACCTTCGCGAATGAACTTGGGTCAGATCTTTGAGTCGGTTTTGGGCTGGGCAGGTAAGGAGTTGGGCTGCAAATTTGCTACACCGATTTTCGATGGAGCGTCGTTGGACGACATCAATGAGTTGGGTGCAAAGGCAGGTATTCCACATAGCGGTCGTACCTATCTATATGATGGAGGAACGGGCGAGATGTTTGACCAGCCAGCGACTGTTGGAGTTACCTATATGTTGAAGCTGGGTCACATGATCGACGATAAGATGCATGCCCGCTCGATTGGTCCATACTCACTCATCACTCAGCAGCCTCTTGGAGGTAAGGCACAGTTCGGAGGCCAGCGTTTTGGAGAGATGGAGGTTTGGGCATTGGAGGGCTTCGGTGCAGCGAATATTCTACAGGAGATTTTGACTATCAAGTCGGATGATGTTGTGGGTCGTGCGAAGGCTTATGAGGCTATTGTGAAGGGCGACAACTTGCCAAAGCCAGGAATTCCAGAGGCGATGAATGTCTTGTTGCATGAGTTGCGCGGATTGGCCTTGTCGGTTAAGTTGGAGTAGTCGAGAGTTTCATAAATTGAGTCATTAAAAAGAGGATATAAATATATGTCATTCAATAGAGATAATAAGCAAGTAGGAGGGGGTTACAAGCAGATTTCGATCAGCTTGGCCTCGCCTGAGGAGATTCTTGCACAGTCGAGTGGTGAGGTTTTGAAGCCAGAGACGATCAACTATCGTACTTATAAACCAGAGCGCGATGGATTGTTTTGTGAGCGAATCTTTGGACCTGTTAAGGACTATGAGTGCCACTGCGGAAAGTATAAGCGTATTCGTTACAAGGGTATCGTGTGTGATCGTTGTGGAGTCGAGGTTACCGAGAAGAAGGTTCGTCGCGAGCGTATGGGTCACATCTCGTTGGTTGTACCAGTAGTTCATATTTGGTACTTCCGTTCGTTGCCATCGAAGATCGGTTATCTGTTGGGAATCCCGACGAAGAAGTTGGAGTCGATCATCTACTACGAGCGCTATGTGGTTATCAACGCAGGAGCTGCGGCGCAGTTGGGTGTCGAGGCTAACCAGACCTATTCGGAGAAGGAGTATTTGGATTTGGTAGCGCAGTTGCCCGAGGGCAACCAGTCGTTGTCGAATGATGATCCAGATAAGTTCTTGGCGATGATGGGAGCCGAGGCGGTAGATGTATTGTTGCGTCGTATCGACCTCGATTCAGTATCGTTTGCATTGCGCCACAAGGCGATGAACGAGACTTCGCAGCAGCGTAAGAGCGAGGCGTTGAAGAGATTGAACGTAATTGAGTCGTTCCGCACATCGCGCGAGGTTAATAAGCCTGAGTGGATGGTGTTGAGCGTTGTGCCAGTTATTCCACCCGAGTTGCGCCCATTGGTGCCGTTGGATGGAGGCCGTTTCGCTACGTCGGATCTCAATGACCTTTACCGTCGCGTTATTATTCGTAACAACCGTTTGAAGCGTTTGATCGAGATCAAGGCTCCTGAGGTTATCTTGCGCAATGAGAAGCGTATGTTGCAGGAGGCCGTGGACTCGCTATTCGATAACTCACGTAAGAGCAATGCCGTAAAGAATGAGTTGAATCGCCCATTGAAGTCGTTGTCGGACTCGTTGAAGGGAAAGCAGGGACGTTTCCGTCAGAATCTGTTGGGTAAGCGTGTAGACTACTCGGCACGTTCGGTAATCGTCGTTGGCCCCGAGTTGAAGATGCACGAGATGGGAATTCCGAAGGATATGGCTGCGGAGTTGTACAAACCATTTGTGATCCGTAAGTTGATCGAGCGCGGAATTGTAAAGACTGTTAAGTCGGCTAAAAAGATTATAGATCGTAAGGACCCTGTTATCTGGGGTATTTTGGAGAATGTGATCAAGGGTCATCCAGTGTTGATGAACCGTGCTCCGACTCTTCACCGATTGGGAATTCAGGCGTTCCAGCCAAAGTTGATCGAGGGTAAGGCAATGCAGTTGCATCCGTTGGCATGTACGGCGTTTAATGCCGACTTCGACGGTGACCAGATGGCCGTCCACTTGCCATTGGGCAATGCGGCGATCTTGGAGGCTCAGGTCTTGATGTTGGGATCGCACAATATCTTGAACCCTGCCAATGGAGCACCGATTACGGTACCATCGCAGGACATGGTGTTGGGACTCTACTATATCACGAAGTCTCGCAAGGGAGTCAAGGGCGAGGAAATCACGTTCTATGGTCCAGAGGAGGCTATCATCGCCTACAACGAGAAGCGCGCAGCATTGCATGCCAATGTTAAGTGTGTTGTGGAGGATGTAAACTCGAATGGTGAGTTTGAGAATAAGATTATCGAGACGACGATTGGCCGTATTTTGTTTAATCAGGTTGTGCCACGCGAGGTAGGATATATCAATGATGTATTGACTAAGCGATCGTTGCGCGACATTATCTCGTTGGTAATGAAGCGCGCTGGAGCGGCGAAGGTTGCAGCGTTCTTGGATGATATCAAGGATTTGGGTTATAAGATGGCCTTCCAGGGCGGATTGTCATTTAACTTGGATGCCGTTATTATCCCAGAGTCGAAGGAGGCGTTGGTTAACGAGGGTTACGAGCGTGCCGATGCGATCATGGAGGATTATAACATGGGTCTTATTACCAATAATGAGCGTTATAACCAGATCATCGACGTTTGGACAAAGATCAATACGAAGTTGACCAATACGGTGATGGAGACTCTGATCGCGGATCAGGATGGTTTCAATCCAGTATATATGATGTTGGACTCTGGAGCGCGTGGATCGAAGGAGCAGATTCGTCAGCTGTCGGGAATGCGTGGATTGATGGCGAAACCCCAGAAGTCGGGTGTCGAGGGAGGTCAGCAGGTAATCGAGAACCCTATCTTGTCGAACTTTAAGGAGGGTCTGTCGGTGTTGGAGTACTTTATCTCTACGCACGGTGCTCGTAAGGGATTGGCCGATACGGCGTTGAAGACTGCGGATGCAGGATATTTGACACGTCGTTTGGTCGATGTGGCGCAGGATGTAATCATCAATGAGCCAGATTGTGGTACGTTGCGCGGCTTGACAGCTAAGGCTATCAAGCGTAATGAGGATGTTGTACAGACGTTGTATGATCGTATCTTGGGTCGCGTTGCGTTGGTAGATGTTATCCACCCATTGACGGGTGAGATCTTGTGTGAGGCTGGAGAGCAGATCACAGGCGAGGTTGCAGCGGCTATCGAGGCATCGCCATTGGAGTCGGTTGAGATCCGTTCGGTGTTGACATGTGAGTCACGCAATGGCGTTTGTGCGAAGTGTTATGGTCGCAACTTGGCTACTGGCCGTATGGTTCAGAAGGGTGAGGTTGTTGGAGTTATCGCAGCACAGTCGATCGGTGAGCCAGGAACACAGTTGACCCTTCGTACGTTCCACGTTGGAGGAGTTGCTGGTAGCGCTACGGTCGAGACGAACGTTATCTCGAAGTATGAGGGACGTTTGGAGATCGATGAGTTGCGTACTATCGCGACGAAGAATTTGCAGGGTGAGGCGATCAACTTGGTTGTGTCGCGTCAGTCGGAGTTCAGAGTCGTAGATCCTAAGACCGAGATTGTACTCTATACCCACCCATTGCCTTATGGATCGACGATCTATAAGGAGGATGGCGCGATGATCACAGTTGGAGATTTGATCTGTGAGTGGGATCCATATAATGCGGTTATCATCTCGGAGCACGATGGAGTTATCGCCTACGATAGCATTATTGAGGGTATCACCTATCGTGAGGAGCGTGACGAGCAGACAGGTCTGTCGGAGCGTGTGGTTATCGAGAGTAAGGATAAGACGAAGAACCCGATCATCAAGGTTGTTGCGAAGGATGGTGTCGAGATCAAGGCATACAACTTACCAGTGTCGGCTCACGTTATTGTGAAGGATAAGGCGAAGATCAAGGCGGGCGATATTTTGATCAAGATCCCACGTGCCGTAGGTAAGTCGGGAGGTGATATCACGGGAGGTTTGCCACGTGTTACGGAGCTGTTTGAGGCGCGTAATCCATCGAACCCAGCTATCGTATCTCAGATCGATGGTGAGGTGTCGTTTGGTAAGATCAAGAGGGGTAATCGCGAGATCATTATCACGAGCCGCAGTGGCGATCAGTGTCGTTACTTGGTACCATTGTCACGTCAGATCATCGTTCAGGAGAATGATTATGTGAAGGCAGGAAATCCATTGTCGGATGGTGCGATCACACCAGCAGATATCTTGAATATCTTGGGACCAACGTTGGTTCAGGATCACATTGTAAATGAGGTTCAGGAGGTATATCGTATGCAGGGTGTTAAGATCAACGACAAGCACTTCGAGGTTATCGTTCGTCAGATGATGAATAAGGTTCGTATCGAGGATGCAGGAGATACACAATTCTTCGAGGATCAGATCATTGATAAGTGGTCGTTTATGGATGCTAACGATGAGTTGTATGACAAGGTTGTTGTTACGGATGCTGGAGAGTCGGATGAGGTTCAGGCTGGTCAGATCATTACGTTGCGTAGGTTGAACGACTTGAATTCGTCGTTGAAGCGCAAGGATATGGCTTTGGTCGAGGTGCGTGACATCGTGCCAGCGACATCGACTCAGATCTTGCAGGGTATCACCCGTGCAGCGTTGCAGACATCGAGCTTTATCTCGGCTGCATCGTTCCAGGAGACTACTAAGGTGTTGAACGAGGCTGCTATTCAGGCGAAGATCGATCCATTGTCGAACTTGAAGGAGAATGTGATCTGTGGTCACTTGATCCCTGGAGGTACGGGATTGCGTGAGTATGACAATTTGATTGTTGGATCGAAGGTCGAGGCTGAGGCTTTGGCGCAGTAGATCAGAGAGATATTTAATGTGGGGCGATCGGATGAAAATCTGGTCGCTCACTTTTTTTAACCCATATAATAATAATGAAGAGTAATATAAGTGGCGGTGGCGTAGGCACACCGTTGATGTCGATTTTGTTGTCGTTGAGTGTTTGTCACTGTTGCAACGATGCATTGCAGGCGGTTGTGAGTTCTATCTATCCCATTGTCAAGAGTGATTTGGCGTTGAATTTCATGCAGATTGGTATCATCACGCTCTGTTACCAACTCTCAGCCTCGATTTTGCAGCCGTTGATGGGTCTATATTTGGATCGCCATCCGAACCCCTATTTCTTGACCTTGGCAGGGTGTTTCACCTTTGGAGGATTGTTGGCATTGGCTCATGCGTCGACCTTCTGGACGGTTATTGGATCGGTTGTGTTGGTGGGTGTCGGCTCGTCGATTGTCCACCCCGAGGCCTCGCGCATGACATCGTTGGCCTCGGCAGGTCACAAGGGTTTGGCTCAGTCGATATTTCAGGTTGGGGGTAACTTCGGCAGCTCTATTGGGCCACTGTTGGCGGCCTTTTTCGTGGCACCCTATGGTCGCGACCATACGGTCTATGTGGCGCTGTTGGCCTTTGTGGGTATCGGTGTGAGCTTGTTTATCTCGCGCTGGTACTCTGGCGTGTTGCGCGAACGCGGTGTTGGCGTAGGCGCAAAGCGGAGTCTGCAAAATGCTAAACCTGGTGATGCTGATTGGATCGCGCGCCCCTACTCCAATGGCCGAACCTACTTCTATATCGGTGTGTTGCTGGTGTTGATCTTCTCGAAGTATGTCTATATGGCGAGCGTTACGAGCTACTATACGTTCTACGTGATCGAGCGATTTGGGTTGACGGTTCAGCAGTCGCAGTATGCGCTGTTTCTGTTCATCTTCGCTACGGCTTTGGGGACGATGATCGGTGGGCCGATTGGCGATCGCATAGGTCGTAAGTATGTCATTTGGGGTTCGATCTTGGGTGCGCTGCCCTTTGCCTTGGCGCTGCCCCATTTGGGTTTGGTTATGACGCTCGTCTTTAGCTTTTGTGTGGGGTTGATGCTCTCGTCGGCCTTCCCAGCGATTGTGATTATGGCGCAGGAGTTGCTGCCTAATCGCATCGGTTTGATCTCGGGGTTGTTTTTTGGCTGTGCCTTTGGAATTGCAGGTGTTGCTGCGGCCTTTTGGGGTCACTATGCTGAGGAGTATGGCGTTGTGTCGCTGTTTCACCTCTCGGCCTACCTGCCAATCTTGGGTGTCGTGGCGATCTTCCTTCCTCGACGATAATCATTAATGATTAACTGGTTAATGATTAATGGGGTGGGG
>JBCQUH010000079.1:0-3629 GCA_047174185.1 Rikenellaceae bacterium | reverse complement strand
GGATCCCTCTAACGACCAGAAACATTGACAGTTAGGGATCCTGAACCAAGTTCAGGATGACGGCTCTGGGGAGCCGAAACGTGTCGCGAATATAGTGCGCAAAATTTCATCGGACAGCAATAAATCAAGTTCGGGATGACGGCATTGTGTCTATTGCGTTGCGTGTTGTTGTTGGAGGGGTGTGGGCGACTAGTGTTTTTTTTATTGTTCGGGGCGGTCGAAACCAACTAAATAGATCTTGTCGGTGGCGCGCGTGAAGGCTGTGTACAACCAACGCATGAGGTCGTGTGTCATCTGCTCATCGCCAAACAAACAACGATCAACAAACACCGCCCGCCACTGGCCACCCTGCGCCTTGTGACACGTCACAGCATAGGCAAACTTAACCTGCAAGGCGTTGAAATAGGGGTTGGCACGGATCAGCTTCAACCGCTCGTGGCGACTGCCAACATCCAAATGGTCGCGCTCAACCTCGTAAAACAGTGCCCGAGAACGCTCCTCGCCCAACGACGGCGTGTCGCTCATCAAGGTCTCCAACATGATCTTGCACGTTAGCTCCGTGTGGTCGTAGTCGCCAAACGACAGCGTGGCCTCGACATACTCGAAACCATACAGCTCCTCGAACCTGCGGATCCGCTCGATGCGCGCAACGTCGCCATTGGCCACAAAACTCATCGGACACTTCTCCTCGCGCTCGGTGTAGTAGTAGTTGTTCTTGACGATCATCAACATGTCGCCACTCTCGATCGCCTCGTCGGCACAGAGCGTGAAACGACGCACCCCCTGATTATAGCGGTTGGCGCGCTTGTTGGAACGCGTGATGATGATAACCTCGTCGCGACTATACTTGTCATAGCAATCTTGAACCGTCTCGGCAAAATCACCCATCTCGACATGCTCCACGTCGGGGAAGGTGAGATCTAACTTGGGCATGTCGTAGATGCCGCGCTCCATCATGCAGCGGATCATCGTGGCGTTGAAGAGAATTCCCGAGGTCGACTCTTGGCGCACAACCTCGTCCATCGTGCAGTAGCACACATCGCCATAGCGACGCATGAAGTGTTCGTCGAGAGCAGGGCTATAGTCCGCCCCAACAGGCGGCAACTGAGCATTGTCGCCCACAACCATCAACCGACAGCGAGTGCCACGTCGCACAAACTGAACCAAATCGTCGAGCAGCGAGCCAGAACCAAATTGTGCACCGCCACCCTGAGCGTGCGACAACATCGATGCCTCGTCGACAATATATAACATGTCGACAGATTTGTTGGGCGAGAGGGTGAAGCGCGACTCATACTGCGCGTTGGTCACCTCGCTATAGATGTGTTTGTGGATGGTGTAGGCCGCACGCTTCGAGTAGCGTGACAGAACCTTGGCCGCGCGACCCGTGGGGGCGAGTAGGGTAGTGCCCATCCGCAGGTCGGCCATCGCAGAGACCAATGCCGCAATGAGGGTGGTCTTGCCCGTACCAGCATAACCATTTAGGATAAAAGTGGTGTCAAAATCGGCCGAACAGAGCCAATTTGTCGCCTCTTCGATTATTATTTTTTGGTTAACTGTTGGATTAAAACAAATTTTAGTGTAAATTTGTTGTGCAATTATCTCTGGTTGCATATCGACGAGGGTAATTTTTTTTGTAAATGTAGTGTTTTTTGTTATAAAAAATGTATATTGCAACAAATTTGTGTGAAGGTGAACAAAATTATTAAAAAATAAAATAGAGTAAAAATGAAGAAACTTATTCAATTAGTACTAGCAATCGCAATCGCGGGATTGATCTACTGGATCTATGTTTTGATCTCAACACCAATCCTTTTCGAGAAAGAGAAGGCTGTGAGAGATGCTGAGGTGGTGGCTCACCTTAAGGAGGTTCGTAAGGCGCAACGTGCCTACAAAAGCAAGTATCAGGTTTTTGCCGATGACTTTGACACGTTGATCGACTTTGTGATGAACGATTCGTTGGAGCTTATACGCAAGATCGTCGACGAGGATGATTCGGTAGCGATGGCGCAGTTGAAGTTGACAGGACAAAAGAATGTCGAGTCATATTTTGTACATGTCATCGACACGGTGTTTGCACCAAGTAAATTGAGTGTGGAGGATGTTAAGAACATTCGATACATCCCTGGTACTCAGACGGAGTATACGCTCTACACGGGTCAGATCATGACCGATAGTAAGGTGCAGGTGGCCGTAGTTGAGTGTGTTGCTCCTTATAAGGAGTATCTCGATACGGTGAAGTATCGCCAGTTGATTATCAACTTGATCGATACCGATTTCAATGTCTATGGCCGTTACCCAGGTCTGAAGTTCGGATCAATGTCGGGAGGTAACAACGAGGCTGGAAACTGGGAGTAACATGCAGGCGAAACCCAAAGATAACATCTCCGTTCGAATACATCAGAACGGAGATGCTTTTGTATTACCCGAGGTGCAAATCGATGCTCAGTCGAGTGTTGAGGGGGCTAAGGAGCTGTGTGTGGAGCTGTTGTCGAAGCGTACGATGTTGGTGCCTCGCGAGCTTTTGATGGCTCACGGTGCAGAGGGCCTCGAGGAGGTGTGTCGTGGTGAGTATGCCGCAGGTGGTATGACGATTGGCGACAACGAGGAGCTGTTGGTGGTGGGCGATGGCGATGTGGTGGCGTTGGTGGCTCTCGCAAAGTCGCTTATCGCGGAGTTGAATGGGCGTGGTTCTGGTCGAGTGGTATATACGTCGGCTCTTCTGCATGAGAGGGTGAGTGATGTGGCTCACGTGGTGGTCGATGTGAAGGATGGCTTGAGTTATATTAAGGTCTACTCGGAGGATGGTCTGTCGTTTGCCGATGTCTTTGAGGTGTCGAGTGTGGCACAGGTGGCTTATTGGTTGCAGCGACTCTCGGCTGTGATGTCGTTGGAGAGCTATGACCTATATTTATTAAGAGGCGATGCTTCGCTGTTGAGTGCAGTGAGTTCGTCGTTCAAACAGTTGCGTAGATGCGAATAATTAGTGGTGAATATAAGGGTAGGCAAATCGTGCCGCCCAAAGGGTTGAAGGCGCGTCCGACGACCGATTTTGCTAAGGAGAATCTGTTCAATGTTCTTCAGGGCATGGTCGACTATTCGCAGTGCGATGTCTTGGATTTGTTTTCGGGTACAGGTTCTATAAGTTATGAGTTTGCGTCGCGCGGTGCTCGGAGTGTTACGTCGGTAGAGATCAACTCTCTGCATCAGAGTTTCATTCGTCGCACGGCACAGCAGCTGGGGCTGGAGAATTTTTATTCGGTCAAGGCGAATGTGTTTTTGTATTTGAAGAGTTGTTCGAAGCAATTTGATGTTATATTTTCGGATGCGCCGTATGATTTGGTGGGTCGAGCGGAGGTTGTGGATTTGGTTTTTGCAGGAGATTTGCTTCGCGAAGATGGGGTTTTGATTGTGGAGCATGGAAAAACGGATGATTTTAGCAGTTGTGCATTTTATTCACACACAAGGAGTTATGGGAGTGTTCAATTTTCGTTTTTCAAAAAGGGCGAATAATTTCACATTTGAGTCATAAAACATTTGGATAATTCATTTTTTTGTTCTATATTTGCAATCGCAATCGGGGGTTAATGGCGATTGCAAGCCAAGTAAAATTGGTGCGTTAGTTCAGT
>JBCQUH010000078.1:0-3661 GCA_047174185.1 Rikenellaceae bacterium | reverse complement strand
AGCTGAGCTAAACTCCCAAAATGTGCGCCTGAACAAGGACTTGAACCTAGGACCCCATGATTAACAGTCATGTGCTCTAACCAACTGAGCTATTCAGGCTTTTAACTTATGGAGACCTTTCAGCCTCTACACCTCTCCTCTCTGTCTCTCAACCGAAGGGGTTGTGGTGTTTTGGTGATGCAAATATAAGGCAAGTTTTTAATATGTGCAAATTTTTTGATGATTATTTTCAAATTATTTTTAACTTTGTGGTGGATAAAATTAGCAATTATGTTTAGAATCAAAGCTACAACGCTGATTATAGGCGCGTTATGCGCCATCGTGCCAATAGCGGCTCAAACCCTCGATTTCGACCACTCCGAATATGACTTCGGGACAATTCAGGAGTCGGCAGGGAGTGTGAGCCATGAATTCAAATTCAGCAACGGGGGCGACAAAGCGTTGGTCATATACAATACTCGTTCGTCGTGCGGCTGTACGACGATCGCATACTCCGAGCAGCCGATCATCGCAGGCGACTCTTCGTCGGTTGTGGTGACATACGATCCGAAGGGGCGACCTGGAACCTTCATGCGCGACATATATATATATAGTACGGCGAGCAAAGCCCCAACGGTGGTGCGTATCACGGGGGCGGTCGAGACCAAAGAGCTGACGATTGAGCAGCGCTACCCCCATGTGGTGGCGGATGTGGCACGTATCAGCGCCACACACCTGTCGGTGGGGAGCATCGCGCGTGGTTGGATGTCGAGTGCGAGTTTGGAGGTGTTGAATGTGAGTGCCGACACGCTACGTGTGGAGTTGCGCTCGCGCACCCATCGCGACTATCTCGATGTGGGATTTGCCACGCAGTTGGAGCCACGCGAGGGTGCGGTGATGGAGGTCGGCTACCTTATCGAAGAGGGGCAAGAGGCGGCCAAGGGTGAGGATGGACATGTGGGCGACACGCTCGACCTATTTATCAACGGCAAGCAGAGCGGCACATGGTTGCGCGTGAGCGGTATTCTGACCAAGTAGCAAGAGTCGAAGCAGAGTCTCTATTGGCCAAACTGCAAGATTAAAAGCTACTTAAATGTTGGAAAATCGAAGAAAAATTACTACTTTTGTATCTCCTTCCCTGAGGGGAGTGAGAAATCGGATAATTATATAGATAGCTTATGTATAAGATTTTGGAGCGTCAACAGATCGCTCAAGGCATCTTCAAGATGCGTATCGAGGCACCACGTGTAGCTGCGTCGGCACAACCTGGACAGTTTGTGATCGTGCGAGCAAATGAGAACGGAGAGCGTATTCCACTAACCATTGCGGACTATAGCGCTAGCGAGGGGTGGGTGACAATCGTGACCCAAACAATCGGAGTATCGACTCGCAAGATATGTGCGTTGGGCGAGGGTGAGTCGTTGCAGGACTTCGCAGGCCCATTGGGTCAGCCCTCGGAGTTTGTCGAGGAGCCGATCGAGGAGTTGCGCAAGAAGCGTATCCTCTTTGTGGCAGGAGGAGTGGGCGCAGCGCCTGTCTATCCACAGGTTAAGTGGTTGAATCAGATGGGTGTCGATGTCGATGTAATTATCGGAGCTAAGAACAAGGAGTTGTTGATATTCCCCGACGAGATGAGCCAAGTGGCGAGCAACCTATATATCACCACCGACGACGGCTCGTGCGGCCGCAAGGGTTTGGTGACCGAGCAGATCAAGGAGTTGATCGAGGTGGAGGGTGTTAAGTATGATGCATGTGTGGCTATTGGCCCGATGATCATGATGAAGTTTGTGGCGCTCACAACTAAGGCCTATGATCTCAAGACGATCGTATCGCTCAACACGTTGATGGTCGATGGTACTGGAATGTGCGGTGCATGTCGCGTGAGTGTGGGTGGCAAGACTCGCTTTACGTGTGTCGATGGCCCAGAGTTCGATGGCCATCAGGTCGATTTCGACGAGGCGATGCGTCGCATGGGGATGTACAAGAGCCTCGAGGAGCGCGCTGCGGCAATCGAGGCGGAGCGCGAGGCAGGACACAAATGCCGCATCGGCCTAGACAAATAGACCCAGAAGCAAATAGTTTATAATCAAGCAAATAGAATACTATGGCAAACAAAATACCACGTATAGCACCACGTGAACAAGATCCAATTATTAGAGCTACAAACTTCGAAGAGGTGTCGTTGGGCTACACCACCGAGATGGCGCGCGAAGAGGCATCTCGGTGTTTGGGGTGTAAGAAACCACGTTGCGTCGATGCATGCCCCGTGGGCATCAACATCCCAGCCTTCATCAAACAGGTGGAGGAGGGCGACATGGCGGCAGCTGCGGCGATCATTGGCGAGGATAGCTCGCTACCGAGCATCTGCGGTCGCGTATGTCCTCAGGAGAGTCAGTGCGAGGGTTCGTGCATATTGGGCATCAAGGGCGAGAGTGTTGCGATCGGATTGTTGGAGCGATTTGTGGGCGATTGGAAGATCGCACGCAGCGACAAACCAAAGATTGAGATGAAACGCAATGGCCATAAGGTAGCGGTTGTAGGTTCTGGCCCTGCAGGTCTAGCCTGTGCTAGCGATTTGGCGCGATGGGGATATGAGGTGAAGATCTTCGAGGCGCTGCACAAGGTGGGTGGCGTATTGGTATATGGCATCCCCGAGTTCCGTCTACCCAAAGAGGTGATCGTGGCCAAGGAGATCGAGGAGGTACGCGCATTGGGCGTGGAGATCGAGACCGACGTTATCGTTGGCCGCACGGTGACCATCGACTCGTTGATGGAGGGTGAGGGCTACGAGGCGGTGTTTATCGGCTCGGGAGCTGGACTTCCACGATTCATGGGTATCGATGGCGAGAATCTAAATGGTGTGGTATCGGCCAATGAGTTCTTGACTCGTGCCAACTTGATGAAGGCCTACGACGATGCTCACGACACACCGATCTACGTGGGACAACGCGTAGTGGTGATCGGAGGTGGAAATGTGGCGATGGATGCCGTGCGTACAGCTAAGCGTCTGGGTGCTGAGTCAACGATCGTATATCGACGTGGCGAGGCGGAGTTGCCAGCTCGTTTGGAGGAGGTGCACCACGCCAAGCAGGAGGGGATAGATTTCAAGATGCTGACCAACCCGACGGAGGTATTGGGCGACGAGCGCGGATGGGTCAAGGCGATCCGTTGCGTGGAGATGGAGTTGGGAGAGCCTGACGCGAGTGGTCGTCGATCGCCAGTGGTCAAAGAGGGTTCGCAGTTCGACATCGAGGCCGACGTGGTGATTATGGCGCTGGGCACATCGCCCAATCCATTGATTCCAACTACGACCAAGGGGTTGGAGACCAACCGTTGGGGATGTGTTGTAGCCTCGGAGGAGGGTGCGACATCGCGCGAGGGGGTCTTTGCAGGAGGTGATGTGGTGACTGGTGCTGCGACAGTAATCCTAGCGATGGGTGCTGGCCGCAAGGCTGCATCGGCAATCAACGAATATATCCAGAGCAAGAAGTAACCCAGAATTTCTCAGCTAATTCTCAGTATGTCTCAGCAAGTTCTGAGAATTACTGAGAATTTTTTGTTGCCCCCACCCCATTAATCATTAACCAGTTAATCATTAATGATTATCGTCGAGGAAGGAAGATCGCCACGACACCCAAGATTGGCAGGTAGGCCGAGAGGTGAAACAGCGACACAACGCCAT
>JBCQUH010000032.1:0-26294 GCA_047174185.1 Rikenellaceae bacterium | reverse complement strand
GTTGGTAAAACCGTCGTATCGTAAGAAAGCAAAATCAGCAAGTGGATTGCAACCCACTTGCTGATTTAAAAACATTTTGTATTTTTGTATCAAACCTGTAAACTTTTTTCAGGACGACACAATGTTATAGCCACTTCTTGTAGCGGAAGAACCAGATTGTGAAGCCCGAGCAGAGGATCATCAGCAGGATGGCGAACATATATCCCAATGGCAGCGTGGTGCCATTCTCGAGTTGATAGCTCCAGCTCAATTCGGGCATAAACTGGAAGTTCATACCGTAGATACTCGCAATCAACGTAGCAGGCATGAAGATGACCGATGCCACCGAGAAGATCTTTACGATCTCGTTCTGCTCGATGTTGATAAGCCCCAAAGCCGAGTCTTGGATGTAGTCCAGACGCTGAAATGCAAAATCAGCATGGCTAATGAGCGAGTTAACGTCCTTGATCATCATCTGGATGCGAGGCAAAACAGCCTCGGGGAAGCGACTCGAACGGTTGACCATCCACAAGATACGTTGTCTATCGAAGATGTTCTCGCGCATCATCATCGTATTCTCCTGCAACAGCGCAATTCGACGGATGATCTGTTTGTCGATGCTATCCTCACGCGATATGTCGCGACTCAACGCAGCAACCAACTTGGCAGTAACCTCTACCAGATCGGCATCGTAGTCGATACGCACCTCCAACAGAGTTACGAATATGTGGAACCCCGTGGGGTAGTTGCGATAGTTCATCTGGATACGCTTCTCGGCATCGCGGAAGGTGCGCATCTCGTTGTCGCGCACCGAGACCAACGCTCCGCTATTGGAGATGATGAACGATACGGGTTCGATCGAGAAGGTGTCGTCGCTCGGGATGAAGAAGTTGGAGTTCGAAGTGATCGACTTCTCGGTCTCGAAGTACTTCGAAGTGGTCTCGATCTCCTCAAGCTGTTGGCGACTCTGCAACGATATGTCCATGAATAGCTCGACGATGCGCTGCTCGCGGAACGTGGGCTTGTGCATATCGATCCACAATACGTCGTTGACATCGAGCGTATCGAATAGTCGCATATCGGCGTTGCGGATAATCTTGTTATGTTGTTTGAGATAGAGTGTAATCATCGTTCAATCTCCTTGTTTTGCGTTTTCTAATCTAATTCTCTTTGGTTGACGCTCTCTTCGTTTGACGTGAGATCTATGTGTAGATCGCTCGTCAAAAACTTCGCCATACCCTCGCGCTTGGCTCCATCAAACAGCGTGTCGATGTTTTGGGTCAGGTAGCGGTAGCCATCCTCGATCTCGATATCGGGTCGCAGGGCAACCATCGCCTCGTAGGTGTGCTCCACACCCCACGTCAGCGCCTCCTCCAACTGTTCGATCGACTCCTCGCTCGCACCCTCGCGTGCACACCATGCGGCAAACGTAAATGGCAGGTTGGTGTGTTCGATCCACGCCTCGGCCAAATCTATGGTGTATTCAAACTCCCCCTCGTGTTCGAACACCTTGTCGCCAATGAGTACAAATGCATCGCCATCTTGGGGGTGTTGTACGCGATCCATCGACTTGAGAGGCATCCACTGGGGGGTGATCCTAAAGTGCTCGCGACTCAGATAGGCCATTAATCGAACAGAGGTCTGGGATTCAGGGTCGAGCCAAATGCGCTTGATGTCGCACGGTCGTTCGTCGCTCATCAACACAACCGATCGCACAGCCGTCGAGGCTCCAATGCAGTGGGAGGTGACAACCTCGACACCATTTTCGGCTCGCAGCGACGGCAGAGAAGCTACGCTAATCAACGCCATATCGACCTCGCCACTACCTAGTAGGCGGCTGCACTCGGCTGGGTTGGCCAAGATCAATTCGGCATCGATCAACTGGGAGTTTGAGATCCCGTAGTTGAACGGCACGGAGTTGAGGTATGACACTGAGGCGATTTTTAGCTTCGACATCTTCTTGCGAAATTAGATTTACAAAGGGTAAATATAGTAATATTTTTTGAGAGTGAGTCACAACTTCCCGATTTATCGTCGCTTTGCGCAAATTTTATCAATTTGTAATGCGTGGAGAATCAATAATTTAGTTCAGTAAATTAACTTTTATGAAAAATAATTTACCAAAAGGGTTGACAAGGGGTGTAAAATGATTTATATTTGCAGTGTCAATTATTTGATTTTGTTACTCAGCTATGCTCGGTTTGCTCTGTGTATAGTAGTTTAGAGTTGTCAACAATTAATAACAATTATATAAAAGTTATGAACAGAGAGATAGTAAGTTTTGAAACGGCAATTTCGCAGATTGCTCAACAGATGGGATACAACCCACAAGTGATGATGGAAGGTTCGAAATCGTTGCGATTTGCCCATCCGCCAGCGGCCATGATCTACAACTCGACGCTCATCGATAAGGTGGGGCGTGAGCGGTGTCGATTGACGACTAAGATCCAAGTTGTGTTGGTCAAGGATGGCGTTTCACGCTCTGAGGGCGAGAAAATCGAGATGATGGCACTCATGAAGTGCGACGCGTTGGATATTATAAATGGGTTGAGTGAGTATGGTAATGTGGTCGATGTGACGGATGTCGAGGTGGAGATGGATGGCGACTTTATGGCGCAGAGCGACGACGTTGGTGTCTGTGTTGAGGCGACGGTTGTCTCCAACTACAATGTCTTTTGCGAGGAGTTGCAGGTGATGTAATCGGCCGTGGTGTTAGTAGGTTATGAACACATGCCAATAGTTATGAACATTTATTAACCGAATTTAAACAGACTTATAAACAATGTTTACTCAAACCCCAGAAAACTATCAATCTTTCCTTGGCGATCTCGTATATCGCTTCGAGACGGAGTATACGACCGATATTATAATGGATATTCGCGATTTCGAGAGTGGTGAGACCTTAGGTGTTAAAAAATTTTACTCCTCACCCGATCTATACCTAAATATCGCACCCATCATCAACACCTTGGTCGAGTGCTCGACCCCTAGTGCGACGACGGGTTTTGTCGACCCCTTGACGCAGGGGTGTGTAACCATCGAGGTCGAGGCCTTCGATAGCGAATACGACTCGCTGCACACCACACTCCCCCTCACCTTTACCTTGTCGCGAAACACCGAGACGACACCTGCATTGCTCACGACCCTTGCGCAGCAGCGGTTGATAGCCTCGGGTGAGCGGGATCTGTTGACCCTCTTGGGTGAGACCAACGCCCCAATCACGGCCATCGTCAAGCGATATAGCGAGTCGGCAGAGGAGTACTATACGCTGTTGGCTAGCAACACATACACCTCGTCGACCAACGAGAGTGGGTTGGCGGCATTTGCGCTGGCCGTCGATGAGAGCGAGACGTGCGACAAGATCGAGGTGTCGATCGTGCAGAGTGGCGAAGAGGTGGCCGCCATTAGCTACTTCTTGGTCGAGAACCCTACGTCGGCCATGCGTTTGGCTTGGGTCTCGAGTCGTGGCGCTATCGAACACTACACCTTTGCCGAGGTCAAGGCACGTGCGGTGAAGAGTGCGTGTGATCAGATCACCCTCCTCTCGGCCTACGAGGCTTACGATACGCGCTGGGCTATTGCCGAGGTGATATCGGCCTCGCAGGTGTGGTTGTTTGTCGATGGCCAATATCGTGAGGTTGAGGTGGTGAGCAGTTCGATCGATACTGCACCTCTGGCCGAGATTGCACTGGTCGAGGTGTGTGTGGAGTTGGCAAATTAAAAAAAGTAGAGAGCATTATGATGAAGATATATATAGATGATACGTTGGTTAGCGACAACAACGACACCAAGGTGCTACTCTCGTTCGATGCCGAGGCGTTGTCGGCCATCGAGACCGAGCGCGAGGCCTACGACGTGAGTGTGACGGTGGTGCGCACGGCGGCCAATGCTGCGATATTTGGGGGCGAGGGATTCCTCCATGCTCGCGCTCGATTTAATGCCGAGGAGCATACAGCCTCGATCACCTACAACGACGAGCTGATCGTCGAGGGGCGTGTCATAATCAAGGAGATTGTGCGCGAGGGGCAGGTGACAAAGTATGTGTTGAGAGTGCGTCGGTCGGGTGCCGATTGGGCGCACAACACGGCCACTGCGACGTTGAGTTCGTCGAATATCGACTACGAGATATATCTGACTACGACCGATATTCAGGCGGCGTGGAGCGAGAATCTATCGGTGCAATTTGTCCCCGTCTATCGCGACTGTTATGTGGCCACCAGCCAATCGACCACCACCGACGCTGTGAGGGTGATGCACTCGGTGGATGATTACTATCCGTTTTTGAATATTCGCGACATCGTTGAGTCGATCTTCGCTAGCTCGGATTTCGCGGTGGAGAGTCAGTTTATGGATAGTCAATTTTTCGACACCCTCTATATGAGTGGTTGCTACTCGTCGCAAGATAATGAGCAGGCGCGCGAGGCGATGAACTTCTATGTCAAGCGTCTCGACGACTCGTCGGCCAGCGCAACATCCTATGGGCGAGTATACCTTTCGTCGCAGTCGGCACTCAACTCGGTGGGGAATATGGTCGATATAGAGTCGTTGACATCGAGCGAGGAGTGTTTCACGCGCAACAACTGCTTTAGTCAAGATGACTACGGAGTGCAGAGTTTTACCCCAACTACACAGGTGAGCGTGGGGTTTGAGTTCCATTTGAACTATGAGTGCGACTACCTGATCGCCTCGCGCGAAAAGTTGCAGACCTTCGATACGATATACCTCTACGACGGGAATATGATCACCATCGAGGTGTTGAACAAGAATGAGGATCTGAGGGGTGGGCAGATCGCTTCGAACTTCAACTACAGCCCCATTGTCTTTGAGGCTTCGTCGAGCGATTCGTTTCGAGTGGTGGCCTGCATAGGCAGCTCGACCACCCCCACGGTCATTGGCGAGTGGATGGGGCGCATGGGTAGCGTGACGACATTGGTGACATCGTCGACCATCGGGGAGCTGTCGTTGCAGATCTTGAGCGGTGGCGAATATGTCGACTCGTCGCTCGATTGGGCACTCTACTATGGTGCGGTGGCGGAGCGCGGAACTGTCGAGATCGACCTCACGGTGCGCACCACCCCCAAGAGCCTAAGCCCCGATAGCGTGATGGAGTTCAAGGGGATGTTTGCCCAAGGTGCCGAGGCTGGGGCTGCGTTTAAGCTCTTGGCTGGCACCTCGATCAAACCCGTGTTTGCCACACACCCTGGGGCGGCAACCATCGTGCAGTGGGAGGATATATCGAAACATTCGTACACGCAGGCCGAGCTGCTCGCTGCACTGCAACATATGTTCAACCTGAGGTTTTACACCGACTACTTGGCGCAGAAGATCTATATCGACCCCTCGGAGATGCTCTACGACCAGAGCGATACGTGGGATTGGGGCGATCGCGTCTTGGCCGAGCAGGGTTACAGCTTCGAGGATCGGGCGATGGAGGTGCACCATACGCGTGTGTGGGGTTACCAGTCGGGCGATGGGTTGATAAATCGTGTCTCGACGGACTATATGGTGCCTGGCACGACGCTGCCGACCGCCCCCGAGTCGTCGCCCGAGCAGAGTGTCGATGGGGCTAGCTCACCACAATTTGGGGCGTGGAGCATACCCATGGAGTCGAGCGCGGTGTTGCAGAGTGTCGATACGCAGCTCAACCCCATATTCTCGCCATCGCTCAACGACCTCGATGGATTGTTGATCGTGGGCGATCGCGACGACGAGGATCTTGTCGACAGCTACGACTTCGCACCGCGTATCGTGCGGTGGCTGGGGATGGTAGAGAGCGACGGTGAGCAGATACCACACATGGCTTTCCACTCGTCGAGCGACACACAGGCGACGTTGTGTTTCGAGGATCGAGATGGGGCGCGCGGATTGAACCAATACTATGGCGACGAGGTGTTGCGCGACTGCGAGGTGCAGTATGTGACTCTTTATTTGAGACTTACGCCTCACGATGTGGTGATGCTGTTGTCGCCGAGTGAGGGTGCGCCAACTCTTTTTAGTACCTTTCGATTGCTCATCGATGGCGAGTGGGCGGTGTGTCGATTGATGAATATATATAGCTATGAGTTGGGAACTCAGAGCGCAAAGTGTCGATTCTTGGTGTTGGAATAGCTCGCCCTCCGTCGCCAAAATATTTGATAAACACAAAATAATTTACCTATGCAAGAGATTAAAATTAGTAACAATCACGACACTGCCGTGATCGACATTGAGGGGACAATCGGAATCCCCGAGCAGTGGCAGTTTGAACACCCCCAAGAGCGTGTGGCCACCTATGAAACATTTCGTCAAACACTTCAGCAGATCGAGCAGCTCAACGCCTCGCGGATCGTGGTCAACATCCGCTCGACGGGTGGCGATGTCAACGACGCACTGTTGATCTATGAGGCGCTGACATCGCTCGATGCAGCCATCACAACGCGCTGTTGGGGCTATGTGGCTAGTGCCGCAACGGTCATCGCACAGGCGGCAAGCGATGGGCAACGCGAGATCTCGCCCAACGCCTTGTATCTGGTTCACAGCTCGTCGTGTGCCGTTGAGGGTACGGCTGCCGAGTTGGCCAACCGCGTGGAGTTGCTCAAAAAGACCGATGAGCGATTGGCCGAACTCTATGCTCGACGATCGGGCTACGAGGCGAGTCGCTTCGCAGAGTTGATGGCCGAGGAGGGTGGCGCAGGTCGCTGGTTGAACGCCTCGGAGACGATCGAGATGGGGTTGGCCGATGTGGTGATCGAGTCGTCGCAGCAGGAGTCGTCGCAAGAGGAGTCTACAGAGGAGGAGTCTGTGCAAGTAGATCCCTCGGTCGTCGAGAGCGCTTTGGCCTCGGTCAAAGGGTTGGTCAAGCGTCTGGGGCAGCAGCTCGGTATCGTCGAGGAGCGAGTGGTTGAAGCGCCAGTCAACCTGCGCGAGAGACCGATAAACGTAACACATGCCGATGCCGTGGAGCCTACGCAGCGTATGTCGACAATCGAATTCGATGAGCAGCAGCGCGAACTCAAACCCTCGATTATCGAGCCAACCGAAGATCCGTCACTGGTCGAGATCACGCGAACGGCCAACCAGAGTGCCTATGATCACGATGCCTCGCGAATTAGATTGTCGAGGTAAATAACTAAATATTAATTAATTAAACAAAACACACAATGAATTACATTGAATCAAGCAAAAGCTACACAGGAACAGAGTTGGATAGTGTATTCTTCCGACCAATGCTATCGGGCGCATCGTCTGCCAATTTGGGGGTAAAGGTGCTCTACAACATGCCCGTGCCAACGACCGTGCATATCTGGGGTCACGACCAAGATGTATTGAAGGATAACACCTCGGGCGGTTGGTCGGGAGCCTCGAAGAATATCGCGGCACAGTGCACAATCGACATGAAGCGTGTCAAGGCCGAGTTGGCATTCTCGGCCGCGGACTACTACTCGTTGGTATTTGAGAATGTGTCGTTGCGCGACGAGGTCAACCTCGATGATTTGACAGGTACGACCCTCGAATCGGTCGAGACCGAGATCTTCCGCGACGCAATGATGGAGTCGATCCGTGCTACGATGTGGGTCGGCAACGAGAGTCGTGCCGAGGGGAAGTATGGTAGCTTCACAGGCTTCATCACCAGACTATTCACCTCTATCGTCGCTCAGGACATTACACCTATTTCGATCACATCCGACAATCTGACCGATCCCGATCAGGCCATCGAGATATTCGATAAATTGTGGGATACGGCCGACATCAAGGTGCAGGCAGCCAAGGCGAGCGGTCGTTTGGCATACTACGTCACAACCGACATCTATACGCTATATGAGAAGGCGTTGGATGCTGCAGGGGTCGACACATCGTATGTCGATTCGATCAACGGCCGCACGGAGTTGCGCTACCACGGAATACCAGTGATCGATATGCGTGTTAGCTCATATCTCAACTCTTATGGCCCTAGCGAGACGATGGCTTTCCTTACGATGCAGGACAATCTGGTGATGGCAGTCAACACGGCCGATTTCCCAGGTACCGAGATCAGAATGTGGTACAACCCCGACGAGATGGAGAATCGCCAGCGTGCAATCTTCGCTGTGGGTTGCGAGGTGTTGGATCCATCGTTGGTGTCGATGTATGTGCCCGAGTAGTGGCGTGATTGACACCGTAGAGTAGTTATAAAGTTATGGAGTCATCTCAAACTTTTGAGTCTGTGGGAGGGGTCACCGCTGTGGTGATCTATCCCGCAGGGACTCCTCTTGTGGAGGCTACGGCCGACAACCAAGAGGAGCTGATGGAGGCCGCATGGCCGATTACTATTATGGAACGCACGGCAAAATATGTCGAGGAGTGGACCTGTCGCAACAGCTCGCGCGCCGTACAGCATAGGCTCACATATACCACGCAACATGGCGTTGAGACCCTGAGCGACGGCCAGATCGATTGGGTCATGCGCCACGGTGTGGTGGCCGATTTGACATTGGCCTCGGGGGCGGTGATACGTGTGGGTGGCAATGGCTTTTCGCTGCGACTCAAGAGCGTCGATTTCAGTAGCGGTAGTGTGCCGCTCGACGTGCCGCAGAAGATATGGGTGTGGGAGTCGACCGATACCACGCCACTGATATAGCAGTTTGACTAACCCTTGTTAGCCACTCTCATAAATTAATCTGTGTAGAACCCTTCAAAAAAATGATAAGATATGTCTAAAACTAAGATAGCAATTAAAAATAGTCGCGATCCATATGAAACCACTCAGCCGCGTATGCCCCACAACGAAGAGTTCTGGAGATGGGGCGACGACAATCTATTTCCCAACCTGCTGTCGCTGCTCTCGCATCGTGCGGTAACACATCGACGAATAATCAACGACAAGGCCGACTACATCACGGGCAAGGGGTTTGTCTGTGATACGCAACAGAGTCTGTTGACCAACTTCGTGGCTAGCGCCAATGCCCATGGCGAGTCGCTGCGACAGGTGTTGAGCCGTGTGGCATTCGACAAGATGTTGTTTGCCAACGCATTTGTCGAGGTGGTGCGCAATGCTGCTCAATCCTCGTTGGCCATCTACCATATCGACGCTACGAAGTGTCGAGTGGCCAAGGATTCGCGACACATCATAATCCACTCCAATTGGGCGGAGTATCGACCTAGCGAGGCGACCCACCTGCCGTTGTACCCCTACTTCGAGGAGCAGGCCGATGGCTCGCAGCGATGTGTGATTCACTACAAGGATTATGAACCGATGTTTCAGCACTACGGTATTCCGCAATATATCGCTGGACTCAACGTCTCGGCCATCGCCTATAAAACCGACAAGTGGAATATCTCGCGTCTCGACAACTCGTTTCAGATGTCGGGTGTCATGTTGCTCGACAATACGGCCGACAACGACCTCGATGCCGAGCGAATTGTGCGCACGGCCGAGGAGAAGTTTGGTGGCAAACCAGGGCAGGTGTTGTTCGTGTTGAAGGATGGTAGCGAGTACGACAACTCACGATTTATCTCCTTGAACGAGACCTCCGAGGGAGATTGGACAGCGTTGCACGAACAGGCCAACAACGATATTGTGGTCGCCCACTCGTGGTTCCGTTCGTTGAGCGGACTCGACTACACTACGAGCTTCAGCACCGATCGTATACTCCACGAGTATGAGATCGCGCTCAACACCATTATCCTTGCCGAGCAGGAGGAGTTGATGGAGCCGATCGTCGAGGTGTTGCAGCGCGAATTGGGGATCGACACCTCGTCGCTCTCTATAATCAACCGCCCACCAACCACCTCGAAACCGATATACATGAAGGTGTGGGAGGCGCGCAAGGCCGATGGGCTGGACTACGACGAGACGGATGAGAAGCAACAGTTGTTCTTGTCGCAGATCACATCCTACAGCATAACCGAAATCTAAATAATATATAGACAATGATAAAGACATTGATAACACCCCAAGAGGTGATCGAGATAGCATATGCAGGAGAGGTGTATACCCCCGACTCTGCGGTCACCGATGCCGATATATTGGCCGCCCAGCAGCGATTCATAACCCCTGTGGTGGGTGAGGATCTGATGTTGGCACTGGCCAATGACAACTACTCTCTGCTGCTGAGTAGCTATGTTGTGCCTGCTCTGGCCGAGTATGTCAGAGTATTGTGCGACACTCCGACAGCCCCCGCTTCGCACCGCGTGAAGATGCGTGCCAAGGCGTTACTGCGCGAGTTGAGCGACCATTTGGAGGAGTATCAAGAGAGCTACTCCGAGTATGAATCGAGCGAAAACGTGCTCAATAGATGCAACTGCGATGGAGGTTTTGTTCAAATATTGTAGCGCTTTGGCCATGTCGATTTTGGCACTCTTTGCACCCATCTCACCACTCATAGCGTGTGTGGTGTTGTTCATCGCCATCGACTTCGTCTCGGGGGTGTGGGCTTCGTACCGAGTGGCCGAAAAGGAGAAGCGGTCATGGTTCTTCGAGAGCGAAGAGGCGTGGCGCACACTCTATAAATTGGGATTTACGCTCATCGCGATCTCTATGGCGTGGCTTCTGGAGTGCTACGTGGTCGACTTTGTAGATTTGAAGATCACGAAATTGTTTACGGGTTTCGTATGTGGTGTCGAGCTATGGTCGTTTCTTGAAAACGCCTCGCAGATCTCCGACGCGCCACTATTTGAGTGGATGCGAAAATATGTGCACCGTAGAGTAAAAAAGGAGATAGAGTGATGAAACCTAGAGGTATACGCAATAAAAATCCTGGAAACATCCGACTCTCGCAACACCAATTTCGCGGAGAGGTGACACCAAGCACCGACCCCCAATTCAAACAGTTCGAGAGCCTCGCGTGGGGCTATCGAGCCATGTTTCTCATCATCCACAACTACAACAAATTGTATGGCATCAACACCATCGAGGGGATCATTGGCCGTTGGGCACCGTCAAGCGAGAACGACACCAAGATATATGCGAGTGTGGTGGCGCAACGGCTACAGCGATCACCCGACAGCCACGTAGACTCGCTCTTGCGCGAGACAATGGTCGCCATGGTGTGGTCAATGTCCAAGGTCGAGAATGGCATAGCGCCCTGCATCGATGATATTGAAGAGGGGTGGGAGCTATTTATTGCCGATATGGGGGTGAAGTAGTGTCGAGGTGATTATGCAAAGCGACAGTCGATCGACAACTCTGCAGTGACGCGCTGAGCAATGCGCTCCAACTCCTCGTGAGAGAGGCGTTCGAGACCCTCGCATGGCGTGTCGCGATCCAGCGAGTAGATCATCACCTGACGTGGCGAAATGCGACGCAGAGCCGCTAGCCACGCAGTGAGATACTCCTCACCGCTATTGTCGAACGGCTCGCCCGCCAACACACCACGCAGAAACATGCTCTGAACAACACACTCGCCACCAAAGTGGCGTGACATCTGATCAACGACCCCCTCTGTGCTGTAGTGGCCAGTGGGGCGGTTGATCTTGTGAGCCATGGCACCAATCGCGGAGTCGAGCTTCAAGATATTGTTGTCGACGCGGTGCAGCGCCCTTATGACCCCATCGCGATCCAGAGTCGTGGCGTTGCTCAAAACCGAGATCTTCGTCTGTG
The DNA here is from genome assembly GCA_047174185.1 of Rikenellaceae bacterium. Taxonomy (GTDB): domain Bacteria; phylum Bacteroidota; class Bacteroidia; order Bacteroidales; family Rikenellaceae; genus Alistipes. Next base: position 14,758 of record JBCQUH010000032.1, on the reverse strand, counting down.
GTGCCAACTTATCGCGCAGATCAATCGCCATGTCGATGATCGACTCGAAGTGCGGATGAAGCGTCGGCTCACCATTGCCTGCAAAGGTGATGACATCCAACGTGCGACCCTCGCGCTTCATATCGCTCAACACCCCTCGCAGGTGAAACTCCACATCCTCGGCCTTGGCAAATCGCCTCTGCGCAGCCTCGCCACGACGCTCTCGGTTGGAACCACACTCGCAATATATGCAGTCGAAATTGCAAATCTTAGCGTACTGCGGCAGTAAGTTAACACCCAGCGAAACCCCCAATCGTCGCGACTGGATAGGGCCAAATATTATATCTTCAAATAGTGCTGTCATCTTTTTTACTCTCTCTTGGTATGGCTCATAAAAGACTCAGTAATTCTCAGAAAATCTTGTGGACTTGCTGAGAATTACTGAGTCTTTACTGAGTCTTTTTTTGTGCCTACAAATTGCGAACCTTGCGCTCCCAAGCCCATGCTGCGGCCAGCGTGTCGTCCAACTCGCGCTCTGCGTGCCATCCCAACTCCTCGTTTGCCAAGGTTGGGTCTGCCCAGATAGCGGTGATGTCGCCTGCGCGACGTGGTGCAAACTTGTAGTTTAGCTTAAGGTTGTTGACGCGCTCGAAGCCATCGACCAACTGTTTTACCGATACGCCATTTCCTGTTCCAATATTGAAGATCTCGTAATCGGCCTTCGATTTACCCTCCGTCATACGACGCACTGCAACAACATGAGCCTTAGCCAGATCCACCACGTCGATATAGTCGCGGATACATGTTCCATCGGCCGTAGCGTAGTCGTCGCCAAAGATCGACAGACACTCGCGCAACCCTGCCGCAGTCTGTGTAATATATGGTACAAGGTTTTGTGGTACGCCCTGTGGCAACTCTCCGATGAGTGCCGATGGGTGGGCACCGATGGGGTTGAAGTAGCGAAGTGCGATACCCTTCATGCCTGGGTATGTGCTCATTGAATCGCGCAATATATCCTCGCTCATAGCCTTCGTATTGCCATAAGGTGACAACGCAGGCTTGCGAGGTGTCTGCTCCGTAACAGGCTGAGCATCAGGCTCACCATAGACTGTGCACGATGACGAGAATACGATGTTCTCACGCTCGTACTTACGCATTAACGCAATCAGATTCATCAACGACGTGAGGTTGTTGCTATAGTACTCCAAAGGCTTCTGCACCGACTCACCAACCGCCTTCGACGCTGCGAAGTGGATTGCAGAGTTGAAGTTGTAGCTCTTGAACACCTCCTCGAAGGCTGCCATGTCGCAGCAATCAACCTCCACGAATGGAACCTCTACGCCCGTGATCTGACGTACTCCCTCGACCGCCTCGCGAACCGAGTTCGATAGATTATCAACAATGACAACGTCGAAACCAGCCTCGACAAGCTCTACTGCTGTATGCGAACCGATGTATCCAGCTCCTCCAGCGACCAATACACACTCTTTCATAGTTAAATTTTATTTTTGTTGTTAGATACATCACAAAGGTAATATTTTTTTTCTATCTTTGCAGCATACAGATATAAAATTAATTTAATAATTAAATAGCTAAAATTATGTTTGCAATTGACAGTTATGATTTCTCTGGTAAGCGCGCAATTATTCGCGTAGATTTTAATGTGCCTTTGAAGAGCGCAGGTGTAGTGTCGGACGACACTCGTATCCGTGCTGCTATCCCAACAATCAAGAAGGTGTTGGAGAAGGGTGGTTCTGTAATTCTTATGTCGCACATGGGTCGTCCTAAGAAGAATAATGACGAGAAGTTCACACTTGAGCAGATCATCCCTGCTATCGAGGCTAAGCTTGGTACGACGGTTATGTTTGCAGGTGACTGCATCGGTGACAAGGCTGCGCAGATGGCTGCCGACCTTAAGCCAGGTGAGGTTATGTTGTTGGAGAACCTTCGCTACTATGGCGAGGAGGAGGGTAAGGCTCGTGGTCTTGCCGATGATGCTACAGACGAGCAGAAGGCCGAGGCTAAGAAGGCTATCAAGGAGTCGCAGAAGGGATTCACGAAGCGTCTTGCATCGTATGCTGATTGCTATGTTAATGATGCGTTTGGTACGGCTCACCGTGCTCATGCTTCGACTGCACTTATCGCTGAGTACTTCCCACAGGACAAGATGTTTGGTTATGTGATGGAGAATGAGTTGAAGGCTATCGACTCGGTTATGGAGAATCCACAGCGTCCATTTACTGCCCTTGTAGGTGGATCGAAGGTGTCGTCGAAGATCACAATCATCGAGAAGTTGATGGATCGTGTCGATAAGATCATTATCGGTGGTGGTATGACATTTACATTCGAGGCTGCGAAGGGTGGTAAGATCGGAAGCTCTTTGTGTGAGCCAGATATGTTCCCAGTGGCTCTTGACATCATTAAGAAGGCTGAGGAGAAGGGTATCGAGTTGGTACTTACATCGGACGCTATGGCCGCTGATAAGTTCGCGGCAGATGCTGCGGCTCAGGTTGTAGCAGGTAACGATGTGCCAGAGGGTTGGATGGGTCTTGACCTAGGGCCTGCTGGTATCGAGGAGTATAAGAAGGTGATCCTTGAGAGCAAGACTATCCTTTGGAATGGCCCTGTAGGCGTATTCGAGTTCGAGAAGTTCGAGGCTGGATCAAAGGCTATCGCATTGGCAATCGCTGAGGCTACATCTAATGGTGCTTACTCATTGATCGGTGGTGGTGACTCTGTAGCTTGTATCAACAAGTTCGGACTTGCTCAGCAGGTATCTTATGTTTCGACTGGCGGTGGCGCTTTGTTGGAGTATATGGAGGGTAAGGTTCTTCCAGGTGTAGCTGCTATCCGCGGATAGTCGGGGGCTTACGCGAGTTGCTTTCGTTGGGGGCTTACGCGCCACTGCCCTGCGCGGGCGGCGGCAGCGTGCTCGCTGCGGAGCTAATTTTTTGCGGAGGCTTTTCTGCAGCCTGCGGCCTTAGATGTTAAGAGGTCTAATTTTTTTGCGAAAGTAAACTTTCAATAAAAAAATTAGACCTCTTAACATTTTTTTTGCGAACTGCGTCCGCAAAAAAAAGCCCTCGAGTGCCATTCGGTCGGCCACCTACACAAGTACTTGAGAAACTTCGTTTCTCCTATTATATTATTGTTGGTGAATATGTCTTAGAAATTCTCAGTAACCCGTTCGGGCTTGCTGAGAAAAACTGAGTCTTGCTGAGGATTTTCCGAGGATTTGTTGGGGAGTTGTTGTGCGTGAGGATGTGAGGTTACCGTTCGTATTTGGGTTCAAACACGCAAGTGTTTGAGAAGTTTTTAAGGGTCAATAATATTATCAAATTTATTTGAATAATATTATTGACCCTTAAAAACTTAGAACAAAGTTCTAAGCCCAAATATGCAATATAGATCAGCTCCGCGGCGAGCACGCCGCCGCCGCCCGCGCAGGGCAGTCACGCGTAAGCCCCATGCGAAAGCAACTCACGCGAAAGCCCCCAACGAAAAGGTCGCCCTTCGAAAAAGGCGACCTCTATATAAATATGTATACGCTTATTACTGACGACGTGGGCGATCCTCACGTGGCTTACGCTCGCGCTCCACCCAACCCTCGGGCTTAGGCAACAACGCCTTGCGTGACAACTTCAACTTTCCAGTCTTAGCGTCGACACCGATCAACTTAACCTCGATCTTGTCGCCCTCCTTGATTCCTGCCTCATCCATTGTCTCGATACGCTTGTAGTCGATCTCCGAGATGTGCAACAGAGCATCCTTACCAGGCATGATCTCGACAAAGGCACCAAACGCTACGATAGACTTCACCGTGCCGTTGTATACCTCGCCAACCTCTGGGATAGCCACGATTGACTTCACGCGAGCTACGGCAGCGTCGATAAACTCCTTGTTAACACCGAAGATATCGATCAATCCCTTGCCATCAACCTCTGTGATAGTGACAGTTGTCTGAGTTGTCTTTTGAATATCCTGAATGATCTTTCCACCAGGGCCAATCACCGCACCGATCATCTCCTGAGGGATGGTCATCTGTACGATACGTGGCACGAATGGACGGAAATCCTCACGTGGCTCTGAAATGCAATCTGTGATCTTGCCCAAGATATGTAGACGACCTACGCGTGCCTGCTCCAAAGCGGCAGCCAAGATCTCATACGACAAACCGTCAACCTTGATATCCATCTGCGTTGCAGTGATACCATCCGCTGTACCTGTCACCTTGAAATCCATATCTCCCAAGTGATCCTCGTCGCCCAAGATATCCGACAACACAGCCCACTTACCACTCTTCGAATCCGAGATCAGACCCATTGCGATACCCGAAACTGGCTTCTTCAACTTGATACCAGCATCCATCAACGCCAATGTACCAGCGCAAACCGTAGCCATCGACGACGAACCGTTCGACTCCAAGATATCCGACACAACACGTACTGCATAAGGGTTCTCCTCGCCAACAGGAACCATTGGCTTCAGACCTCTCCATGCCAAGTGACCGTGTCCGATCTCGCGACGGCTCAAACCGCGCTGTGGACGTGGGTCACCAGTCGAGAATGGAGGGAAGTTGTAGTGCAATACGAACTGCTCAGAACCCTGAACCAAAACCTCGTCCTTCTGCTTCTCGTCCATCTTCGTACCCAACGTAACAGTTGTCAACGATTGAGTCTCACCACGTGTGAAGAGTGCAGAACCGTGTGCTGCTGGCAAGTAACCAACCTCGCAGATGATCTGGCGGATCTCGTCTGTGCGACGACCATCCAAACGCTGACCCTCGTCGAGGATCATATTGCGCATCGCCATCTTCAATACATCGTCGTGGAAATACTTCTTCACCAAGTCACCCTTAGCTGCCAAATCCTCCTCCGACATAGCCTCCAAATAGCTCTTCTCCAACGCCTCAAACTGCTCCGAACGCTCATGCTTCTTCGTACCGCTCGTAGCGATCGCATATGCCTTGTCATAAAGCTCCGCGATAACCTGCTGACGAAGCTCCTCATCGTTGGTCTCGTGGCAATATGTACGCTTCACATCCTTACCCAACTGCTGGCTCAACTCGATCTGCGCCTGACAATGCTTCTTGATCTCCTCGTGAGCAAACTTAATCGCACCAAGCATCACATCCTCGCTCACCTCGTGCATCTCACCCTCGACCATCATGATGTTGTCGATTGTACCTCCAACCATGATGTCAAGATCCACCTGATCCATCTGTGAGAATGTAGGGTTGATGCAGTACTCACCGTCGATACGCGCTACGCGAACCTCCGAGATAGGGCCATTAAATGGAATGTCCGACACTGCGAGTGCAGCCGAAGCGGCCAAACCAGCCAATGCATCGGGCTGAATATCTTTGTCGGCAGAGATCAAGTTTACGGTAACAAATACCTCTGCGTGGTAGTCAGCTGGGAATAGTGGGCGCAATGCACGGTCGATCAATCGAGCAACCAAAATCTCGGCATCTGTAGCACGAGCCTCGCGCTTCATAAAACCACCTGGGAAGCGACCGCACGAAGCGTACTTCTCCTTGTACTCCACCTGTAGTGGCATAAAATCAACGTCTGGACGTGCATCCTTCGCAGCTACAACTGTAGCCAAAAGCATTGTGTCTCCTTGACGTAGTACGACCGAACCGTCGGCCTGCTTTGCAACCTTTCCTGTCTCGATCTCGATTACGCGACCGTCAGCGAGCGTGATGCTCTTCTGTACAGGATTAAACAATTTGTTCTCTTCCATCTTCTTCTATAATTTCTCTAATGTATGTACTCCAAAAAATGCAAAAATAGGGTCTGGGAACACTCCCAGCCCTATTTTGCTTTTTGCGCTGCTTATCGACGAAGATTAAGCTGCTTAAGAATCGCGCGATAACGCTCGATGTCGATTGCCTTTAGATACTCCAACTGGTGGCGACGCTTTCCTACTAGGCGTAGAAGTGCGCGCTGTGTACCGAAGTCGTGTTTGTTCTTCTTCAGGTGCTCTGTAAGGTGGCTGATACGGAAAGAAAACAGTGCGATCTGAGACTCTGGAGAGCCTGTGTCGGTGTTAGACGCGCCGTACTGGCCAAATAGTTCTTGCTTTTTGTCTGGTGTTAAATAAGCCATTGTTACATTAATTTTTGTAAGTTCCACTCTACGACGCATTGCCCTTACTCGACCACAACGGTCTATACAATCGCGCCAGAGCGTGCGGCAAAGGTAATAATTTTTTTCGACTTTACAACTCTTTGCCGAAGTTTCTAACTATTTGATTATCAAATTTCTTCAAAATTACTATCTTTGCCCAAAGAAACTATATAACAACATTGTGATGAGATACTATTTACACTACATATTAGCCCTTTTGGTGCTATGCACCGCCTGTAGCCAAGCGCCATCCGACTACCTCTATGCCTCGGGTTCGATGCTCGGTACCACCTACCACATCAAGGCTGATCTGCCGATTGATTTGTGCGGGGAGGTCGAGCAGTGCGCCTTGCGGCTCGATGCCCAGATGAAGAGTGAGATGTCGATCTTCGATACCCTCTCACGCCTGAGCCTTATCAACGCCAATCGTTGTGACTCGTTGACCGAGGCATTGGAGTTCAACATCCGTTTGGCCGACTCGATAAGCCGCCTGAGTGGTGGGTTGTACGACATCACGGTGGCTCCGCTGGTCAAGGCGTGGGGCTTTGTGGCTAAGTCCGATATGGTCACTGCGCCCAATGTCGATTCGCTGTTGGAGTTTGTTGGTCATCAAGGTCTTGCCATCGAGAATGGGCGGTTGATCAAGGTTGACGAACGTATGCAGATCGATCTTAACTCCATCGCCAAGGGCTATACAGTCGACCGATTGGCCGCAGAGTTGGAGGCGATGGGGGCGCGTAACTATATGGTCGATATTGGTGGCGAGATACGTCTGCGCGGTGTCAACCCATCTGGTATGGCGTGGCGCATCGGGATCGAGACCCCCTTTGATGGTAATATGAGTGAGGGGGCATTTCTCGAACGACGCATCGCGCTTCCCGACTCGCTACCATGGCGCGCTGTGGCCACCTCGGGCAACTATCGTCGCTTCCACATCACCGACGATGGTCGCAAGGTGGTGCACACCATCAACCCCATTACGGGAGCCTCGTCGCCATCGGCTCTGCTCTCGGCTACGGTGTTAGCCCCCACCTGCGCATTGGCCGATGCCTACGCCACGATGCTGATGGCCGCAGGTGACCAACATGCCGAGCGGTTGGCCGAACAGATCACCAATTGCGAGGTATACCTTATATATAATAGAGGGGCGCGCATGCGCGGCACCGAAGATCTCTACGAAGTCTACTTCTCGAATGGCATGCAGCAGATGTTGCTCGAGGATTAATGTGTGGGGGTAAAAGTTGGAAATCTCGCAAGATATTACTATCTTTGTCTAATTGCAACCTTTTTTAATCTATCTTAGCGATGAAGAGACTACTTGTTATGAGTGCACTAGGCGCTGCTATGCCAGCTATGGCCGAGGCGGCGAGACCCAATATCGTTCTATTTAATATAGACGATCTGGGATGGAGCGATATGTCGTTCCAAGGGAGCGAATTTTACGAGACTCCAAATATCGATCGTCTGCGAAGCAGCTCTCTGTTTTTCGATAATGGTTATGCCGCGGCTGCCAACTCTGCGCCAAGTCGCGCCTCGATGCTGAGCGGTCGATATGCCCCTCGTCATGGGGTCTATACCGTTGGAGATCCAGCTCGAGGCGATGCTAAGGCTCGTAAGTTGATCCCAGCCGCGACGAAGAGTGTGTTGGACTCATCGTCGATCACGATATTGCAGAGGTTAAAAGATGTCGGGTATACCACCTGTCACGTGGGTAAGTGGCATGTTGGGGTCGACCCCAAGGATTATGGTGCCGATGTCAATATTGGAGGTACGACGATGGGGCATCCCAACTCATACTTTTCGCCCTACAAAAACCCATATCTCGAAGATGGGCCAAAGGGTGAGTATCTAATCGACAGATTGTCTGACGAGGCTGTAGGCTTCATCGAGAGCAGAGTGGAGAGCGGTGCCGACAACCCATTCTTCTTGTACTACGCCCCCTATGCGGTGCATACACCACTCCAGCCCAAGGCGGAGTTGGCCGAGAAGTATAGCGCAAAGGAGGGTAATAAGCAGCACTATAATGTTAAGTATGCAGCTCTGATCGAGAGCATGGATTGTGCCGTGGGACGCGTGATGGACTATTTGGAGCAGAGCGGATTGATTGAGAATACGGTGGTGATCTTCACCTCGGATAATGGAGGGTTGTATTCGACCTCGAAGCAGTGGCCGTTGAGGGCTGGAAAGGGATCTTTTTACGAGGGTGGCATACGAGTTCCGATGTTGGTACGTTGGGATAATGTGGTCGAACCAAATACGACGATCTCGACCCCAGTGTCGCAGCTGGATATCTATCCGACGTTGGTCGATATAGCTCAGGCGAAGGTCGATGCGGAGTATGTGTTGGATGGCGAGTCGTGGTTGCGCACGCTGCGCAGTGGCCGCTCGAAGTTGAGCAGTCGCGCGATCTATTGGCACTTCCCAGCCTATTTGCAGAGTGGAGGGCCAGAGAGTAGCGATCCCGTGTTTCGTTCGCGCCCAGTCTCGGTTATTCGTCGGGGCGATTGGAAGTTGATATATAACTACGAGACTGGAGTCAAGGAGTTGTATAATTTGGCCGACGACATCTCGGAGAGGAGTGATTTGGCCGAGAGCAACCCCAAGATGGTCGATAAGCTATATGAGCAGTTGGGTGGATGGTTGGAGCAGATGGATGCTCCTCGCGACTTTGAGCTAAACCTAGAGTATGTGAGTTATAATGGAAAATAGATAAAATAACAAATAAAATTAACGTATGAATCTGAAAAAGAGAGTTTTGATGGGCATGGCACTACTGTGCTCAAGCGCGGTTACGATGGCGGCGGATCTGCCAGAGTACAAAGATAAGAGCGTGCTAGGGGTCGATCGCCTCGATGGTCGTTCGACATTTTGGTACTATAACTCAGCTGAGGATGCCAAGAAGGCGAGCTATCTCTATCGTCCCGAAAATATTTTACTCAACGGCGAGTGGTCGTTCCACTTCTGCGAGAAGCCAGCCGACCGCGTTGTGAATTTCTATGAGGAGTCGTTCGATGTCTCGAAGTGGGATAAGATCTCGGTGCCAGGTAGTTGGCCATTGCAGGGATATGACAAACCGATGTATATGAACCACCCCTATGAGTTCAATGTTAGCAATCCATTCCCGACGGGTGTGCCCGACGATTGGAACCCTGTGGGGGCCTATCGTCGTGACTTCACGATCCCTGCATCGTGGGGCGACAAGCGCGTAGTGTTGCACTTCGGAGCTGTTAAGTCGTCGTTCTATGTGTGGGTCAATGGCAAAAAGGTGGGCTATTCACAGGATTCGAAGATGGTTGCGGAGTTCGACATTACGCCCTACGTGCGTGCTGGCGAGGAGAATAGCGTCTCGGTAGAGGTCTATCGCTTCTCGATCGGGTCGTACCTCGAGGGTCAGGATATGTGGCGTTTGGCAGGTATCAAGCGCGATGTGTTTGTCTATGCTACCGACAAGAGCTATGTGAAGGATATCTTCGCGTCGACCACGATGGAGAATGGCTACAAGGATGGTGTGTTGAACTTGACGATCGAGACGGCAGGTGCCAAGGTGTCGAAGGGTGAGTTGCAGGTAGAGTTGTTCTCGCCCGATGGCAAGAGCGTGATGAATGAGGTGGCGAAGGTTGCCAAGGATGGTACATATAGCTTGTCGAGGAGCTTCGCCAACTGCATGGCGTGGAGCGATGAGCACCCTAATTTGTACTCGCTTGTAATCAAATATTCGAATGGTGGCGATGTGAGATATCAGGGTGTGAAGGTTGGATTCCGCAGCGTCGAGCTAAAGAGTAGCCAAGTGTTGATCAACGGTAAGCCAGTGCGTATCCGCGGTGTCAATCGCCACGAGCACCACCCAACTTTGGGGCACTACATCCCAGTCGAGACTATGGAGCGCGACGCAGAGATGATGAAGCTGTTGAATGTCAATGCAATCCGCACGTCGCACTACCCTCAGGATCCATATATGTATGAGTTGGCCGACAAGTACGGTATCTTTATCTGTAGCGAGGCCAATGTCGAGACCCACGGTTTGGGAGCGGCACTTCAGGCCTACTACGACCCCGAGAAGCATATTGCCGACGACCCATCGTGGGAGGCGATCTTCCATGACCGAATCTTCCGTATGTTTGAGCGCGACAAGAACCATCCATCTATCCTCTTCTGGTCGATGGGTAATGAGTGTGGCGACGGTGTGATCTTTCGCAATGGCTACAAGAAGCTGAAGGAGGTAGATCCTTCGCGTCTGGTGATCTTCGAGCAGGCTGGAACTCAGAGCCACACCGATGTTGTTGGGCCAATGTATATGACCATGGAGAAGATGCGTAACTACGCAATGTCGAACGATACCTACCGTCCATTGATCTTGTGTGAGTATCAACACGCGATGGGTAATAGTTTGGGTGACTTTGCCGACTACTGGGAATTGATAGATAGCTACGACAATTTGCAGGGTGGATTTATCTGGGATTGGGTAGATCAGGGAGTTGAGGATTTCCGCGATGGCGTGCGCTTCTTGGATTACGGAGGTGCATTTGGAATGGAGGATACTCGAAACGATGGTGCATTCTGCTTGAATGGAATATTGAATGCCGATCGCGAGCCAAATCCTCACGCTTATGAGATGAATAAGGTCTACGACAATATCGATATCAAGCGTGCGCGTGCCGAGGGGTATACATTCACACTTCGCAATAAGTATAACTTCACGAATGTATCGTACTACAACGCATCGTGGTCGCTGCTCAAAGATGGAGTTGAGGTCGAGAACGGAGTGTTGAAGGTGGATGTTGCACCAGGCCTAGAGAAGAATTTCGAGTTGAAGTTCAAGACCGACATCTGCGACGGTCATGAGTATATGATTAACTTCGAATTCAAGCAGCCCGAGGCTAAGGATCTGATCCCAGCGGGTCATGTGGTGGCTTACGAGCAGATCGCATTGAGCAAAAAGGTGGGACTGAGCTACGAGATCGGCGAGGGCGGCTCGTTGAGCGAGACAGAGTCTAACGACGTTTTGACAATCAAGGGCGAGGGATTTGCTTATGGATTCTGCCAGAAGAGCGGACGTATCTGCTCGATCGAGGTTGGCGGAGTCGAGTTCTTGACGGGGGCTACAGAGTATGACTTCCACCGCGTGCCAGTCGACAATGATGGTTGGGACAAGGATGCTAAGTATTGGGCCACGGCCGATGAGCGTGTAACACTCAAGTCGCTGGTTGTGTTGCGAGATAAAAAGGGCAAGAGGGTCGACAAGATGACCATCATCGCTGAGTCATTCGTAAATGCCGACACAAAGGCTCGTATGGATCTTAACATCACGACAACATATACGGTATATAGCGATGGTACGATCGAGGTGGATAATAAAGTAATCCCCGTAAGTTACCACGCTGAGCAGACAGCAGCAATGCCTCGCTTGGGCGAACGATATGTTCTACGTGGCGACCTCTCAAAGACCGAGTGGTATGGTCGTGGGCCATGGGAGAACTATGCGGATCGCAAGACATCGGCTATCGTGGGTAACTACTCAATGCCAACCAAAGAGCTAGAGTATATGTATACACGCCCTCAGGAGAATGGTTATCGTACGGATGTTCGCGAGGTAGAGTTTACAAACGACAGTGGCGTATCGCTTACGATCACAGGCCGTCCTCTCATCTGCTTCGGTGCATCATATGCTCCAAAGGAGAACTATATCGTAGATGGCAAACCTGCGCGCAACACCATCGACGTGAAGTATGAGGATGATCTATATCTCAATATCGACTATGGTCAGAAGGGTGTTGGAGGAGACAATTCATGGGGCAATCCAGTACACATCGACTATCGAGTGTTGATGAGAAGCTACCACTACGGATACTTCATCAAACCGAGCGTTAAATAGTCGCTATATTTAATTCACACGCCTCCCATCAGAAATATCTGGTGGGAGGTTTATTTTACATTATGCATCGGATTTAGCACAAAAACTAAAAATAATTATCATTTTTAGTTACTTGTTTTTGGTGTTTAAATAATTATTAGTATATTCGCTAAGGATTAGCCCCCGATCAGCTAAAACCCCAAAAAAGAGCAAGGCGCAGCGAGAGGGAAGGTGCAAGAGGGGTGGGCGAGTGAGGAAAACAAGATGTGGAGAGTGGTGCAGTTGAGGGTTAAGCAAAAAAACAACAGGAAATTAACAAACAAGTAAGAAACTATAAAATAATTAAAAATCAAACTTAAAAACAGTTATGAAAAGAGTATTTTCAACAATGGGTTTTATGGCTTTGTCGATTGCAACAGTTGCTGCACAAGGCGCAGAGTCAACAGCAGAGACATTGGCAGGCGAAAGCATGCACCAAGTATTGATGCAGAAGTTCCTCGAGGGAGGTTGGGAGTGGATGCTTCCCGTACTTTTGTGTTTGGTGATCGGATTGGCAGTGGCTATTGAGCGTATCATCTACTTGACATTGGCTACTATCAACTCTAAGAAGTTGATCAAGAAGGTCGAGGAGGCGTTGGCTGAGGGCGGTATCGAGGCTGCAAAGGAGATTTGCCGCAACACACGTGGCCCAATCGCTTCTATCTTCTATCAGGGTCTTGATCGTTACGATCAGGGATTGGATACAGTTGAGAAGTCAGTTGTATCTTATGGATCAGTTCAGACAGGTTTGATGGAGTCTGGTCTTTCATGGGTAGGATTGTTTATCGCGTTGGCTCCGATGCTTGGTTTCATGGGAACTGTAGTCGGTATGATCGGTGCCTTCGATATGATCCAGGCAGCAGGTGATATCTCTCCAACGATCGTGGCAGGTGGTATCAAGGTAGCCCTTTTGACAACATTGGCTGGACTTATCGTAGCCGTTATCTTGCAGATCTTCTACAACTACATTGTGGCAAAGATCGATGCTTTGGTAAACGAGATGGAGGATACATCGATCGCATTGATCGACATCCTTACTGTTTACAAGAAGTAAGAGATACCTCTCTCTATTGTAGTTGAGTGTGCGGTGTTTGTCACCCACGCTCGAAAGTAGAATTTTTTAAGATAAGATCAAAATGAAAAATATAAATGTTTTAAACATAATCCTCATCTTGATGCTCGTTATCACCGTGGCATTGTTGGGAATGGCGTTTGCTCAAGGAGGAAGTGATAGCTCTATCGGCTTGAACTTGATCTGGGCTTATGTCTTGGTTGGCGGAGCTGTTCTCTCGGCTTTGATCTGTGCTATCTATGGTATGGTTCAGGCACCAGCAGGAATCAAGATGGCTATCGTCTCAACAGTGGCTGTAATCGCAATCATCGGTGCAGCGTGGGGATATGCTTCGAGCCACATTGTAGAGATTGTAAATATTGGTGATGGTGGAGTTTTCCCTGCAGCCGATACAATGATCACTGAGGCGTCTGTAATAGTTGTATACGTTGCCATCGCAGGGGCGATCCTTGCGGCAATCTACAGCGAGGTTATGAACGCCATAAAATAGGAGTGAATTATGGCATCAAGTAAAAGAGAAATACAAGAGATCAATGCTGGTTCTATGGCCGACATTGCCTTTCTTTTGCTGATCTTCTTCCTTGTAGCTACCACAATGAACGTCGACACTGGATTGGTGCGTATCCTACCACCAATGCCAGAGGAGGAGGTTCAACAAGATATCAAGATTAAGGAGCGTAACCTATTGTTGGTTTTGGTCTCTGGAAGCGGTGATATCATGGTGGGCAACGAGAAGATAGATATTTCAGCATTGAAAGAGAAGACTAGAGAGTTTGTCGAGAATATACATGATGACGAAAATCTCCCCGAGAAACTCGTGACTGATTTTAAATTTGACGATGGTACATCGTGGACATACCCTGTGAGTCAGGGTGTCGTGTCGCTACAGACGACGCGTGAGACCAATTACGATGTCTATATGTTGGTGCAAAATGAGTTGACACGAGCTTTTGGTGAAGTACGCGAGAAGGCATCTAGAGCGCGATTTGGCAAGTCTTATGTAGACCTTCCAGCCAAGGATCGCGATATGGTGACCAAGGCTATTCCATTGAAGATTTCGGAGGCTGAACCACGTCTAATTAATAAGTAGGAGAGATTATGGCAGTAATGAAAAAAAAGGGTAACAAGGGTACCCCAAAAATATCTTCGGGATCATTGCCAGATATTATCTTCATGATCCTATTCTTCTTCATGGTGTCGACGACGATGCGTGAGCAGGAGTTGTTGGTGACCTATAAGTTGCCATCGGCAACGGAGGTTCAGAAGTTGGAGAAGAAGCAGTTGGCAAGTTACATCCACATTGGTCGTCCATCGCTTGCGATGCAGGCCAAGGCAGGTACAGCGCCACGTATTCAGCTCAACGATGCATATAGCACCGCGGAGGATATCTTGACCTTCATTGCGTCGGAGCGTGATCAGTTGAGTGAGCGTGACCGTGCAGATATGACGGTTAGTTTGAAGGCCGATGCTGGAACGAAGATGGGAATCATCACCGATGTGAAGCAGGAGTTGCGTCGTGCAAAGGCACTTAAGTTGATGTATGCAGGACAGAAGGCTGTAGCACAGCAGTAGAGTCACATCAAGGGTGTGTCGTCCTGAAAAAAGTTTACAGGTTTGATACAAAAATACAAAATGTTTTTAAATCAGCAAGTGGGTTGCAATCCACTTGCTGATTTTGCTTTCTTA
>JBCQUH010000077.1:0-3839 GCA_047174185.1 Rikenellaceae bacterium | reverse complement strand
AATCAACGACTTATGCAAATAATACACCTGTTTTTAACTGACTATTTGTGATGCTTTGATGTGATTTATAACTGCATTAGTGGGGGCGTGAGTAGTTACGATTTTCTCAATATTGGGTTAGACGCGATTGTGATCTTTGCATTACACGTTTTTGTGTTATTGCCGACACCTGCTTTGTCTAATATACTCAGTGTCTCTCTAACTGATTTGGACTTATTTCTATATGATTGAATCATCGTATTCAAATCTATTGGTAATGGTGAGTCTCCTTTGAATCCAATTATAAATATGCGTTCTCTTGCTTGAGGCACATCGAAATCAGATGCATTTAAAATGCAAAATCCGACAGAATAACCAATGTTTTGAAGTTTGCATAACAATTCATCTCTAACTAATTCCCATCGCTTTAATGTGCCTAAGGCCTTTACATTCTCCATAATAAAAGCTTTAGGCAAGATCGACTTTATTGCTTTATCGTAACTCCATATTAATTGACTTCGCGAATCAGATATATCCATTTTTCCAGCAACTGAAAAACCTTGACAGGGTGGACCTCCAATCACCAAGTCAATGCCTTTATATTGGGAAAAACTTGACAAATAATCGTTTATGTCACCATATGAAATATGATCACCTATATTCGCCGAGTATGACAAATATGCATCTTTCATTATATCATTTGCCCATACGATTTGTGCCCCAGCTAGAATTGCACCAATATCTACCCCCCCCCTGCACCCGAAAACAATGATATTGTTTTTATTGAGTTTGTTGCTTGTAAATTTTTTATGTACTCCATTTTGTCCATTTCTAACCTTGCAAAGTTAATATATTTTTCTGAAGCAAGTAAGAGTCTGTATGAAATTATTTATAGTATTCTATACAAACTTTAATCTTATGTTCAATGTTAATATTAAACATAGCACATTTTTTGTGCGATATGCTCGATGGTCAAAAGTGGTAAAATGAAGGGGAGGATTTCATTATTCCACTTTTTTTGCGTAACTTAGCGGCGCATAAGTATGTTTTGAAAAAAGAATTAGAACTTCGCGGATGAAGACTATACATAAATTTGTCTTAAAGTCATATCTAGGCCCCATGTTTCTCACATTCTTCATCGTGATGTTTATCTTGATGATGAACTTCGTGTGGTTGTATATCGACGAACTTGTAGGTAAGGGTCTTGACGCATTGATTATCATCGAGTTGTTGGGCTATGCGACGATCAATGTGATCCCGATGGGATTGCCTCTGTCGATGCTTTTGGCCGCTATTATGACGATGGGTAATCTGGGTGAGAACTATGAGTTGCTTGCGATGAAATCGTCGGGCATGTCGCTGATCCGCATCATCGAACCATTGATGTATGTGGTATTGGTGGTGGCTATTGGCAGCTTCTTTATCGTCAACAACCTAGTCCCCTACTCCAATAAAAAGATGTATAGTACGCTGTTTGATATTCGCAAACAGAAGCAGGTTATCGAGTTTAAGGATGGGTTGTTCTTCAATGGAATCGATGATCTGAGTATTCGTGTCGAGACGCAGGATCCCTATACAAAGCTACTGCGCAATGTGTTGATCTATGACAATAGATCGCAGAATGGAGATATGACGACGACGGTGGCCGATTCGGGCTACATTCGATTGTCGGATGACAAGGAGATGTTGATCGTGTCGTTGTATAGCGGCCACACCTATGAGCAGACGCGTTCGTCGGATTGGTATACGAAGAGTGCGCTGCGTCGCAATAAGTTCGATTATCAATATTTGTCACTCCCCATGGAGGGTTTCTCGATGAATCAACGCACGGATGCCAATGCAATCAAGGGAAGCACGACGTTGACAATAAAAGAGTTGCAGCACGATATAGACTCGTTGAATAACTATGTAAATATCTCGACGGTTAAATCGTATGAGCCACTGCTAAAGACACAGATTTTCCAATACGACCACTCGGTTTTGCCACTTCCCGATTCGCTGCGCGTCGACAAAGAGGGGATGACGGGGGTATTGAGTAGCGACTCTATTGCACGGATGGGGGTTCGCGAACAGCAGAATTTGTGGGAGACTGCACGGCGACAGGCCAAGAACTCGCGTAATGTGTTCTCGGCCAATGAGGATAATGCCAAGCAGGGTCTGTTTAAGCTCTACCAGAGTCGTGTTGAGTGGCACAAGAAGTTGACAACGCCCGTCTCGATTCTGATCTTCTTTTTGATCGGAGCACCACTGGGGGCGATCATTCGCAAGGGCGGATTGGGAATGCCGATCGTTACGTCGGTGATCTTCTTTGTGATCTACTATGTGATCTCGACCTCGGGCGAGAAGATGGCCGAAGAGGGTAACTGGAGTTCTCTGCTGGGAATGTGGATACCAGCCTATATCCTCACGCCGCTGGCGATATTTCTGACGTATAAGGCGACGAATGACTCTGCACTATTTGACAGAGAACCATATATAAAGTTCTTCAACCGTATTAAAAACGGAGTGTTGGAGATTGTGAAAAAGAGTAAAAAATCAAAATAATATATTATGAGTAACAAGTTTGTATTGAATACAATTGAGGAGGCAATCGAGGATTTTCGCAATGGCAAGATGTTGATCGTTGTCGATGACGAGGATCGCGAGAATGAGGGAGATTTCATCATGGCGGCAGAGAAGATCACGCCCGAGGATGTGAACTTCATGTTGAAGAATGGCCGTGGAGTGTTGTGTGCGCCATTGAGCGAGCAGCGTTGTGCCGAGTTGGAATTGGAGATGATGGAGACAAATAATACGTCGATGTTGGGTACGCCATTTACGGTGACGGTAGATCTATTGGAGGGGTGCTCTACGGGAGTTTCGATTCAGGATCGTGCTGCGACACTTCGCGCATTGGCATCACCCACAACCAAGCCATCGGATTTGGGTCGCCCAGGACATATCAACCCATTGCGCGCACGCGAGAAGGGCGTTTTGCGTCGCCCTGGACATACTGAGGCGGCAGTTGATCTGGCACGTTTGGCAGGGTTGCAGCCTGCAGGAGTGTTGATCGAGATAATGAACGAAGATGGTTCGATGGCTCGTATGCCCGACCTCGTTGAGGTTGCTAAGAAGTATGATATGAAGTTGGTGTCGATTGCCGACCTTATTGCCTATCGTTTGAAGCAAGAGTCTATCGTGGAGTATGGCGACACGGTCGATTTGCCGACGGAATTTGGTGATTTCAAGTTGACGATCTTCCGCCAGAAGTCGAATGGATTGGAGCACATGGCTATCACCAAGGGTGAGTGGCGCAAGGACGAAGATGTGTTGATTCGCGTACACTCATCGTGTGCGACGGGTGATATTTTGGGTTCGTGCCGTTGTGACTGCGGTGCACAGCTTCACACAGCACTGCGCATGATCGAGTCCGAGGGCAAGGGTGCGGTGGTCTATTTGATGCAGGAGGGACGAGGCATTGGTCTGTTCAACAAAATTAAGGCCTACAAGTTGCAGGACGAGGGGTTGGATACGGTAGATGCAAATATCGAGTTGGGCTTTAAGCCCGACGAGCGTGATTATGGAGTTGGTGCTAGTATTATCCACGATTTGGGAATCCGCAAGATGCGTTTGATGACCAACAACCCGATGAAACGAGTTGGTTTGGAGGGTTACGGAATCGAGATTGCCGAGATCGTGCCATTGGTAATCGAGCCAAATCCACACGATATGCGCTATTTGGCAACCAAAGAGGAGCGCATGGGACACACGTTGGGTATTAAGGGGGCTTCTAAAAATTAACGCTTTGATATTTAGATAATTATCACTATCTTTGTGTATTGTTTAAATCTATAATAGAGATGATTTTTAAGAGTACAGGC
>JBCQUH010000031.1:0-27177 GCA_047174185.1 Rikenellaceae bacterium | reverse complement strand
GTATAAGCCAACAGACGAGGTTTTCGAGAATGTTGATATTAAGGGCGGTATTGCTGTAACATATCGAGATAGTGAGCAAAATTTCGGAAAGATTGGTACGTACACCAAATCTGAGGAGTTGAACTCAATATTGAAAAAAGTGGTGGATTGTAGTGGTTTCAGCTCTTTAAGTTCTATTATATATCCTCAGAATAAATTTAATCTTAATGCATTATATCAAGAACACCCATCATTCAAGAATATAGTAGGCAGCGAAGGTCGAGAAAAACGACTTACGACATCTATTTTTGAGCAGTTGGATATATTCACTGATGAGAAGATTGATAATAATTCTTTTGTGATTTTAGGTCTTATCAAGAATATAAGAATTTTCCGATATGTGCCTAAGAAGTATATAGAGACTCATATCAGTATTGATAAATACAAAGTATTGGTGCCTAAAAGTAATGGTACGGGAGCTATGGGTGAAGTTTTATCAACACCAATAGTTGGAGAGCCTGAAACTGGCTTTACGCAATCATTTATAGGAATTGGTGCATTTGATACTCTTTCAGAGTCAGAGGCTGCTATGAAATATATAAAATCAAAATTTGCAAGAACAATGCTCGGAGTGCTAAAGGTAACACAGGATAATAGTCGAGAAGTATGGAAATATGTGCCAATGCAAAACTTCACCCAAACCTCCGACATAGATTGGAGCAAACCAATAAAAGAGATAGACAGCCAACTATACAAAAAATACAACCTAACCCCCGACGAGATCACCTTCATCGAATCAACAATTAAACCAATGGAATAATGAGTGAAAATAAGCTATACTACTACACGACAATAGATAAGCTCGCGCTTATATTAGATAGCAAAGCGATCCGCTTCACACGATTGGATTTGTTTGATGATATGCGTGAGATAGAGCCATTTGTAGAGTACAACCCATTAAAGTACATATTTGCATCGTGCCACACTAAAGACCCACGAGAAAATATACCACTATGGAAGATGTATGCGTCAATGGAGAGTGGCGTAAGAATAGAGTTTGATAAAAATACTATATTTACCCCTAAAACTGTTACTATAAATGTGCCGCACACCCAACTGCCTTTTGATATTTCGACGATAAATACATCATCGTTGCTGCCTGAACAAATAATTAATTCCGATTATTGGGCTATGCCTATATCTTTTAATACAGATTTGTCAAAGAAGAAGTGTCAGCATATTTGTTATAAAGATGTAATATACAATGATAACTTTTGTGAAATCTACAAGAACAAATTAAGTGTGATTGACAAGCCAAATGGCAAAGGTGGCACAAGGCGAGAAGGATCGTTCTGTCCAACTGATTTTGGTTACTACAAATCAGAATATTGGAAGTTTCAGAATGAATCGAGATTTTTGATCTACACATCACCTTTTTTGAAAACCTATAGTGTTGTAAATGATATATTATCAGGGCAAAAGGAGTTGGAAACAAAATACATAGATGTAAAACTAAGTGACAACTGTTTTGATAATACCATTTTGCGACTATCTCCTAATGCGAACAAATCAGCAAGATTGATCGTGGAAGCTCTCGCAAAAGATTTTCCCAATATCCATATTGAAGATAGCGAATTGAAGGACACTATAAGAGATGCTAAATAATTATGTATAGAAAGCATATTCAGAAGGAATGTGAAGATAGAGTATCTTACGCCTACGTTGATCTTTTCAATAAAGCATATAAGAATCAATTGCACCCGCAAGATTTGCTACTGTTAGAACAACATGCTGCCTTGGAAGATTTTAAAGGCAAAAAGCATATGATGCACGGCTTACTTGACGATGGGTTAAATAGTATGTCGCATATAAATTTTATCAATCAATCTAAGGATAGGTATTTGGTTGATGATGAGTTCTCGTTTGAATCGATCCATATTTACGCTGTAGATGCTGAGTCTTTATTGTATCAAGAGTCAGTTCACGAAGAGAAGATGCTGTATCTTAAGATTTGGGAGAATACCTATTTTCTAAAACAGCTAACTCAGCTTATAAATTTGGCAAATGGCAATCCTTACGATTGGGAATTGACAATCAAAATTGATGGTAAGCATAAGAAAAGCGATCATATTAGAAATAACATCAAGCAGAAATTAGAAAAATGTGATTCTCAATTCTTGGGAATAATAAACGAAGTATATTCACAGCAGATTAGAAACGCAATAGCCCATTCGCAATATTGCTTTATTCAGAATGGAATACAGTATAATAATTATCAGTCCGATAAATATGCAAATATTCAAGCTATTGGAATGGAGGATTGGGAACGTCGATATACGTTGACTATTTCATTATTCTGCTTCTTTTTTAGATCGTTGCGTGCAATACATGAGAACTATGTAGCAAAGACGCTTGCAAATGGCAATGCGATTGATATAAGAGGACCAAAGTTATATGGAAATCAAATATACGCGTGGGAATATTTTGACCGAGGAGATAGGTGGGTTCAAAAACGTTAAAACTTGGGAACATTCAGTAAAATGATGTTCCCAAGTTTTGTATTATCTATGTTGATATTTTTTCGATGTGGGGAAATTGTGGGGAACGTTGGTCGCACCCGAATAATCCAGAATATCACAAAATGTGGCTCTCAGAGCGTATGGCGCAGGATGAAGTCGGGATGTATGGGAACATTTTGGGAACAATTACTAAATGAAAAAATCGCCAAGAGTTGAGTTTCAACTACTTAGCGATTTTTCTGGTACCCAGAGCCGGGGTCGAACCGGCACGTCATTGCTGACATTGGTGTTTGAGACCAACGCGTCTACCGATTCCGCCATCTGGGCTTTTCCTTATCTCTAAGGTGATGTTACTTCGGTAAATCGATTGCAAATATAGGCGAAAAATCTAAACTTGCAAAATATTTGAGGACTTTTTTTTAAAAAAGATTAATGATTTATTCATCGCTAGATGGGCGAATTAGCCGCTGGATTGCCCTAAATAGTTGTGCACTATCGTGTTAATCCCTTTCTCAACACTCCGCAGAGATCCCCCTCAGTCGATGACAAAATTGCAGCATCTGGAGCAGAATCCCAATGTGCGTCCTGCCAAACGCCCCAAACAGATCGCTCAACAAGTGTGAATAACTATACAAATAGTTGTGTGGTTAAAAAAATAATCCTATATTTGTATCAGCAGTGCTAAAGCGCTAAACCCAAACAAGCGTTGCAAGCATAGGTGTTGAATTCGAAAAAAGTGAGATTATGAAAGGTGGGGTTGTGAAGAGGTTGTCTGGGCTTGGTGCACGGCGCAAAAACCTAAACATTCGGGGTATTCTCTATACTCCTGTCATTGTGCTAGCAATCGTTGAGTTGCTTCGTAAAGAGGTTGTCTATCCTGTGGATCCTAAATTTATGTGGAGCATGTTCGGGTACGTCGTTGCGTTGACGCTGCCTATCACAACCCTGATCGAGATGCCAAAGGTGATAAGTCGAATAAGGGGTAGCCGACTCGTTGCTAACCGCGTAATAGCGTTGGTGAGCAACGCGGTCTATTTGATCTATGGCGCTGCTTGTCTCTGGTTTGTCGTTCGCGAGGTGTTAACTAAATATGCGATATTATGAGTGGCGAAAACAGATCGGTTAAACGGATAGTCTTTCTATCGTTGGTCTATGCGTGGGCTATCTGCTTTGTCGCGTTGTTCGTGGGTCATGCGGTTGCGGATATGGCCAATGGCAGCGATCCTGAGAGGGATTTCTATATCTTTAGTGTGGTGTTGACCCTTATGTGCCTGTTCGACGCGCGATATGTGGTGGGCGGAGTGGTCAAACAGCTGCGTGATCCGCGGTCGCAGCACCGAACCTTAATGCGAGTGTTCATCGCTATCGGAGTGCTTTTCATGGCGATGGTTGCCGTTATGGATGCTGTTTGCATTGTGGGTCTTGTGTAGGAGTTTGTAGGGGGGGCGACATCCAATCTCATTTAATTTGGTAAATACATTAAATATTAATATCTTTATAAATCTCCATATCCTAACAGGGGGGCTAAGCTAAAAAACTAAAAATATGAAAAGCTTAAATCAAATTGGTTTGTCCCCATTTTGATTTCGCTGTGCTTAGGCCTAGATCTAGAACTCGACTGTTTAGAACTCGACGATGTTGTTGCGGATCACATAGACCACGAGGTTGGCGGTGTTGCGACACCCCGTTTTCTCCATTATGTTTGCGCGATGTTTGTCGACGGTTCGCTTCGATATGAATAGCTCGTCGGCAATCTCTTGGTTGGACAATCCGCGACATACCCCCACCAAAATCTCCATCTCGCGAGTCGATAATATATCGCTGGCTCTATCGCTCACCTCTCCGCTTGACGAGGCCTGCATCGAGCTTTGGATCGAATCCAACAGCTCTTGTGAGAAGTACTCACCACCACTGCACACCGTCTCTACCGCCTCCAATACCTCGTCCAACGATGAATCCTTGAGCAGAAATCCCTTCGCCCCCGACTGCACCATTCGCGAGTAGTAGTGTTCGTCGCAAAACATCGAGAGGGTGATGATCTTTAGGTCGGGTTTGATCTCCAATGCTCGTTGGGTGGCGACATCGCCCGACATATTTGGCATCGAGATATCCATAAACACAAGGTCGATATCGGTGTTGGCGATCATCTCTAGAAACTCATCGCCATCGGCCGCCTCGGCCACCACCGACGCTTGGGCATACTCCTCGAGCAAGCCTCTCATTCCGCGTCGAAATAGCGCATGGTCGTCGACTAATATTACACGTATCTTATTCATTGTTAGTTTAGCTTTAATTTGACGCTCACCGCCATACCCTCACCAGCCCTGCTCGAGATCTCGAATGTGCCGTTGATGGTGTTGATTCGCGACGAGATGTTTGATAGTCCCATTCCGCAGTCGATCATCGCCTTGGGGTTGAATCCACATCCGTCGTCGGAGTAGTTCAAGGTTAGATAGTTGTCGATCTGTTGTATCGACAGCATTATGTTCGAGCAGTGGGCGTGTTTGATCGAGTTATTGATTAGCTCACACACTACGCGGTAGAGTATCACCTCCAAATCGCTATTGTAGCGCTGTGTGCCGATGTTTGTCTGATAATCTACCTTGACCCCATTGAGCGCCACCCCCTTGTTGATGAAGTGTGCTACGCCTCGTTTGAGTCCAAAATCGTTGAGCACGTGGGGCGATAGGTTGTTCGAGATCTCGCGCAAGGATCGTATCGACTCGTCGATCACGTAGATCGAATCTTTGATTAACTTCTCACGTTGCGCCTCATCCTTGGCATGCTCTATGGCCGAGAGTGAGATCTTGACGCTCGACAGCAGAGGGCCTAGGCCATCGTGCAGATCCTTCGAGAATCGAGATCGAAATTTCTCCTCGGTACGGATCACAGCCGAGAGGATACGTTTCGATACCTGTGTGCGGTTGCGATCGAGTCGCTCAATATATGAGAGTAGCTTCCAGACATAGAAGACACCCAACGCCAAACCGATCGAGACCACAAATCCTGTGAAGTAGAATAGGTGTGATGGGACTTCGCGTCCGTTGAATGATATAATTTGCAAATATCGCTCGATGGATAGCATGGTGAATCCCAATACAAACATGATCCAGATCACGTTGTACTTGGTCTGTCGCAACAGTCGCAACGCAATGATGGTGGCGATCGTCTGGAACAGAATAGCTACTATGAGGAGAATGTTTATCATGACCGTAAAAAGAGTTACAATCCAACGATCTGCTCAACGCCAGCCATCTTGTCGTAGGCTGTCATGTCTACCTGTATCGGAACGATCGAGACATATCCTGCCTCGAGAGCTGCGATGTCGGTGTCGGTGGCCTCAGGCTCGGTATTTACGAAATCGCCCGTTAGCCAGTAGTAGTCGTTGCCACGTGGATCTTGGCGCTCGAAGAACTTCTCCAACCAATATCCGCGGTTTTGACGAACAACCTTTATACCCTTGATCTGCTCAAGCGGCAAGTCGGGGAAGTTTACATTCCAACATGTGTGTCCCTTGGGTTGTGCGTCGATCACATTGTTGATAATAAGTTCCGTGTAGTGTCTGGCAGCCGTCAAATCACTCTTCGATGAGTGGCTAATGTGCGAGAATCCGATTGAGGGTGCAACATACATGCTGCTCTCGATCGCTGCCCCCATCGTCCCCGAATAGAGTACGTTGATCGCTGCGTTCGAGCCATGGTTTATGCCAGATACCACCAAGTCGATCTTCTGCCCCAATAGCAGATGGTCGGTGGCAAACTTCACACAGTCAACTGGTGTGCCATTGAGTGCATAGACCTCCACATTGTCTCTCTTATAGATCTCGGTGAGCATGAGTGGGGTGGTGGTGGTTATCGCTTGACTCTTTCCGCTCTGCGGCTCTTTGGGCGCTACAGCCACTACACGTCCATAGCGTGCTGCTATCTCGATAAGGGCTGTTATGCCTGGTGCATCGTATGCGTCGTCGTTGGTGACCAATATCAATCGGTCGTTGTTGTAGTTTGCCATGTTGTGTGTGTAATGTGTCGCTTGTTATCAATTACTCCTTGATGATGCTCGACGCTCCGCTCAGATCTATATCCTCGGATTTGGCGTTGCCGCTATATTCGAGTGTCGAGGCTCCCTTTAACTCACCTATTATATCACCGTTGACCTCCATCTGGACGTAGCTCGCCCCCGAGAGCGATATGTTGAGGTCGGTGCAGGCGAACTCCTTGCCATATATGTTGCTCGCCCCAGCACATGTTACGTCGCAGTTGCTAGTCTCGCCCTGAAGATATGCCGTCGAAGCGCCACTTAGCGTACATGTCAACTCTCGCGTTATGGTTACATTGCCACTGAATATCGATGCGCCACTGAGCGTTATCGAGTAGTTCTTGCTACTGTTACTCCCTACCATTTTGTTGATGGTCGATGCCCCCGATGCGGTGACGTATTGGTATTGATCCACAGGTGCATAGATCGTAATCTCAATACCCTTGTAGTTGTTCTCCTCAAGCTCTATGGCTACTGTGTTTTCGCGTCGAGTGACATTTATGTACTGGAGAATATTAGAGTTGGCCGAGATTATCATATCGCCTATCTCGAGCGAATCGACTAAATTTAGAGTCATTGCAGACTTTATCTCTATTGCCTCTATTTCGGTGTTGATCTGGTAGGATTGTTCACTCATAGTGTCGTCACCCCATATGCGACTGCTGCAGGCATATAGTAGTGGTAGGCATATTATTACAGCGATAAATCTTTTCATATTACAAAATAAATTGTTCCGATACAAATGTAGTGATAATATCTCAAATAAAAAATAGTAATAAGTTGGTGAAAATAGGTGTTAATTAGAAAATAATTCTTACCTTTGCCCGCGGTCTACGGACTTACGACCCAACCTCTTATATTTGGGTGTCGCGCAGTGGGGCGGCTGAGGAGACTCGGTGGTCTCGGGATTAGATGGACAGTTGTTCTGTTTATGGTAGCAATCGACACAGCGATAATGTTGAGCGTACTAAATTTTAATCTTTATCAATACAATGAACAAAGATGCATTGATCAAGCTCGTAAATGAGCAGATGTGGACAAAGGACGAGGCGGAGATCCCAGCGTTTGGTGCTGGTGATACAATCACTGTTACAATCAAGATCGTTGAGGGTAACAAGGAGCGTTTGCAGTCATTCCGTGGAGTCGTAATCCAGGTTAAGGGAACCGGCAAGACACGTATGTTCACAGTTCGTAAAATCTCTAATGGTGTAGGTGTAGAGCGTATATTCCCTCTTTACTCACCACAGATCGAGAAGATTGAGGTTAACAAGTATGGTGTTGTACGCCGTGCTCGTATCTACTACTTCCGTGAGCTTACTGGTAAGAAGGCTCGTATCAAAGAGAGAAGAACACCTCGCCAATCTTCAAAGTAAGTTGGGTAGCCAATTGGCAAACGAGAACAGAAAAATGGAGCGAATATAATTTTCTAATTTGCTCTATTTTTTTGTGGCTAGGGCTTGTGAATTATGAAATTTTTACTACCTTTGTCACACCATTGCGAAAAGCAGTTAGGTATCGGGCCCATAGCTCAGTTGGTTAGAGCAGCGGACTCATAATCCGAAGGTCGTGGGATCATGCCCCTCTGGGCCCACAAAAAGCGGTAGAGTATTTCACTCTGCCGCTTTTTTTATCAGCCTACAATAGTTTTGAAGCTTTGTGTAGGTATAAAAAATAAGGCGAAGTGAAAACTTCGCCTTATACTATCTATTGTAAACCCTCTGCTAGAATGGTAGGTCGTCCACGTCGTCAGCTGCCGATGCTGCGGGAGCCGCTGTAGGAGCCGCAGCTGGTGCTGCCGCATAGCTCGGAGCTGGTGCCGCCTGTGGAGCTGCCGCTTCAGCCGCTACGGCTGGTGTGATGCGCCATGCGCGAACGTCGGTGTACCAACGCTCGTTGTACTCACGAGACTCGATGTTGAACGATACATCGTACTTCGCCCCCTCGACCAACGACTTCACCTCGTCGGGTTTGTTGAAGAATGTTACAGCCACCTTGCGAGCGTAAGCTCCATCCATCATCTCAAATATCACATCTTGACGATGCCAATTTCCGCGTGCCGAGGTTCCTGTTCTCTCCTCTAGCTTCTTGATCAGTGTTCCTTGAAATTCCATTTTGATATTATTCTTTTTTTATTAAAATTCTCTGGTTCAAATATAAGAAAAGGCTTGGATATTTCCAAGCCTTTTCTTATGAATAAGCGACAAAATTATTTTGCGCTCTTCTTATCGTATCTTTTTGCATATCGGTTCATGAACTTATCGACGCGACCAGCGGTGTCTACCAACTTCATCTTACCTGTGTAGAACGGGTGTGAAGTGTTAGAAATTTCCATCTTATACACGGGATAGGTTTCGCCGTTCACTTCGATGGTCTCTTTTGTCGAAACGGCGGACCGACACAAAAACACGTGGTCATTCGACATATCCTTGAATGCCACCAAACGATAATTCTCTGGGTGAATACCTTGCTTCATCTTGTTTTGTGTTTAATTTTAAACTTGTGTAACATACACAAGCGAGTGCAAAGGTAATTATTTATTTCGGATCTGCAATAATAGAGGGTTGTTTTTTTGAAAAACTTTTGGTGGGGGTTTAAAATTATTGTAAATGTGGCTAAAAAATTTTGCTGATTCATATAAATGCGTTATATTTGGGGCATAAATGAACTGTAGAGTATCACATACACATCATCATCATTACCACCTCACAATTGTCGAGGGGTAGAGTTGTTGCGCAGTGGCAGTTGCCGCGATGTGTATTTAGTGCGATAAACTCACCCTCCGAAATAATTGAGGGTGAGTTTTTTGATTTGATAAAACTTAATAAAATATAATTTAAAACGTATGTTACGAATAGCTATTCAGGCCAAGGGCCGATTGAACGAACAGTGTGTCTCGATGCTTCGCGAGGCTGGGATTGGGGTTGTTGAGAGCAAGCGCAAGCTGATCTCGAAGGCCGAGGGTTTTCCGTTGGAGGTTCTCTACCTTCGTGATGACGATATTCCACAGGCCGTTTCGATGGGTGTTGCCGATATCGGAATTGTGGGTCAGAACGAGGTTGCCGAGAAGGGGTTTGATGTCGACGAGGTGTTGCCATTGGGCTTTGGTGGTTGCCGTATCTCGTTGGCTGTCTCGAAGTCGGTGGATTACAAGGGTGTGGAGTATTTCGAGGGTAAACGTGTGGCTACCTCATATCCTCGTATCTTGCAGAACTTCTTCGATGAGAAGGGTATCAATGCTGAGATTCACACGATAGAGGGTTCTGTAGAGGTTGCGCCAGCGGTTGGCATGGCCGATGCTATCTTTGATATTGTATCGTCGGGCGGTACGTTGGTGGCTAATGGATTGGTCGAGGTCGAGAAGATCTTCTACTCCGAGGCGGTGATGATCGCAGGCAAGGCGTTGAGTGCCGAGAAGTTGGCTATCTTGGAGCAGTTGAAGTTCCGTATGACAACGATTCTGGAGAGTCGCGGTATGAAGTATGTGTTGATGAATCTGCCAGTCGACAAGATCGAGGAGGCGACGAAGTTGTTGCCAGGTATGCGTAGCCCAACTGTCTTGCCATTGGCTCAGGAGGGTTGGTGTTCGATCCACTCGGTGTTGAGCGAAAAGACCCTTTGGAGTAGCATCGAGCAGCTTAAGGCGTTGGGTGCCGAGGGCGTTTTGGTGTTGTCGTTGGAGAATATGATTCGATAGATTTAGTTTAGGATGCAAAATATAGCGATATACAACAATCCACCAGCCCAGCAGTGGGGTGAGTTGGTTAAACGCAACACACCGCAGGATGATGAGATTGCTGAGCGAGTAGCGCAGATCATCGAGCGCGTGGCCGAGGGTGGCGACGCGGCGTTGCGCGAGATCGTAGCGTCGATTGAGGGTAGTGTACCCGATAGTTTCGAGGTGTCGGTCGAGCAGTTTGCCGAGGCCGAGGCTGCGGTGAGCGCGGAGTTGAAGCAGGCGTTGAACATAGCCAAGGGCAATATCGAGAGGTTTCATGCGGCTCAGCGCCATGCGCAGGTCGATGTCGAGGTTATGCCAGGTATCCGCTGTGTCCAGCGTTCGGTGGCGATCAATCGAGTTGGATTGTATGTGCCAGGGGGGAGCGCACCGTTGATCTCGACGGTGTTGATGTTGTCTATCCCAGCGATGATTGCAGGGTGTCGCGAGGTTGTATTGTGCACCCCAGCGTCGCGAGGGGGGCAGATCGCAGCCGAGATTTTGTATGCGGCTAAGTTGTGTGGTGTCCATCGCGTCTTTGCGTTGGGCGGTGCACAGGCGATTGCTGCGATGGCGTGTGGAACGGATAGTGTGCCGAAGGTCGACAAGATCTTTGGGCCAGGAAATAGATATGTGACCAAGGCGAAGCAGATCGTGAGCACCAACCGTGTGGCGATCGATATGCCTGCAGGCCCTTCGGAGGTGTTGGTGTTGGCGGACGATACGGCAAATGTGGAGTTTGTGGCATCGGATCTGTTGTCTCAGGCGGAGCATGGAGCCGATAGCCAAGCTATTTTGGTCTGTTCGTCGAACTCTTTTGCGCAGCGTGTCGTCGAGGCGGTCGCAGTGCAGACGCAGCAGTTGCAGCGTAGTGAGTCGATCGAGCGTTCGTTGAGTCAATCGCGCATTGTGGTGTTGGAGGATCGCTCACAGATGGTTGCCTTTTCGGAGCTGTATGGGCCAGAGCACTTGATCATCTCGATGGTGGATGCATGGGGTGTTGCGGAACAGATCACCTCGGCAGGTAGTATCTTTGTGGGTAACTACTCGCCAGTGAGTGCTGGAGACTATGCCTCGGGAACAAACCATACGTTGCCAACCGATGGTTGGGGGCGTTCGTATAGTGGTGTGGGGTTGGATAGCTTTATGCGTAAGCAGACCTATCAGGAGTTGACCTCGGAGGGAATCGCTGCGTTGGCACCGACGGTTGTCGCGATGGCTACGGCCGAGGGTTTGGATGCCCATGCGAGGTCGGTACAGATTAGAGTTGAAGAGTTAAAATCGAAATAGGCGATGATGACCAGAGAAGATGTATTGCAGTTAGTGCGCCCCAATATTTTGGCGTTGGAGCCATACTCTACCGCGAGGGATGAGTACGAGGGGGGTGATATAGATGTTTGGTTGGATGCCAACGAGAACCCCTTTGACAATGGTGTTAATCGCTATCCCGACCCCCATCAGAGGGCGTTGAAGGGGCAGTTGTCGGCCATCAAAGGTGTGGCTTCGGAGTCGATATTTATTGGCAACGGTAGCGACGAGGCGATCGATTTGGCCTTTAGGGTCTTTGCTCGTCCAGGGGTTGACAATGCAGTCTCGATTGCACCAACCTATGGAATGTATAAGGTTGCGGCGGCGACCAACGATGTTGAGATGCGAGAGGTGCAGTTGGGCGAGGATTTCTCGCTGCCAGTCGATGGGTTGTTGTCGGCGGCGGATGAGAATACGAAGTTGATGTGGTTGTGTTCGCCCAATAACCCTACGGGTAATAGCTTCTCGAGGTGCGATATCGTGCGTCTCTTGGAGTCGTTCCGCGGTATTGTAGTGGTCGACGAGGCATATATTGATTTTGCCGACGAAGCGGGATTTTTGCCCGAGTTGTCGCAGTGGGAGAATCTGATTGTGTTGCAGACGCTGTCGAAGGCGTGGGCGATGGCAGGTTTGCGTTTCGGCTTGGCCTTTGCATCGGAGGCTATTGTGGGGTTGATGAATCGGGTGAAGTACCCATATAATATAAATGTATTGACACAGGCGCGAGTAGCCGAGCAGTTGAAGTTGGGTGTCGAGCAGCAGGTGGCTGAGATTATGGGCGAGCGTTCGAGGGTCATTGCGGCTTTAGAGGGCTTTGCAAGCGTGGAGCGAGTATTTGCGACTCAGGCCAATTTTGTGTTGATTAGGGTCTCGAATGCCGATGCAATGTATGATGCGTTGGTGGCTCAGGGGGTTATTGTCCGCAACCGTTCGAGGATTGTGGGGTGTGAGAACACGCTTCGTATAACGATCGGAACGCAGGCGGAGAATGAGCGCATGTTGTCTATTGTGCGAGATTTTACGGTATAGAGTTAAAGGAGATGAAAAGAGCAATATTTATAGATCGTGATGGCACGATTATTTTGGAGCCACCTGTTGATTATCAGGTCGATAGTTTCGAGAAGTTGGCCTTCAGAGATGGTAGTATCTCGGCATTGAAACAGTTGTCGGGGTCGGATTTTGAGTTGGTGATGGCTACTAACCAAGATGGATTGGGTACGGAGTCATTCCCCGAGGAGACGTTTTGGCCAGCTCACAACCTGATGTTGCAGGTGTTGTCGAGCGAGGGAGTCGAGTTCGATGACCAGATTATCGACCGCACGTTTGAGCATGAGAATGCCGATACGCGAAAACCTCGCACGGGGTTGTTTGGCAACTATATGGGCGGAGAGTATGATCTGTCGGCGAGCTTTGTTATTGGCGACCGTGTGACGGATGTTATGTTGGCGCACAATTTAGGTGCCAAGGGTATCTTGATTGCCGATCGCGAGAGTGGTTGGGCTGCGTTGCGCGAGGCTGGTGTCGATGGCGATTGTGTGTTGGTTAGCGAGTCGTGGAGCGAGATTGCGGAGTTGATCCGTTGCGGTGAGCGTCGTGTGACGATTGCTCGCGAGACGAAGGAGACGAAGATACGTGTGGAGTTGGATCTCGATCGTCAATTGAATCGCGAGTCGAAGATCTCGACAGGTCTGCACTTTTTTGACCATATGTTGGATCAGATAGCACACCATGGAGGTGTGACGTTGAATGTCGAGGTCGAGGGCGATCTGCATGTCGACGAGCACCATACCATCGAGGATGTGGCTATTGTATTGGGGCAAGCTATCGGTCAAGCGTTGGGTTCGAAGGTGGGTATTGGGCGTTATGGCTTTGCCCTTCCGATGGATGAGTGCAGTGCATTGGTGTTGTTGGATTTTGGCGGTCGTATCGACTTCGGTTGGGATGCAGAGTTTAGGCGCGAGTATGTGGGCGATGTGCCTACGGAGATGTTCCGCCACTTCTTCCAGTCGTTGTGTGCTGCGGCAAACTGCAATTTGCAGATCTCGGCCAAGGGCGAGAATGAGCACCACAAGATAGAGGGTATATTTAAGGCATTCTCGCGAGCGTTGCGCATGGCGGTTCGTCGTGAGGCGATGTCGATGGAGGTTCCAAGTAGTAAAGGTATATTGTAATGGTAGCGATAATAGATTATGACACGGGCAATTTGCGCTCGGTAATGAATGCTCTCGAGAGGGCATCGGTGGAGTATGTTGTGACATCGGATCACGATGTGTTACGCTCTGCTGATCGAGTATTGTTGCCTGGCGTGGGCGAGGCTTCGAGTGCGATGGAGAAGTTGCGCGAGAGGGGTCTTGATAGACTTATCCCGACGTTGAGGCAGCCTGTGTTGGGTATATGCATCGGTATGCAGTTGATGTGCGAGAGTAGCGAGGAGGGTTCGGCCGAGTGTTTGGGGATCTTCTCGACCAAGGTTAGGCGACTATCAGAGGCCGAGGCGGCACACCTCAAGGTTCCACATGTGGGTTGGGATACGATCGAGGGGCTGCGCTCACCTTTGTTTGAGGGTGTTGGCGAGAGTTCGCACTTCTACTATGTACACTCGTTTGCGGCTGATGTGTGCGACCAGACGATCGCTACAACCGACTATGGTGTGGTGTTTAGTGCAGCGTTGCATAGAGATAATTTTTATGGCACGCAGTTCCACCCCGAGAAGAGTGGTTCGGTAGGCGAGGTGGTATTGGCCAATTTTTTGAAGATTTAAATTCGAATTTATGATAGAGATAATTCCAGCAACAGATATTATAGGTGGCGAGTGCGTCCGCCTCACACAAGGCGATTACGATCGCAAGACGACCTACTATAGCGATCCGTTGGAGGCTGCAAAGGCCTTTGAAGGGGTTGGCATCAAGAGGTTGCACGTAGTGGATTTGGATGGCGCAAAGTCGTCACATCCGATGAACCTTAAGGTTTTGGAGAGGGTGGCGACCCATACGTCGTTGACGATTCAGTATGGTGGCGGCATCAAGAGTGCGCAGGCGTTGACCGATGTATTTAATGCTGGTGCGTCGCGTGCCATTGTTGGTAGTTTGGCAGTTCGCGAGCCAGAGTTGTTCTCGGCATGGTTGGATGAGTTCGGTGGTGAGCGAATGGTGTTGGGTGCCGATCTCAAGGGCGATAAGGTTGCCATCCAAGGGTGGTTGGAGGAGTCACAGATGGGTGCTTCGGAGCTGTTTAATCTCTTTTTGCCACATGGTCTGCGTCATGTTATCTGCACCGATATTTCGCGCGATGGTATGATGTGTGGTGCCGCTACTGAGCTGTATCAACGCTTGTCGGCCGAGTTCGAGGGTTTGAACATCATCGCCAGTGGCGGTGTGAGTCGGATGTCGGATGTTGAGGAGTTGGATCGCGCAGGTGTCAAGAGTGTAATCGTTGGTAAGGCGCTCTACGAGGGTGGCATATCACTAAAGGAGGTTGAGCAATGCTTGCTAAGAGAATAATCCCATGCCTCGATATTAAGGAGGGTCAGACAGTCAAGGGGATTAACTTCTTGGAGTTGCAGCAGGTGGGTGACCCTGTTGAGTTGGGGGCGAAGTATGCTGCCGAGGGTGCCGACGAGTTGGTCTACCTCGATATTAGTGCTACGTTGGAGGGGCGCAATACCTTTACAGATTTGGTGACGCGTATCGCCGAACGAATTAATATTCCGTTTACGGTGGGGGGTGGAATATCGTCGTTGGCCGATGCCGAGAGGCTGTTGGGGGCAGGGGCGGATAAGATCACGGTCAATAGTTCGGCTGTGGCCAACCCTGGGTTGATCGACCAGATCGCCTCGAAGTATGGGTCGCAGTTTATCGTTGTGGCTATCGATGCCAAGAAGATCGATGGGGTGTGGCGAGTCTGTACGCATGGCGGTAAGCGTCCGACGGATGGCGAGCTATTCTCGTGGGCTGAGGAGGCCTATAATCGCGGAGCAGGCGAGATATTGTTTACATCGATGGATCACGATGGTACTAAGAGTGGCTATCCGTGCGAGGATTTTGCGAGGTTGGCCGAGTTGCCAATTCCTATTATCGCCTCGGGAGGAGCTGGTACGTCGCAACATATTGTGGATGTGTTGACGGCAGGTCGTGCCGATGCAGCGTTGGCCGCTAGTATCTTCCATTACAATGAGATTCCGATCCCTGTTTTGAAGGAGGAGCTACGTCGTCAGGGTGTTTGTGTGAGATAACTTTAAAAAAAGATAATAATATTATGGAGATTAAATCAGTTCCATTTGCGCAGCTTAATTTGTCGAAGTGCCCAGATGGTCTTATTCCAGCGGTGATTCAGGATGACCGTACGTTGGAGGTTTTGATGTTGGGTTATATGAATCAGGAGGCCTATGAGAAGTCGTTGGCCGAGGGTCGTGTGACATTCTATAGTCGTACTCGTTCGACGCTCTGGACGAAGGGTGAGACGAGTGGTAACTTTTTGAATATCAAGAGTGTGTCGGTTGATTGTGATAGCGATACGCTGTTGATTCGCGTGATCCCGATCGGCCCTACATGTCATACTGGTGCTCGTAGCTGTTTTCGTCAGGATGGCGATACATCTGAGGGCTTTATCCGTATGTTGCAGTCGGTTGTTCAGGAGCGCCATGCTCAGATGCCCGAGGGTTCGTATACGACGAAGTTGTTTAACAAGGGCGTAGGCAAGATCTCGCAGAAGGTTGGTGAAGAGGCCGTTGAGACGATTATCGAGGCTTCAGCAGGCAACTACGACGCTATGATCCCCGAGATTGCCGATCTGATCTACCACTTGTTGGTGTTGTTGGAGGCTACGGGCAAGACAATTGGCGATGTCGAAGAGGAGTTGGTTAAGCGCCATTCGTAAAAATAAATTGTAAAATGTTTGGTCTATAATTGATAATCAGAATATAATTGTATACCTTTGTTATATAGTTATGTAACAAATTCATTAAATAAAAACTTAAAAGATGAAAGTATCTCATATCGAGCACCTAGGAGTTGCTGTAAATTCACTAGAGGAGGCTATCCCATATTGGGAGAATGTATTAGGTTTGAAGTGTTATGCCATCGAGGAGGTTGCAGACCAGAAGGTAAAGACAGCCTTTTTTATGTTGGGTCAGACAAAGATTGAGTTGTTGGAGCCTACATCACCCGATTCGACAATAGCGAAGTATATCGAGAATAAGGGAGTTGGAATCCACCACATGGCGTTGGCGTGTGAGGATATCGAGGGTCAGTTGGCCGATGCTGAGGCTCAGGGTATTCGTTTGATCGACAAGACACCACGCAAGGGAGCTGAGGGTTTGACAATTGCATTTTTGCACCCTAAGTCAACTCAGGGTATCTTGACAGAACTTTGCGAGAAGAAGTAGAGGTTGTGAGTTAACAAGGTTGGTTTTTGACCCTTTTAGAGGGTTGGAAATCAACCATTGTTTTATATTAGGAGATTTAAATAGGAATAAAATTTACAATAAATTATGAGCGAAATTCAAGAAAAAATCAAGATGCTGATCGAGAATCGAGAGGCAGCGCGCATGGGTGGTGGTCAGAAGAGAATCGACGCACAGCACGCAAAGGGCAAGTATACGGCTCGTGAGCGTATCGATATGTTGCTCGATGAGGGTAGTTTCGAGGAGTTTGATATGTTTGTGACTCACAGATGTACGGACTTTGGAATGGATAAGAGCCATACGTTTGGTGATGGTGTTGTATCGGGTTATGGTACGGTAGATGGCCGTTTGGTCTATATTTTTGCACAGGACTTCACGGTGTCGGCAGGATCGTTGTCGATCTCGATGGCGGAGAAGATCTGCAAGGTTCAGGATATGGCACTTCGCAATGGTGCGCCATGTATCGGAATCAATGATTCGGGCGGAGCACGTATCCAAGAGGGTGTTAATGCATTGGCAGGATATGCAAATATCTTCCAGCGCAATGTAATGTCGTCGGGTGTTATCCCTCAGATCTCGGCTATCTTTGGGCCATGTGCAGGAGGTGCGGTCTATTCACCAGCATTGACCGATTTCGTGATCATGAAGAGTCTAACGTCGAATATGTTCCTTACAGGCCCTAAGGTTGTAAAGACCGTTACGGGCGAGGATGTGACTCAGGAGCAGTTGGGTGGTGCGTTGATGCACACTACTAAGTCGGGCGTTGCGCAGTTTGCAGTCGACACCGAGGAGGAGGGTATCGCGTTGATCCGCAATTTGTTGTCGTATATGCCACAGAACAATATGGAGGATGCTCCATTGGCGGTGTGTACAGATAAGATCTCGCGTTTGGATGATACGTTGAATGAGATTATTCCAGAGCAGCCAAATAAGCCATACGATATGTTTGATGTGATCCGTGCAATTGTCGATAATGGCGACTTCTTGGAGTCGGCATCGGGCTTTGCAAAGAATATCATCACATGTTTTGCGCGTTTCAATGGCCAGAGTGTTGGAATCGTAGCTAACCAGCCAAAGTATATGGCAGGAGTGTTGGATAGCAACGCTAGCCGTAAGGCGGCTCGTTTTATCCGTTTCTGCGACTCGTTTAATATTCCAATCGTAACGTTGGTCGATGTTCCTGGATTCTTGCCTGGAACGACTCAGGAGTATGGAGGTGTTATCACGCATGGTGCGAAGTTGTTGTTTGCATATTGCGAGGCTACAGTGCCAAAGGTTACTGTTACGTTGCGCAAGGCCTATGGTGGAGCCTATATCGTGATGTCGTCGAAGCATATTCGTGGAGATATCAACTATGCATGGCCAATGGCAGAGATCGCAGTTATGGGTGCAAGTGGAGCAGTTGAGGTGTTGCAGGCTAAGGCTTTAGGGGCGTTTGAGGATGCCGATGAGAAGGCTAAGTTTGTGGCCGAGAAGGAGAAGGAGTACAACGATAAGTTCTCGAACCCATACAACGCAGCTCGCTATGGTTATATCGACGATATTATCGAGCCACGTAACACACGTTTCCGCGTGATTAGAGCATTGCAGTCGTTGGCAACTAAGAGGTTGCAGAACCCAGCGAAGAAACACTCAAATATTCCATTGTAGTATGAGCGCATTGTTTATGTCCCCACTGTTTATGATCCTAAATCACTCGGAAGAGGTGATTGGAGCAGATAGCATTTTGGCAAAAGATCCACACGGATTTACGTTGGCGGTGATCTCGATTTCGGTTGTGTTGATGGCGTTGTTGGTATTGGCGGTATTGATCTTTTTGTTTTCGAAGGTAATTGCTTTGAGTACGAAGAAGAGCTGTGCGTCGGTCGATGTTGCGGAGTGTGAATGTGAGTCGGTAGGCGACAATGCGGAGGTTATTGCCGCAATCGCCTTTGCGTTGAAGCTGTACAAGGCCGATCTGCACGACAAGGAGAGCGAGGTTATCACTTTGAATAGTGTAGCGCGTGCCTACTCACCATGGAGTTCAAAGATCCATGGTTTGACAAGAATGCCACGATAGAGTTGAACTTATAAATGAAAATTTGATAATGAAAGAGTATAGTATGAAGATAAACGGCAACTCGTATGTTGTCGCAGTCGATGTCGATACAGAGACTAGTGCATTGGTTGTTGTGAATGGTACGAAGTATCAGGTAGAGTTGGAGGATGCCAAGGTGAAGAAGGTTGTTGTTGGTAAGCCACAGGTGGCCGCCGTTCCAGCGTCGCACCCAGTGCAGAATTTGGCTTCGCCATCGAACTCAAAACCTAGTGCTGCGGCAGCAGGTGGCGGAAATGTTGTTACCAGTCCACTTCCAGGTGTTATCTTGGATATTAAGGTTGCCGTAGGCGATACAGTTTCGGCTGGTCAGACATTGGTAGTTTTGGAGGCGATGAAGATGGAGAACAACGTTGATTCGGCCTATTCGGGTGTTGTTAAGTCAATTCAAACAAGGTGTGGTGACTCTGTATTGGAGGGTGACGCACTCATTACAATCGGATAGTTATGGTGGATTTTATGTCAGGTTCATTTTTGGGTGAGAGTATCCAAAAATTTGTCTCTACCACGGGATTTGCTAACTTGATGACACAGGAGGGCGGCTGGAAGTATTTGGTTATGATCGTCGTCGGCTGTTTCTTCTTGTATTTGGCCATCAAGCATAAATTTGAGCCGATGTTGTTGGTGCCCATCGGATTTGGAATTATCTTGGGTAATATTCCGTTGGCGTTGGAGAATGAGATTAGTATCTATAGCGAAGGGTCGGTTCTGAATCTGCTCTATATGGGTGTTACGAAGGGAATCTATCCGCCATTGATCTTTATGGGTGTTGGTGCGTTGACCGACTTCTCGTCGCTATTGTCCAATCCAAAGTTGATGTTGATCGGAGCTTCGGCTCAGATCGGTATCTTTGCAGCCTACATCGGTGCGTTGTTGTTGGGATTCCCAGCAAACGAGGCGGGATCGATCGCGATTATCGGAGGTGCCGATGGCCCAACGTCGATCTTCGTGACGGGAATTTTGGCTCCAGAGTATTTGGGATCTATCGCTATCTGCGCCTATTCATATATGGCGTTGGTGCCTGTTTTGCAGCCACCAGTAATGCGCTTCTTGACTACCGATGCCGAGCGTCATATCAAGATGCGTCCAACACGTGTAGTGTCGCAGACCGAGAAAATTTTGTTCCCGATCATCGCCTTTGTGTTGACTACGTTTATTGTGCCCGATGCAATTCCATTGTTGGGAATGTTGTTCTTGGGTAACTTGATGAAGGAGTCGGGCGTTGTGAAGCGTTTGGCAACTACGGCGAGCAACCAGTTGGTAGATGTGATGACAATCTTGATTGGAGTTACGGTTGGAGCGTCGACTAAGGCGGATGTATTCTTGAACGAAAAGACAATCTTTATCTTTGTCTTGGGAGCGTTGTCATTCATCTGCGCTACGGCAGGTGGTGTTTTGTTTGTGAAGTTCATGAATCTGTTCTTGAAGGAGGGTAATAAGATCAATCCATTGATTGGTAATGCAGGAGTATCGGCTGTTCCAGCTGCTGCTCGTGTGAGTCAGGATATTGGTTTGAAGTACGATAAGAGCAACTATTTGTTGATGCACGCTATGGGGCCAAACGTGGCAGGAGTTGTGGGTTCGGCAGTAGCGGCAGGTATCTTGTTGTCGTTCTTGGGCTAGATTAAACCCTTGGGCTAGGTTAACCTAGGGAGTTATATTGATGGTTGGAGACCTTTTGGGGGTTTTCAACCATTTTTTTTGCTATTTTAGGATTGTGCAACGAGTAAAATTACTAACTTTACATCGATCAAACTATAAACTATAAATTATGAGAGGGTATATCTCGGCATTGTTGTCGATTACGTTGTTGGCATCGTGCGGTGGTCAAGGGTCGTCTTCGAAGAGTGAGGAGGCTGTTGTTGTCAAGCATTTTGACTTTTTGGACTCTGCAGATCGGAAATTGGATGTGATGGATTTGAGCGAACTCTCAGCCATGAGTCGCGACTCGATTATCAACCCCCATGCGATCTTGGCGTTCGATGACTATGTTATTATGGCCGATTCGCGAACTCTGAAGGCGTTGACGGTCTACAACGAGGCGACGGAGGAGTATGATCGTGTTATGTCGCGTGGCAATGCTAACAATGAGATTAAATTTGCTGCGAACCTAGGTTTGGTTTCGGCCGAGGAGCGTATGTTTTTTCTTCGCGATATGAATCAAGGTCGAGTATTCTTTATGGGGATTGACGAGACGAGCGGAAAGGTTGTGATGAAATCTACCTCTAACCTCAATCGAATAGGGCCATTCTCGGACTTTGAGTACGACGATAATCTATTAATTGGCGGTGTGACGAATAATAGATGTCGCTATATGGTGGCGAGCGTTCCCCAGAATAGGGTCATAGCTCGTTTTGGCGACTTCTCGGCCTATACGTTTGATCGTGACTCGGCGCGATTTGGTACGATTAGCTACCCTGGTTATATTGCACTTGATAGGGCGAACAACCGTTTTGCCTATCTGTCGCAGCGCGGTGAGACGATCGAGATCGGAAGTTATGACGATAGCGAGC
Source organism: Rikenellaceae bacterium (assembly GCA_047174185.1). Classification (GTDB taxonomy): domain Bacteria; phylum Bacteroidota; class Bacteroidia; order Bacteroidales; family Rikenellaceae; genus Alistipes. The sequence goes on along the minus strand of JBCQUH010000031.1, from coordinate 5,612 downwards.
AAAATCGAGTTAGTCGTAATAAACGTGTGAATCTGACCGATAAGCAGAAGGAGGAGATGAGCGAGGAGGAGATCGAAGAGGTGCGTAACGCTATCTACATGACGGATGATAGCATTACCGTTTGTCGAATATATAATATGCCAAAGTTTAATACGAGGGTGAATAAGAGTGGGGCGTTCGAGACCTCGGTGTCGATCTCGGGACTTCGTTATGGTTTTGGATCGTCGGCGGCTAGCTCGGAGTATATCTATTCGTTGTATGACGGTCGTACCAATCGGCAGAAGAGCAACGATGATGATAAGGATGATCTGATCGGGTCGTTGTGTGTGATGGATTGGGAGGGTAAGTTGTTGTTGCGTATCACCTCGGAGTATGGCTTCAAGGCGATCTCGTATAACGATAGTAAGAGGCGCTTGTATTGTTTGACGATGACCGATACGGGTGAGTATGAGTTGCGATATATAGATCAAGATAGATTGTTTGGATCAAGATAGATTGTTTGCTAAGTAGTAATTGGCTACGTCGCCTAGGGTATTGGGTGCTAGAGATTAGTTTCTCTGGCACTTTTTTTGTCAAAGTGTGACAAAAAGATGACATGATAAATGGGCGAAATTATGTCACTTTGTCAGCATTTGGCAGAAAAACGGCTAAAAGTCGAACATTTTTTGTTTGGTATATCATTTGTAGATATTAGCATCGAAGCTCGAGGAGAGCGAAGATTAAGTTAAATAAAGTTAAACAAATAATAATTCAAACAATTATGGGAAAGATTATTGGTATCGATTTAGGTACAACGAATTCATGTGTTTCGGTAATGGAGGGTAACGAGCCTGTTGTAATTCCAAATGCTGAGGGACACCGCACAACCCCTTCGGTTGTTGCATTTACGGATGGTGGCGAGCGCAAGGTGGGAGATCCTGCAAAGCGTCAGGCGATCACCAATCCAAAGAGAACTGTCTTTTCGATTAAGCGTTTCATGGGCGAGGCCTATGATAAGGTGACATCGGATATTGCACGCGCACCTTATGCAATTGTCAAGGGTGACAACAACACACCACGTGTTGATATCGATGGTCGTCAGTATACTCCACAGGAGATCTCGGCTATCACGTTGCAGAAGATGAAAAAGACGGCTGAGGACTATTTGGGTCAAGAGGTTACGGAGGCGGTAATCACCGTTCCAGCTTACTTCTCGGATTCACAGCGTCAGGCGACTAAGGAGGCGGGCGAGATCGCAGGTCTTAAGGTTCGCCGTATTATCAATGAGCCTACGGCCGCAGCGTTGGCTTATGGTCTGGATAAGAAGGATAGCGAGGCGAAGATCGCGGTGTATGACCTAGGAGGTGGAACATTTGATATTTCGATTTTGGAGTTGGGCGACGGAGTATTCGAGGTTAAGTCGACCAATGGTGATACACACCTTGGAGGAGATGACTTCGACCACGTGTTGATCGACTTCATGGCTGAGGTATTTATCGCCGAGCACAAGGTAGATTTGCGCAAGGATCCAATGGCACTTCAGCGTTTGAAGGAGGCAGCCGAGAAGGCTAAGATTGAGCTTTCGTCGACTACACAGACCGAGATCAACTTGCCATATATCATGCCGATTGATGGTATTCCACAGCACTTGATGATTACGCTTACACGTTCGAAGTTCGAGCAGTTGGTAGATTCATTGGTTCAGCGTACGATTGAGCCATGTCGTTTGGCACTTCGCGATGCTGGTTTGAACGCATCACAGATCGACGAGGTTATCTTGGTAGGAGGTTCTACACGTATTCCAGCGATCCAGAAGGTCGTAGAGGAGTTCTTTGGTAAGACTCCAAACCGTAGTGTAAACCCTGATGAGGTTGTGGCTGTTGGTGCTGCGATTCAGGGAGGCGTTCTTACGGGCGAGGTTAAGGATGTATTGTTGTTGGATGTTACACCATTGTCGTTGGGAATCGAGACTATGGGTGGCGTGATGACAAAGTTGATCGACGCAAATACGACGATCCCTACACGCAAGAGCGAGACCTTCTCTACGGCGGCCGACAATCAGCCATCGGTGGAGATCAATATCTGTCAGGGCGAGCGCCCATTGGCTAAGGATAATAAGTCGTTGGGACGTTTCCACTTGGATGGTATTCCACAGGCACCACGTGGAGTTCCACAGATCGAGGTTACATTTGACATCGATGCCAACGGTATCTTGAATGTATCGGCACGCGACAAGGGGACAGGCAAGGAGCAGAATATCCGTATCGAGGCATCGAGCGGTTTGACCGAGCAGGAGATCCAGCGTATGCGCGACGAGGCGAAGGCTAACGAGGAGGCCGATAAGGCTGAGAAGGAGCGTATCGAGAAGATTAACTTGGCCGATTCAAATATCTTTGCGAGCGAGAAGCAGTTGAAGGAGTATGGCGATAAGATCCCAGCCGAGAAGAAGGCTGCTATCGAGAGTGCGTTGGAGACATTGCGCACGGCACACAAGGCGGCCGATTTGGCAGCTATCGACCCAGCTATCGAGGCGTTGAACGCAGCATGGCAGGCGGCATCGCAGGATATCTATGCACAGCAGCAGGCCGAGCAGGCGCAGGGCGGTGCAGCACAAGGCGATGCAGGTCAAGCACAAGGCGGTGCTCAGCAGCCCGAGGACGTAGAGTTCGAGGAGGTAAAGTAATAGTCATTTAATTATTAGATAGACAGGTTGTTCTCAAAAGAGAGCAACCTGTCTTTTTATTTTGTCTAATGTTAAATAAAATTAGATATAGATAAAACAACTTTATAACTAACCCAAATAAACATTTATATTATGACTAGAACACTAAAAGAGAGGGATAACTCAATCGACATTTTACGATTTATTGGATTGTCGTCTATTATATTGGCTCATATAGCCCCTCCTAACACGCTTTTTCAACTTCGTACATTTGATGTTCCTTTAATGGTTTTTATCTCGGGACTTGCATATGCTGGGCGAACAATTAACGGTTATGGCGATTTTTTAAAGAGGCGACTATCTAGGTTGATTACACCTGTATATATCTTTCTGTGTTGTTACTTCCTTTTCAACTTTATCCTTGCGCAACTGGGAGCTGTTCAGCAGACACCCTTGAGTGAAATTGCGGGTTCGTTCGGTTTATTGTTGTTTCCAAGTATCGGGTATGTTTGGGTTATTCGAGTCTTTCTAATTATAATGTTACTGACTCCACTGCTTATACTTCTTGAGAGGCAGGTTAAATCCAATTGGAGTTTCATCTGTTTAATCGCAACACTTTTTGTTGTGCAGTACCTTGTCACAGAGGTAATTACTTTTCCGCACTCTCAAATTGTTACAGTTGTAGGGATTTATATCTTCTATTTAGCCTACTCAATTCCATTTCTTGTTGGATTGCGTCTGAGGAGTGCACCTAAAAAAAGCCAATGGCTCCTTGTTTTAATACTAGTCATAGCTTTTGGCAGCATGTCAACATATCTATATATAACTCAGGGCGATTGGCTTATAATGCAAAATTATAAATATCCTCCGCAACCATACTTCCTCTTGTGGGGAACTTTAATATCCTCTCTGTTGTGGGTGACAAAGGAGTGGTGGCAGAGGCTCTTTGAGTGGAAGTGGGTATTATTTATCGCACAAAATACAATATGGATATATCTATGGCATATCCCCATCGTAAATATTACTATGAAGTATCTCGCAGATGCAGGGTGGTTCACTAGATTCATCGTCGTATATGGATTAGCACTCTTTATTTTCTATTTGCAGAGTCGATTAATCGACTATATCGATAAGAGAGGTGGCGACAAAAACGGATTTATCAAGCGATACTTCAAGGGGTAGAGTAACCTAAAACTCGCTTCAAAGTGAAATTACATACCTCTCTTAATCCCAGACAGAATCAAGGCGTAATTTATCGGCAGAGCCAAAACGAAACCAGCCAACATCGCCTGCTGCATGGCGAACCAGAAATCCCATGTGAGGGTTGCGTGAGGGGCGAGATACTTAAAATGGAACATCAAGAGGTATATCCAACCATACATCCCCACCTGCCACGCTGTAAGTGAGAGAAAATCGGCTTTTATTGCCTTTCGGACAATATCTGAAGCTGGGAGGTCACTCATCTCGCTGATGGCTCTGAATTGAAAATAAACGCCTATTATAAGTGCAAGGATGTAGGTTACGAACCACCCTCCGACCAGTGTCGACCCAAATAGCGTTATCGGCATAAATAACAGAAAAATTGAGCCAATAATATCAGCCAAGGTACACCCAGCACCACAATGTAGCGTTGAGAGTGTTATGGATTGCCATTTGGGGCGATGTGGCATATTCATCGAGCCTGACATCTTCATCTCCTTTGACATATCCACTCTATTCATCTCACCCATCTGCATACTCTTCTCACGCCCAAAAGCAAAGTAGGCAATGAGTCCAACGATAGAACTCCAAAGAGCTGTAAGAATCCACACGGCATTCATAATACGCATAGATTGCGGGTTTTTGTGTAGGTCAAAGGCGATGATAATAGCCGAGATAACAGCCAGCGCGAGCGATATTATAGAGAGTGTCATAAAATTTAAACAGTTTTTAAGGGAGAAATTAGAACTCCCCTTAAGATGCTATAGTTCAAATTTAGTGCCGTACATATCTCGCTTTTTGTTAACAGAATAGCTATATCCGCAAAATATTTTCTATCTTTGTGAATAACAAACATTAAACAGAAAAATATTATGAGAACATTTTTATGTGGCTTGCTACTCGTAGCAACAACGTTGATTAGTTGTGATGGTATCGTAGGTGATGGTATGGAGTGGGATGTTTATCCATTAAATATCAAAATATATGTTCAAGATATGCAGGGTAACGATTTGCTATCCCCAAGCAGTGCAAATAATATTATAGAGGATAATATCTATATCGAATATCAAGATTCAACATACTATCTCAACGCTCCCTATGAGGAGATATTAGCTCCAGTCGAATTTGATTCTGGCACAACATCTACAAGAGCTTATCTTGCTGTTTTAACAGGCGTTGAGATTGTCAAGTATGGGAATGATTATATGTTGGAGTTTGGTGAGTTTGATGGTGCAAGAGATTGGAATGACTCATTTGCAATCTTTTGGGGTGATGGGACAAAAGATGTAATATCGTTCGAAAGAGATTTCGAATGGAGCAAAGATGGTTCTCCGAAGGTTGTCTCATCCGCTCTATACCTCAATAATATGAAAATGGATGAGTTGATTATTGTTAAATAACAAAAACATAAAAGATTGCCATGAAACTAAACAGAGTATATTTCAGTGCTGCGGGCACGACTAAGAGGATTACTGAGTCGATTGCCGAGGGGGTTGTTTCAGCTGTAGCTAATGTTGAGGTGGTGGATTTTCCACTTATTAAGATGAATACAGAGGAGAGCTTGATTGCATCTGAGGATATGGCGATTTTTGCTGTGCCAGTCTATGCAGGGCGTGTGCCTGCTATTGCTGCCGAGCAGATTCGCAAGTTTCGAGGTGATAAGTCAAGGGCTATTCTTGTGGCGGTCTATGGCAATCGTGAGTATGACGATGCACTTTTGGAGCTGAGTGATATTGTTACTCAGTGCGGTTTTGTGCCCGTTGCAGCAGGG
>JBCQUH010000030.1:0-27333 GCA_047174185.1 Rikenellaceae bacterium | reverse complement strand
GAGGTGATTTCGCTGACCCGTTGACTTACACCAGAAGAGGCAGTGGGTGCATTAACATATCCACACGGGGGCGAAACCACCGTGCAGATATACGACGAGATATAGGCATAAAAATGCCCACCTCATTGATTAGGCAGGTTTCCCCACCCCTTCTGATATGTAAGTCACTACAAATATAACAAAAAAACTCAACATTAACCTCCATTATAAAAAAAATTATTCGTCAAATATCCATCCCCCCATCCGTCATTGCGGACTCCGATCCGCAATCCCTCGGGCATAGCGGTGTTAGATACCCTCTTGGATATATTCGCAGGAGGTATTGCGGATCGGAGTCCGCAATGACGCAGGGGGAAGGTGTCGAGAAGATGATTTTATTAAAGTCCGCAATGACGCAGAAGTGTATAAGTCGTTGTGTTATTGAGATGTAATGGATATAGACGAATATGATAGATGTAGATGCTCCGACCGAATGGGTTGCCGAAAGGTTGTCGGGGGCTTTTTTTTGCGGACGTAGTTCGCAAAAAAAATGTTAAGAGGTCTAATCTTTTTATTGAAAGTTTACTTTCGGATAAAAAGATTAGACCTCTTAACATCAAGGCCGCAGGTCGCAGAAAAGCCCCCGCAACAAAAAAAGCTCCGCGGCGAGCACGCCGCCGCCGCCCGCGCAGGGCAGTTCGCGAAAGCAATTACACTCGTAAGCCCCCAACAAAAGCAACTACGAAAAGCTACTTATCCTTCACACGTTCGATCTGTTTTTTGAGTGCGTCGATTGATTCGTCGACTGCCTCTTCGAAGCTTTTGGCTCTACTTTCGGCCACTAGTTCGTCGCCTGGTACGCGTAGGGCTATGGTTACTACTTTATTTCCTTTTTGGTGATCTTTATCCAACTTCATAATTACGTCGGCACCTGTTGCGCGATCTGCGAAGCGCTCTAGTTTTGCCATTTTACCCTCTACGAAAGCCAACAATTTTACATCAGCGTCAAATTTTACCGATTGAATCTTAACGTCCATAACAATCTCTTTTTAAAGTTAGTAATCTATTTTTGCACTATACATATGTATAATGCATATTTCAAACCATTTTATTTCTCCTCCTCCTTTTTAACTCCCTCCTCTCCCCCTCGGGGGTGGGCGGCGGTGTAGGTGGTGCGGAGTGTGGCGATTGAGTTGTGGGTATATCGCTGTGTTGCTTGTAGCGAAGTGTGTCCCAGCAGCTCCTGTATAACTCGTATATCGCCCTGCTCATTGAGCAGATGGGTGGCGAAGGTGTGGCGCAACACGTGCGGACTCTTGCGACCCTGTACTCCTGCCTCGCTCAGCTCATGGCGGACGATCTTGTAGATCATCGACGTGGAGAGTGGCGTGGCGCGTTTAGATAAAAATAGTGAATTAGAATGACCTGTGCAAATATTTGGTGGTAAAAAATTCGCAAAATATGATTTAAGTTCTCTGCGCAGACGTTCGACGATTGGGATCACGCGCTCTTTGTTGCCCTTTCCCACCACTCGCAGGCTATTTAAATCGGAGCTGAAGGAGTCTATGCGCAGAGAGGCAATCTCTGACAGACGCAGCCCCGTGTAGTAAAACACCTTGATTATCATATTGTTGCGACGAATTATCCACTCCTCTAAACTCTCCACCTCCTCTTTTGGGGTGGTGTCGGGGGTGGTGTCGATCACTTTGCTCATCACACCCTTTGGAATAAAGTGGGCTAATGGGGTGCTGCTCTTTAGCGATGTCACACCTCGCATTGGGTTGTAGTCGATCTCGTTGCGCGATATAGCCCATTTGTACAGCGACCGCAGCGTGGCTAACGCCCTATTCATCGAGGCGGCCGAGATACCCTTTTTGCCGTTCGATTTATTATTTGATTTATTGTTTGGTTTATCGGAGGGGGTCAACCGCGAGACCATCCATTCGCGCACGTGGTGCGACTCGGCAGTGGTGAGTGTCGCCTCGCAGCCATACCTCTCAGCCAACCACTCCTCAAACATCTCGATGTCGCGTGTGTAGTTGCGCAACGTAAGCGCGGAGCAGCGTCGTTGACTCTGCATGAAGTCCAAAAACTTCGCAGCTAACTCGCTCTGCTCCGCGCTCATAACACCCCTAAAATTAAGCCTTTACAGCTATAACCTCAATCTCTACTTTAACGCCTTTTGGCAATTTCGCAACCTCGAAGCATGCGCGCGCTGGTTTCTCGCCCACGAAGTATGTTGCGTAGATATCGTTCATCGCCACAAAGTCTGAGATGTCGTCCAACAACACCGTAGACTTCACAACATCCTCGAAACCATACCCTGCCTCAGCAAGGATCGCCCCTATGTTGGCAAATACACGATGGGTCTCAGCCTCTATCCCACCCTCGACACACACACCTGTCGCAGGATCTAACGCAATCTGACCCGACACATATAACGTACCATTAACCTCAATCGCCTGAGAGTATGGCCCTACAGCCGCTGGGGCATTTGTTGTACTTATAACTCGTTTCATAACTTTTAACCTTTAAAATTTAAATATACCTATACTATTCAAAAACACTATAAACAGGACGATTGGACAGACATACTTCAACAAAAAGATCATTACTGGAACTATGCTTCCTCCCAACTTACCTTTGTTGGTGATCTGCTCCTCGAATACATCGCGATCCAACATCCAACCTACAAATATACATGTCAACAATCCTCCAATAGGCAACATATAGTTAGCTGTTAGATAATCCATAAAATCGAACATGTTGAGATCGAACAACTTAACACCACTCAATACACTAAACGACAACGATGCTACGGTGCCCAACACCGCAACGATAAGGGTGGTGATGGTCGTACCCTTCTTGCGCGAGCAACCCCACTCCTCCATCAAATAGACCGTCAACACTTCGTGTAGTGACATGGTAGACGTAAGTGCTGCGATCATCAACAACACAAAGAACACCGTTGAGAGGAACATGCTCATTGGCAACGCCTGGAAGATCGCAGGTAGCGTCTCGAAAACCAACGCTGGCCCTGCCGTAGGGTCGATGCCCAAGCTCGTAGTAGCTGGGAAGATAATAAATCCTGCCAATAGCGCAACGGCCGTATCCAACGCCACAATCACCAGTGCCGCAGAGCGCAGATTGGTCTCCTCGCGGATATATGACCCATAGGCAATTAACGCTCCCAAACCGATCGACAGCGAGAAGAACGACTGGCCGACAGCCTCTAGAATCACAGCAGGGGTGATCTTCGAGAAGTCGGGTTTGAGGAAAAACACCACACCCTCCAAGCTATTTGGCAACAGCAAAGAGTTGATAGCCAATCCAATAAGAATGAAGAACAACAGCGGCATCAATACCTTCGAGACGCGCTCCAAACCTGCCGCAACGCCCATCGTGATGATCAAATGGTTGACCAATATAAAGCCAAGAGTAAAGACAAGAGGCTGCCAAGGATTACTCACGATAGCTCCAAATAGATCTTTGAGCTGCGAAGCTGACGAGAAATCAGCCAAGCGTCCGCTGACCGACATCGCAAAATACTCCGTCGTCCAACCCGCCACAACATAGTAGAATCCCATGATGATCGTAGCAGCCAATACACCGTTAAGTCCCAACCAATGCCATCTTCCACCCAACTCTTTATATGCTCCAACAGCACTTTTGTGTGTGGCGCGACCCATCGAAAACTCCGATAACATGACGGGAATACCAATAATGATAATACTCACCAAATAGATCAACAAAAAGGCTCCACCGCCATTGGCTCCTGCAACATACGGGAAACGCCAAATATTGCCCAGACCTACCGAACATCCTGCCGCTACCAATATGGTGCTTAATTTACTACTAAACTTTGTACTCATATTTATTTTATTATTATTTCCTCTACGTTTTGTTGCCTTGCTGTTTGTTGCCTTGCTGTTTGTTGTATTGCTGTTTGTTGTATTGCGGTTTTTTACCTTGCGGTTTTTTACCTTGCGTTTGTTGCCTTGTGGTTTTTTACCTTGCTTTTGTTGCCTTGTGGTTTGTTGCCTTGCGTTGCTTTCGCACCACTGCCCCAATTAATCCGTTAGTCATCTCGTCCGTCATTGCGGACTTGATCCGCAATCCCTCGGACTACGTGATGTCAATAGCTCTCTAGAGAACTTCGCAGGAGGGATTGCGGATCAAGTCCGCAATGACGGATAGAGTTGTCACTCACTTAGTCACTCACTTAGTCACTCGACCCTCTAGAAAATCGGTTTCGGGTCTTTGTTATAACCAGGCATGCGGCAATTGAGTGGATTATCCAAATCCTTATGCATTGCATCTATATACTTCTCCATCTTCGCTATAACCTCTGGGTTATCTTTCGCTATATTCTTTTTCTCCGCTGGATCACTATCCAAATCATAGAGACGTCCATTGGCAAAGTACTTCCAGTTACCACTGCGCATAGACTCCAGAACACCCTTGCTATGGAAAAATAATGCATCCCAAGGACTCTTCGCTCCCTCGTCGCCACGCATAAGAGGGAGGATGTTCTTGCCATCTATCTTACGACCCTTAGGCAGCTCCGTGCCTACAATACCGGCCATCGTCGGAAGAATATCCATGATCGATGCAACCTCGTCAGAGCTGCTTCCACTCTCGATAACGCCTTGCCACCACATGATCGTAGGTACACGAATTCCACCCTCCTGTGTGCTACCTTTGAAACCGCTAAAGGGGGCATTGCTACTACCCGTGTTGTTTCCTCCATTATCCGAGGTGAAGATAACCAACGTGTTATCATCTAGACCCAACTTCTTCAACGTCTTGAAAATCTCGCCAACCGACCAATCAACCTCCTGAATAGCCGCCTGTGCACGCTCCGAAGAGTAGTACTTTAGATCGCTAGCCATCTTCACATTGTCGTAGGGGATCTCCTCGTTGTAAAACTCGTCGCGTGCGTTGCGTGGTTGGTGGATAAAGGCATGGGGGATATAGGCAAAGAATGGATTTTTGCGATTCTCCTTGATGAAATCAATCGCAGCATCGGTCACCATCTTACACAAATTAGCCTGATCCTTCATATCCACAATATTGTCGACTATCTCGTTGCCGCGCAACACAGGGATATTCTCGGGGGCATATTTCCACTTGCTTGACCCTGAGTGCAGCTGCCACAAATCGTTGGAATAGGGGATGCCGTAGTACTCGTCAAAACCCTGTTGCGGAGGCAAAAACGCCTCCTGATCGCCCAAATGCCACTTGCCGAAACAACCCGTGACGTAGCCCTGCGCCTTGAATACCTCGGGCAAGATAAACTCGTCGGGGTCTAGACCATGAGTGTCGTTGGGCATGATAACTCCGTGCCACGAACCCGTCGACAACCCCACACGCTTGGGGTAGCAACCCGTCATGAGCGACGCACGCGAGGGCGACGATAGTGCCGCAGCATAGAACGATGTGAAGCAGATTCCCTGCTCGGCCATCACATTGAGGTTAGGCGTTTTGTTGCGCGTAGAGCCAAACGGTTCTATATCGCCATAACCCAGATCGTCGATCAGGATTACGATTACATTGGGCTGCTTAGCGGCATCGGTCTTTGCTTTAGGTGCTGCCGTCACAACCGCTGTGCCGCATAGTGTCATCGACAATGCAACTGTTACATTGGTTGTTATATTATTCATCTTCATAGTAAAATTAGGTTTATCTCTTAATAGTTACACTTGCCTGAGCCACCTTTCCACCCAGTGGTGGTGCAATCTTGGCTACTCTGCACTCGACGCTTATGATCTGTGGAAACTCTCCCTTGATAGCCTCAATAATCTGCACTGCCACCGCCTCGATTGTGTGACGTGTGATAGTCATCTGCTCGCGAACGATCTCATACACAATGAGATAATTGACCGACTTGGTGACATCGTCACTCGTGGCAACATCGCCCAACTCGGTGCAGATCTCCAAATCAACCGCAAAGCGATTGCCCACGATACGCTCCAGCTCATAGCAGCCGTGAAACGCCCTAAACTCCATCTGTTGCAGGTTGATCTTATACTCCATCGTTATCTAAATTTCCGCTACTCGAAACGCAACAAGAAGTAGCTCTTCTTACCCTTCTGCACCAACATATACTTGTCGGCGATCAACGACTCTGCGCCAACTTCGGCCTGTGGATCTGTCACTTTGGTCTTGTTCAACGATATTCCGCCACCTTGAATCAACTTGCGGCACTCGCCCTTGCTGGTAAATACCGAGGCGTGCTCGCAACAAATGTCGACGAACTTCGCCCCCAACACCTCGCGCGAGAGGTTAAACTGTGGTACCCCCTCAAAGACCTGCAACAGCGTCGCCTCATCCAAATCGCGTAGTGCATCGGCCGTAGAACCGCCAAACAAGATTGCCGATGCCTGCTTCGCCTTCTCATACTCCTCGGCCGAGTGGATCATCGTCGTGATCTCCTGCGCCAAACGGTTCTGCAATGCGCGCTGGTGTGGTGCCGCCTCGTGCTCGGCCGTTAGCTCGTCGATGGTCTGGCGATCCAACATTGTGAAGATGCGGATATAGCGCTTTGCATCGTCGTCGCTCACATTCAACCAGAATTGGTAGAACTTATAAGGCGAGGTGTAGCGCGCATCCAACCATACATTTCCGCTCTCGGTCTTGCCAAACTTCGTACCGTCGGCCTTCGTAATCAACGGACAGGTGATGCCGTGAGCCTCGCCGCCCAACTTGCGACGTATCAACTCCGTACCAGTGGTGATGTTACCCCATTGATCCGAACCGCCCAGCTGCAGTGTGCAACCCTCCTTCTCGTATAGGTGCAAGAAGTCGTAGCCCTGCACCAACTGATATGTAAACTCGGTGAACGACATTCCGTCGCCATCGCCACTAAAGCGTTTCTTGACCGAATCCTTCGACATCATATAGTTGACCGTAATCAACTTGCCGATGTCGCGTATAAACTCCAAAAAAGTCATCGGACTCATCCAATCGTAGTTGTTGACAACCTTAGCTGCGTTGGGCGCATCGGTGTCGAAATCGATCAACTTCGACAACTGGTTGCGGATCGCCTGCTGGTTGTGACGCAATGTAGCCTCGTCCAACAAGTTACGCTCCTGTGACTTACCGCTCGGATCGCCAATCATACCCGTCGCACCACCAATCAAGGCGATGGGACGGTGGCCACACACCTGAAAGTGTTTGAGGATCATAACCCCCACCAAGTGGCCGATGTGTAGCGAGTCGGCCGTAGGGTCGATTCCCAAATATGCTGTTGTAAGCTCCTTAGCCAACTGCTCTTTTGCACCTGGGGTGATGGTGTGGATCATGCCACGCCACTCTAACTCTTCGATAAAATTCTTTGTCATAATTTATTTTATAATACTTTTTTTGCTCTCATTTTTACTTTTTCTACTCTCACCCCCGTCAGTCATCACCTATGCGTCATTCCCCCGTCCGTCATTGCGGACTTGATCTATTAGTGTCCGATGAAATTTTGCGCACTATATTCGCGACACGTTTCGGCTCCCCAGAGCCGTCATCCTGAACTTGGTTCAGGATCCCTAACTGTCAATATTTCTGGTCGTTAGAGGGATCCTGAATCAAGTTCAGGATGACGAAATTAAAATTTCGTCTCTCGGCCGTGACTTTTTCTCAAAGCAAGCCCCCTTGTTGCCAAATCTCCGCAATAGGCTATAAATAAGCATATTATAAAGAGGTGTGTGTGTTTTATCGGACACTAATAGACTTGATCCGCAATCCCTCACACGAGGTTCTCCCATTTGCCACTTGTCCGAGGGATTGCGGATCGGAGTACGCAATGACGCTCGGCGACTTTTGTTATCTCTTATCCATCTATCTGTAGATCCAACGCCTCGGTGAGTGCGATGATCTTGGGATTCAACCGCGTAAAGTGCGCCACGCGATCCTCCAACTTAATGGGGCGTTTGGCACGTATCGTCTCATTGACAACCACTTGCAGCGTTATGCGACCCTCTACGCCTACCATCTCCTTGATGCTCGCCAGCAGATCACTCTCGCTGCGACGGATCTCCTGCGACAGCTCCTCGGTGGCCACCTCGACGCTTATCTGCCGCCCTGCAATCTGCATCGACCCAAAGGCCTGAGCAAATCGTGGACGCTGCTCAACCACAAATGTATATATCCGATCTTTAGCCGCCAACAGCTGCTCCTCGTCTCGCTTGTCACTCTCCTCGCTGCTCTGCTCCACCTCCTCGGGCTGCTCCTCCTCCTCGCTGGTCGTGGGTGTCGATAGTGCCGTGCGTAGACTAAAGAGTGGCGCACGCTTTACGGGTGCGGCTTTTGGTTCCTCAACCCTACTCTCCTCAACTACCTCTGCCTTTACCACCTCAACTACCTCAGCCTTTTGCACCTCTACCCTACTCTCCTCTCGTTTCACCTCGCCTTGGGGCTGGGTGATCGTGGCCAATGGCAGGGGTTTGTCGTCGAAGCTAAACCCCTCTATATTTTTTTTTTGACCGAGACCTGCAATTTTCATAAGTCCCAGTTCGATAAGCAACCGTTGGTTCGACGAGCGTCGCAGATCACAATCTATACGCGTCAACACCCCCAGCGCCCCAAACAGAAACTCAACCGTGCACTCCGCAGCCTGCGCCCGATAGCGCTCCAGCATCGTCTGCGACAGCTCCATCAACCCCCTCGTCTGCTGGTCGCAAGCCACCAACAAATCACGCAGATGGCGCGCAAAACCCGTCAAGAACGACGTTAGGTCAAACCCTCCGCTCAACACCCCATCAAAGGTCACCAATGCCGAGTGGTAATCGCCAGCCAACAGCCTGTCAGTCAGGCGGAAGTAGGTGTCGTAGTCAACAACACCCAGAGTCTGCGACACCAAGTGGAAATCCAACGTCGTGCCGCCAAACGACACCGCCTTGTCAAACATCGACAGTGCGTCGCGCATTCCGCCATCGGCCTTCTGAGCAATCAGATTCAATGACTCGTCATCTATGGTAACCCCCTCTTGATCTGCGATGTAGCGTAGGTACTCCGCCCCATCCTCAACACGTATGCGGTTGAAGTCGTAGCACTGACAACGCGACAAAATCGTCGGCAGTATCTTGTGCCTCTCCGTCGTCGCCAATATAAATATCGCATGGGCTGGTGGCTCCTCCAATGTCTTCAAAAAGGCGTTGAAGGCCGCCGTCGACAACATGTGAACCTCGTCGATGATGAACAATGCGTAGCGCCCCACCTGCGGAATAATGCGCACCTGATCGATCAACGAACGTATATCCTCCACCGAGTTGTTGCTCGCAGCATCCAACTCGTGAATGTTCAACGATCGATTCTGCGAAAAGGCTACACACGACTCACACTCGCCACACGGCTCACTCCCATTTTGTGGATCTAAACAATTTATGCTCTTGGCAAAGATACGCGCACAAGTGGTCTTGCCCACTCCGCGAGGGCCGCAGAATAGATATGCATGGGCTAGCTGCCCCCTCTCAATAGCATTTTTAAGAGTTGAGGTGATATGTCCCTGACCTACGACCGATTGAAATGTTATCGGACGATATTTACGCGCACTAACAACGAAGTTTTCCATACCTCACAAAGGTACAATTTTTTTTTTGTCTGCGAAAATTTGACGGGTAATTTTTGTTGTTGCTTTTTGCTGGGGGCTTTCGCGTGGGGCTTTCGCACCACTGCCCTGCGCGGGCGGCGGCGGCGTGCTCGCCGCAGAGCTGTTTTATCTGCCATCCCCGCTGCGGGGGCTTTTCTGCGGCTTTCAGCCTTGATGTTTAGACCTCTAAACATTTTTTTTTTGCAAACTACGTCCGCAAAAAAAGCCCCCGACAACCTTTCGGCAACCCATTCGGTCGGCAACCATTCGGGCAACCATTCGGGGCAGCCATTCGGTCGACACCCCCATCCGTCATTGCGGACTCCGATCCGCAATCCCTCGGGCAAAGTGGCGTTAGATACCCTATGAATATGTTCGCAGGAGGGATTGCGGATCGGAGTCCGCAATGACGCAGGGGGAAGGTGTCGAGAAGATGATTTTATTAAACTCCGCAACTACGCGCGAAAGCAACAAACGCGCAAGGTCTACTCTACATCGCGCAGTGCCCCGACGATAGCCTCTTCGACGCGTTGTGCGAAGTCGCGTGTTGACTCGCCCTCGTTGATCTTCATTGCTGGCAGGTACGACACGTCGATGCGTTGTCCCAGCTGCATGAGTCGCAGTTTGCTGCGCGTTGCTCTCTCGGAGCCGCTGATGGCCACGGGTACAACGGGTATATCGAGCACCGAGCTAAGGATTGCGAAGCTCTCCTTGAACTTACGTGTCTTACCATCCTTGTATCGTGTTCCCTCGGGGAATATCACGATGTTACCCCCTTGGTTGAGATATCTGTACATCTGTTGCATCGATTCGCGCACGTTGCTATTGATATTCATCAATATAACATTATTTTTGCTAGCCACCCAACGCAGGAGGCTACCCTCGAAGTGTTTATCCTTTGCGAAGAAGTAGCTACGCTTCACGCACCCCCACTTCAGTCCCGAGATTACAAATCCGCCATCGAATCCACTGCGGTGGTTGCAGACAAAGAGCACGGGAGCCGATGGTATCGACTTACGACCCTTGAAGTGCAGCCCATAGTAGAGCGAGAACCCTAGGCGCATCATGCGTGTGCAGAACCAATGTGTGAATCCGCTCTTGAGCGGTTTGGTCGACTCGTCGACGCTGCTTAGAATATCGTTCCAATTGGTCGTTGACTCTATCGCCTCGCCATCGGCCTCGTCGTCGTTCTGTGTAAACTCTTCGATATAGGCGCTCAGCTTATTGAGTGTCGGCATATCGGCCAGACGATCCTCGCCTATGACCACTCCGAACTGCTCCTCGACAAACGACAGCAGCGATATACGCCCCAGAGAGTCGAGTGCTAGGTCGATCTCGAAGTGTGAATCGCCATTGGCATACTTATCCGTCTGCTCATCGACAAATGCCTTCAAAGCCTTGAAGCATGCCGAGCGATCCGAAATATCCTCGCGCTCGATCTCTTTTTGTTCTCCGATATACTTCGACAACTCGTGGCGCTTTGTCTTGCCCAATCGTGTCTTGGGTAGCTCCTCCGAGATGATATGGTAGCGCATGATACGCTTATACCCTGCGGCTGTCTTGTTGTACTCCTCGATCTCGCCACGCACCAAATCGTCCAACTCGCCCTTGGTGTCGGCTCTCACGGCATTCATATCAGGGTAGACTATAGCCTGCAAAATATCCTCGTGAATCACCAATGCCAACTCCTTGATTATCACCGAACTCTGCGTGATTTCATTCTCCACCAACGCAGGATTTATATTCTTGCCATTGGGCGTTACCAATATCTCCTTGATGCGTCCCGTGATACGCAACCCCTTTCGCTCGTCGTAGGTGGCCGTGTCGCCCGTATATAACCATCCGTCGCGGATCACCGCGGCCGTCTCCTCTTCGCGGCCATAGTACCCCTTCATGACGTTGGCTCCGCGCACGATTATCTCGTCGTTCTCGACTATTTTGTGTTCGCACCCCTCCAATATACGTCCGCAGTAGCCCACTGCGCGCTCGCCAGGGCGTGTGAAGGCGATCATCGGAGCACACTCCGTCATGCCATACCCCTCCAAAACATATAATCCCAAGGCCTTCAACACCTTAGCTGTCTCTATAGGCAACGCTGCACCACCCGACACGAAGAACTCGATGTGGCCGCCAAACTTATCGTGCACCGCCTTGAATACTCGCTTCGACAACCATGCTGAGTTGATCGCAGCACACACTTTGTAGATCGCACGCGTCACCACGCTCTTGTTGATCTGCGCCATGATACCCTTGACGAAACCCTCGTAGAGGCGTGGCACACCCAACATCACCGTGATGCGACCCTTCTGGAGGGTCGAGATGATACAGTCGGGGGTTAAATTCTCGCAAATATAGATCTCCGCACCGCCATACAATGGAGCCATCATCGCTCCAGCGTATGAGAAGATGTGGTTGATAGGCAATATCATTAGGTTACGACTCCCTGCCCCCAATATCTTATTATCGTTGACCACCGCATTGACATTATACCACAGGTTGCTGTAGGTGAGCATAACACCCTTTGGCGAACCTGTCGTTCCCGAGGTGTAGATGATCGTCACCACATCCTCCATATCGCCTCGCATGATCTCGTCGGCCGACAACTCGTCGACTCCCGAGGCATCGACCATCGAGGGGTTGACCACCAAGGGGGCGTAATCGGCATCGAACTTCTGCTGTATGTCGGCCACGCGCTCCTCGACAAATGCGGTCTGCTCCTCCGAGGCGTAGATGATCTGAGGACGCGCATCGTTGATCATATACTCCAACTCGTGGGGTGTCGACTGTGCATCGACAGGCACGCTGGTTGCCCCCAAGCGTATCGCTCCATATAGGGCAAAGATATAGTCGGGGGTATTCTTCGAGAATAACATCACTCGCTCGATCTTCTCGGCCGTGCAGTTCGTCTCATAGTGGTTGGCATATAGATGCACGTGCTTCAACAACTGCTCGTAGCTGTATGACTTCTCACCATAGTGTACGGCAGGCGAGGGGTGGTTCTTAATTAGACATTCAAACATATAGTTCTCATTAGGTTAGTTTATTCAATAGTGTGTGTATGTGAACCGATTAGTCGCGACGACCAAGCAGCAACATAGCGTAGTAGAGTAGGGTAGCGATGGCCGAAAGAGCCGCCACGAGATAGGTGCGAGCTGCCCACGACAACGCTTCGCCAGCCTGCTTGAGCTGCACACCGCCCATTACCCCCGAGCGCTCCATCCACTCCATAGCGCGTGCCGAGGCGTTGTACTCCACAGGGAGTGTGACGATCGAGAAGATGGCCGAGAGGGCAATCATACCGATTCCCACCCAACACAACGTCTCGCCAATGCCCGACGAGATCATCAACATACCAGCCAATATAACCCATGTAGCCATGCGCGACGAGAAGCTCACCATGGGCACCAACTGCGAACGCATAACCAACGGCGCATAGGCGCGTGCATGCTGCACCGCATGGCCGCACTCGTGGCACGCCACCGCGATGGCCGAGACCGAGCGGCTAGCGTATACGCTCTCGCTGAGGTTGACCGTCATGTTGCGAGGATCGAAGTGGTCGGTAAGGCTTCCGCCCACGCTCACCACACGAACGTTGGAGATACCGTTGTCGCGCAACATCATCTCAGCCGCCTCGCGACCGCTCATTCCGTTGGGCGATGGCACTCGCGAGTATTTGTCGAATACCGACTTGAGGCGCATCTGCACAAAGAAGCCAACCACCGCAATGGCGATCATCAACATAAATGCCGATGACGAGGTCAATTGCGACATATACCCGTCCTGCACCGCGTGGGTGCCATATTGAAGAATTTGTAGTGTCATTTTCCTATTTTTTTATTGTTATACTGTGGTAATAAATCGCACATTCATTGCGTAATATTACTGCAGATGGCTCAAAAATATAAAAAAAAGTGTTACTTTGCACTATATTTATATAGATTTTACAAATTTAAACTCAAAAAAGAGGCTCTGTGCGGCTAGCGACAATATGATTTTTAACTCCACCGAACTCTTCGTAGCGCGTCGTATGGCGATGGTTGCAGATGGCTCTGCGGCGCGGCGCACGGTTGTGCAACGGGTTGCTACAGTGGCTGTTGCGTTGAGCTTGGCGGTGATGATTATCACCTTGGCGGTGATCTTTGGTTTCAAGCGCGAGGTGCACCATAAGTTGACCGCCCTCTCGGGCAGTGTGGTGGTGGCCACTTCGCGTGGGGTCTCGACTTCGCCGAGCGATCGTTTGCTGGGTGATGAGGTTGTCGAGTCGCTGATTGGCGAGGCGGCAGAGGCGGTTGGTGCGCGAGTCGAAAATATAGCCACGGTGGCGTGGCGCACAGCTGTGGTGCGAGGTGCCGAGTTGGTCGATGGGGTAGTGCTCAAGGGGGTCGACGATAGTTATGATATGAGGTTGTTTGCCGACGGGTTGGTGGCTGGTGAGTTGCCCTCGTTTGGAGTTGGCAATGGGTCGTTGCGCGATGTGGTGGTGTCGCAGGAGTTGGTTGACGATTTGGGTTTGGAGTTGGGCGGACGGTTGGAGTTGTTGTTGTCGCAGGGTGACGATGGTTCGATGCGTCGCGATTTATACCGCGTGGGTGCGATCTATGCCGCAGGGCTGGGGGGTGCCGAGCGTGGGGTAGTGGTGGCCGATATTGCCAATTTGAGGCGGTTGAATGGGTGGTCGCAGGGCGAGATCTCGGGCTACGAGGTGTCGATCAACGATCTGAACCTAGCCCCCGATGTGGCGCGGCAGATCAATCGCAAGTTGATCTATAGCGACCACCGTGCGGCCGACAATGCAGCGGCCTTTGCGGTGCAGCAGCTCACCCCCTCGGTGTTTGATTGGTTGGCGGCGCACGATGTCAATGGCGTGGTTGTGGTGGCGATTATGTTGGTTGTGGCGATCTTCAATGTGGTTACGGCACTCTTGATAATGGTTATGGAGCGCAGCCGCATGGTGGGTACGCTCAAGGCGTTGGGGATGTCGACGGGTGCCATCGGGCGCGTCTTTGTCATTCGGGCGATGTCCATTACGTCGAGAGGCATGGTGTGGGGCAACGGTGTAGGGCTTGGGTTGTGTTGGTTGCAGTGGCGTTTCGAACTGTTGAGGCTCGACGAGTCGGGGTATATGCTTAGCTCGGTTCCAGTTGAGGTAAACGTGTGTTGGTGGCTCATAATCAATACGTTGATGGGTGTGGTAGTGTTGGTATCAACACTCCTGCCAGCGCGCATGGTCGGGGCTATAGAGCCGCACAAAGCGATAAAGTTTCAGTAACGAGGGCGGTTTTTTGTTCGTCATTGCGGATCAAGTCCGCAATGACGGCTAGGGGGTGAAATATAAAAAATAGACGAAGGGCGACAATAAGAAAACCCTTCAGGTGTAACAATATAAAAGTGGGTTTTCTTATTGTCGAACTCACGTTAATTTTTGATATGAAACCATATAACAGAGAGGGTAGTAGCAAGGGCGAGGAGGTCGAGCAGATGTTCGACAATATTGCAGGGTCGTACGACAAGTTGAACCATGTGTTGTCGTTGCAGATCGACAAGCTGTGGCGACGTAGCGTGGTGCGATTTGTGCGACGCAAGGTTGGGGGCAAGAGTGGCGAGCCGATCCGACTGCTGGATGTTGCCACGGGTACGGGCGATCTGGCCATCGCACTCTCTCTCGCCATGCCTAGCTCGATGGTGGTCGGGGTCGATGCCTCGCAGGGTATGTTGGATGTGGCGCAGCAGAAGGTCTCGAAATTGGGGCTTGGGGCTACTATCAGTTTTGACCAGCAGAAGGCCGAGAGCCTTGCACTGGAGAGTGGTCGCTACGACGCTGTGACTGTGGCGTTTGGTGTGCGCAACTTCTCGGATCTCAGGGCTGGATTGGCCGAGATGGTGCGTGTGACGCGCAGCGGAGGTTGGGTCGTTGTGTTGGAGTTTTCGACACCCCAAAATAGGGTGGTCAATTGGGGTTACAGCCTCTATTCGCACCACCTGTTGCCGCGCATTGGCGAGATGTTGTCGAAGGATCGCGCAGCATATGAGTACCTGCCTGCGTCGGTCGAGGAGTTTGCCTCGCGCGATGAGTTTTTGGCGATGATGGTTGAGGCTGGTTTGGAGTCGTGCGCGGCATACTCGCAGAGTTTTGGTATCGCGCATATATATGTGGGACAGAAGTTTTAGAGATAAATTTTGATGCGATATGAAAAAGTTACTAATTACCCTCGCTTTGGTGTTGGTCGGCCTAGTGTCGGTGGTGGCTCAGCAGAGCGATAAGGTTCAGAAGATCTATAAGGGGGTGGAGATGTTGTCTCTGGAGGAGTACACATTCAAGGGGATGACGAGCTTCTTGATCTCGGCCAAACTGCGCAACAACGACGCTGTGGAGTATGCCATGGAGGGTGGGCGATTGGTGTTGATGTTGGCTCAAGATACGGTGGCCGTGATGAGGCAAAACGACGTGGTGCGCCTTGCAGCCAAGGCCGATGGTCAGCAGACCACGGCCATGTTGTGGAATATCGAGAAGATCGAGCCGATGGCGCTGATGATGCTCACCGTGCAGCTGAGCCAGAAGAACTACGCAGGGATGAATCTCAGCTACGATGTGACCTTCTGCGAGGGGGATAAGAAGCGCCAATTTTCGGGCAAAAAGATCGATCTAGAGAAATTTTTAACTACTTTTGCACCTTCGGTAATGTAAAAATTGAACTTTATGAATAGGTATATATATATTGCGTTGTTTGCGATCGTGGGGCTTAGCGCCACGCTTGTGGCTCAGCCCGTGGACAACATGGCGCTGGAGCCTGTGTTGGATGGGACGAGCGAGGATCGCATGGAGGTCGATATGGATTATGTGGATTCGTTGATCAACGACTCTCTGTTTCTGGTTTCGGCACCCTACCTCGACTCTTTGGCGGTCGACTCACTGCGATTGGGGTGGGGTAGCGTGGTGGTGCGTGCCGACTCGCTGTCGCGTGTGGTGCTGAGCGAGGTGGCTCACGAACCGAGCGAAGGGGTGATGGGTTATCGTGTGGGTCTCTTCTTCGATAATGGCGCTGCGGCACGCTCCAAGGCGGCGGCGGCCGTGGCACTTTGTGACTCGCTATATGCCGATGTGTTGACCACGTTGAGCTACGACAACCCATATTTCAAGGTTAGCGCAGGCTACTGTACGACGCTCGAGGAGGCGCTTATGCTGCTGCAACGCCTGCAACGGTCGTTCCCCTCGGCCTTTCTGATCAACGAACGTATCCTCCCCTCTCACATCGTCGAGGTTCGCAACCGCGAACGTGATTGTGGGGATGGCACCCCCACGGGTGCTTGAGAAACTTCGTTTCTCCTCTTGTATTGTTGTTGGAGGCTTGCGCGTGTTTTGCTTTCGCCAACTGCCCTGCGCGGGCGGCGGCGGCGTGCTCGCCGCGGAGCTGTTTTATTTTCTAGCTAAAATATGCCACTGCACCCGCGGGGGTGCCATCCCCGTAGCGGAGGCTTCTCTGCGGCCTATGGCCTTGATGTTTAGTGGTTTAAAAAATACCCGAAAGTAAACTTTCGATATTTTTTAAACCACTAAACATTTTTTTTGTGAACTGCGTTCACGAAAAAAAGCCTCCGAATGGGTGTCGTCGCAGTGCCTTGTCGCAGAACCTCTCAGCAAGATTCAGTACTTATCAGTAAGACTCAGGACTTCTCAGCAATTCTCAGTTTGTCTCAGGGTTTGCTGAGAGTTACTGAGTCGTACTGAGTTGAGAGATTCACACAAAAAAAGACGGGCAGCACTCACGTGCGCCCCGTCTAATCGTGAAAGTTTCATAGATAGTCCTACTTCATACTCTGGTAACCACTCCGTTGTATGACCTTAGTCTTTAAAAGACGACCAAATATAAAACTGTCAACCAACCTAAAACTACTAACCTAATAATTTATGAAAACTTAAAACTTCACTGCAAATATAAGGGGTTATTTTTTACTGTGCAAGTTTTTTGGCGTAATTTTTTAAATAAAATTACAAGCTATTTTTACTTATTTTGGATAGTATTGATAATCAGCGTTTTGTCGTTTTGTGGATTTTGCGTTGTCAAAGTTGTATTAATAAGGAATATTAATAACGACCTATTTATTTGTAAAAATATAGATTAACCTACCGTCGATTTTGTGCGTGCAACGCCATCTGCGCTGCGCCTCGCTCACTCTCACTCCCTGTTGATTTAGAGTTTTAGCGTCACTCCGAGTGTAAATCCGCGGTTCACGTTTGCCGTAATGGCCCATGTAGAGTTGAAGTAGTAGCGCGCACCGAGTGCGAAGTCGACCCCCAATCGCCCTGCGTGGCTCTGCACATATCCCAATTGAAGCCCCGTGTAGAAATCGAAATCCCTGACGCGCGTCCAGTGTAAAGAGCCGATCCCCTGCATCTCGAACGATGTGTCGTGACGATAGGGTATGATGTCGATGACACCTCCCACGCCCACCGCGAAGTCGTTGTTGATCTGCCAAATCCCCTGCTCATAGGATATTCCAAAAGAGGTGGGGTTGCTCACCTCGATGTTTGCCTCGATTATTGCATCTCCTGCGGTGAATGTCTGCGCGCGGAGCGTTGTGGTGGTGTAGATTGCGATGGTCGTGAGTAGTAGAATGGCTCTTTTCATGGTCATTATTTGTGTTAATTGTATCCTTCTGCAAAGATAGAAATTTTTGTTGGCATTGCCTACAGCCGAGGGCGTAAATGGGCATAAATAGGCATAAATGGGCACAAAAAAAACCTATCAAGTGAATGATAGGTTTTGGAGCGGAAAACGAGACTCGAACTCGCGACCCCAACCTTGGCAAGGTTGTGCTCTACCAACTGAGCTATTTCCGCATTTTCAATAATATGTGCAAGTGGCTTGACCTCCATTGCGAGTGCAAATATATACGATGTTTTTGAATTGTGCAAATAAATCGGGGGTAAAATGCGAAAAAATGTAAAAAAATGTGGTTTTGAGGAGCAAATACAAAAATTATGATTAAATTTGTGGTTAAAATCTTAATTAACATTACGAGGATGAATAACAAATTTAAACGATATTTGATCACTTCGGCACTGCCGTATGCTAACGGGCCAGTGCACATCGGGCACCTTGCAGGGGTCTATGTTCCATCAGATATATATGTGCGTTACCTACGCGCGCGCGGACGCGATGTAGTATGGGTGTGCGGAAGCGACGAACATGGAGTGCCAATCACTATCAAGGCGAAGAATGAGGGGGTCACTCCGCAGCAGATTGTCGATCGCTACCACGCCATCATTGGTGAGTCGTTTGAGAAGTTGGGAATCTCGTTTGATATATATTCGCGCACCTCGTCGGCGGTGCATGCCCAGACAGCCTCTGAGTTCTTTGAGAAGCTGAACCGCGAGGGTAAGTTTATCGAGCAGACGACGGAGCAGTTCTACGACCCCGATGCCAAGACCTTTTTGGCAGATCGATATATCACGGGCGGTTGCCCTAAGTGCGACAATGAGAAGGCGTATGGTGACCAGTGTGAGAAGTGCGGTTCGACGCTCTCGCCCGACGAGTTGATAAACCCTAAGAGTGCCCTCTCGGGAGCGGTACCCCAGAAGAGGGAGACGAAGCATTGGTATTTGCCGCTCAATGAGCACGAGCAGTTCCTGCGCGAGTGGGTATTGGAGGGGCACAAGGAGTGGAAGTCAAATGTCTATGGTCAGTGTAAGAGCTGGATCGATGGAGGTTTGCAGCCGCGCGCGGTGAGTCGTGATTTGGATTGGGGCATCCCCGTGCCAGTCGAGGGTGCCGAGGGCAAGGTGTTGTATGTGTGGTTCGATGCTCCGATAGGCTATATATCTGCTACTAAGGAGCTTACGCCCGATTGGGAGCAATATTGGAAGTCGGAAGATACCAAGATGGTGCACTTCATTGGTAAGGATAATATTGTCTTCCACTGCATCGTCTTCCCTGCGATGTTGCGTGCACATGGCGATTTTATTCTGCCTGAGAATGTGCCAGCTAATGAGTTTTTGAATTTGGAGGGCGATAAGATCTCTACCTCACGTGGCTGGGCTGTCTGGTTGCACGAGTATCTGGAGGATTTCCCAGGCAAGGAGGATGTGTTGCGATATGTGTTGTGTGCCAATGCGCCAGAGAGCAAGGATAACGACTTTACGTGGCGCGATTTTCAGGCTCGCAACAACAGCGAGTTGGTGGCAATTTTGGGTAACTTCGTCAACCGCACGTTGGTCTTGACGCAGAAGTACTACGATGGTGTAGTGCCTGCGTGTGGCGAGTTGACGACGGCCGATCGCGAGGCGTTGGAGGCTGTGGCCGAGATAAAGTCGACGTTGGAGGCGAGCATCGAGAGCTACAGATTCCGCGACGCGCTGCGTGATGCAATGAACATTGCGCGAATTGGAAATAAGTATTTGGCCGATAGCGAGCCATGGAAGGTGATCAAGAGCGATCCAAAGCGAGTAGAGACTATATTATATGTAGCGTTGCAGATCACGGCCAATTTGGCCATCGCAACCTCGCCATTCATGCCATTATCGGCCGATAAGATCATTGCGATGTTGGGCAAGGGGAATATGTTTGACTGGGAGCGTCTGGGGGCATCGGATTTGATGATGGCAGGTGATGTGATTGGCAAGGCGGAGTTGTTGTTTGAGAAGATCGAGGATCCGATGATCGAGGCTCAGTTGGAGCGCTTGAACGCTACGAAGGCCGATATTTTGGCAGCCGAGGCCAATGCGAGCGCTGTTGTTGAGCCGCAGAAGGAGACGATCTCGTTCGACGATTTTGCGAAGATGGATATCCGCGTATCGACAGTTGTGGCGGCCGAGAAGGTGGCCAAGACTAAGAAGTTGTTGAAGCTTACGGTCGATACGGGTATCGACACGCGCACGATCGTCTCGGGTATTGCCGAGCACTTTGCGCCCGAGGAGTTGGTGGGTCGTCAGGTGTTGGTGTTGGTCAATTTGGCACCGCGCGAGTTGAAGGGCATCGAGTCGCAGGGGATGATCCTAATGGCGGAGGATGCCACGGGGGCGTTGCGATTGGTTTCGCCCACGGAGGCTGTGAAGAGTGGCTCGCAAGTGGGGTAGAAGAGGGATAATTTTAGGTTTTTAGATAAAATAAATATATGGAGAATATTGATTGGAAGTCATTGTCATTTGGCTATGTGAAGTGCGACGAGAATATGCGCGCTGAGTGTGTCGATGGCAAGTGGGGTGAGCTTTATGCCACCGAAGATGAGTATTTGCATCTTCACATGTCGGCACCATCGTTGCACTATGGAGCCGAGGTTTTCGAGGGATTGAAGGCGTTTCGCGGCATTGATGGCAAGATTCGTCTGTTTCGTGTCGAGGAGAATGCGCGTCGCATGATCCGTTCGGCTCAGCGTCTGTGCATGCCAGCTCCGAGCGAGGAGATGTTTATTGAGGCGTGCGTGGAGGTTGTTCGTCGCAACGAGCGTTTTGTGCCGCCCTACGGCACTGGAGCGTCGTTGTATATCCGTCCGCTGTTGATTGGTTCGAACGCTGTGTTGGGTATTCATCCGCCTCACGACATGATTTTCTGTGTCTTTTGTTCGCCTGTTGGGGCGTATTTCAAGGGTGGCATGTCGTTGATTGACGTGATTGTCAACACCGATTACGACCGCGCTGCTCCACGTGGAACAGGTGGTGTGAAGTGTGGAGGTAACTACGCAGCTAGCCTTTTGTCGGGCGAGATTGCTGCTGAGAAGGGTTATGCCAATGTGTTGTATTTGGATGCTACGGAGCATAAATATATCGAGGAGTGTGGCGCGGCCAACTTCTTTGGAATCAAGGAGGGGTTGTATGTGACTCCATCATCGCCATCGGTTTTGCCCTCGATCACCAATATGTCGTTGCGTCAGTTGGCGATGGATATGGGGTTGAAGGTTGTTCAGCGCCACATTGAGTTGGACGAGTTGTCGACCTTTGACGAGTGTGGAGCGTGCGGAACAGCGGCTGTAATCTCGCCAATTGGCAAGATTTTCGACCCATACACCGACACTACATATTCATACGGAGATAAGGTTGGGTCATACAGCGCGGCGATGTACGAGCGTTTGCAGGGTATTCAATATGGCCTTTGCGAGGATACTCATGGTTGGATCACCATCGTAGAGTAGACCTTAGTATAAGATATGAAAACGGGTTGTTCCACGTGGAACAACCCGTTTTTTATACACCGAAGAGGTGTTTTGCATTGGCGGTTGTGACGGCCGCTACGACCTCAGGATCTACGGATTTTATCTCGGCTATCTTGGCGCAGATGTGTTCGAGGTAGGCTGGTTCGTTACGCTCGCCACGGTGGGGTGATGGGGTAAGCCACGGGGCATCGGTCTCCAAAAGGAGCTTTTCGAGCGGTATGTCGGCAGCCACTTTGGCTACCTGCGACCTCTTGAAGGTCACTACACCACCAATCGAAAATAGAAATTCACCGCACGCGTCGATACGTCGAAAACTATCGACCGTGTCGCAAAAGGCGTGCATCACACCGCGCAGCCCTCGGCCGCGAAACTGCTCCAGCACCTCGCACATCTCGCCCCACGCCTCGCGCGTATGGATGTTGATCGGGAGGTTGTGTTGCAACGCCAACTCACACTGAGCCTCGAAGGCCAAGCGCTGTTCGCGGTTGAAACCGCAACTCCAATAGTGATCCAGTCCAATCTCGCCAACGGCACAATAGCGCTCGTGCGAGGTGGCAAGTAGCCGCTCCACCTCGTCGACCTCGCTGCGCCAATCACCGTTTCGGTCGTTGATAGTGGTGGGGTGAACCCCCACCATCGGGTGCAAGTAGCTGGGAAATCGGTCGCAGAGTGCCATCAGTTCTTCTCGACCCTCGATGCCTACATCAGGCACCAAAATGTGACGGACTCCAGCCTGCTGAGCGTTTTCGATGATGGAATCTATCTCGTTGTCATACCTCTCATCGCTCATATGCGCATGTGTATCTATGTAATTCATAAGGTGTTAAATATGTTTATATAAAGTGTTGCTTTAGGTGAGTATTGGCCGTTTTCTCCGCGGCCGCCCCGCTGTTCTGAATTATCTATTGAGTAGTTCGTATTTTGCCCCAGGCAACATCCGCACCTCGCCCATCAACTCGAGTGTCATTAGTGTCGCTCCGAGTGTCGCTGAGTCGAGTCCGCTCGCTTGCTCTAGCTCCGAGATGTGAAGGGTGTCACTGCTGCTCTCGGCCAAGGTACGCAACACCCTCGTCTCTTCGTCGCTCCTCGTCGGCTCGGTCGGTGGAGTTGCCACAGTTGCCACAGATGCCACAGATGCCACAGATGCCACAGATGCCACAGATGTCGAGTGTGTCGAGTGTGTCGACTCTCGAAGTCGATCATGCCAATTGAGATGATGCACCAGATCGTCGGCTGATGTTATGGCCGCCACCCCTCTGCGCGATATTAGGTGGTTGCAGCCTGCCGATGTTGCGTCGGTTATGCGCCCAGGTACCGCGCAGACCGTGCGGTTGTTGCTGGTGGCGATCTCGGCCGTGGCCATCGATCCGCCCTTGATTGCCGACTCCACGATGATGGTGGCCTGCGATAGCCCTGCGATTATCCGATTGCGCGCTATAAATCCATTGGCGCGCGTCGAGACCCCAGCGCGGATCTCCGAGACCAGCGCACCGCCCGAGTCGATGATCCGTTGCGCCAAACTATTGTGCTGCGCAGGGGTTATGTTGGGCAGTGGGGTGGGCACCACCGCGATGGTGGGTATATTGTTGTCTAAAGCTGCGCGATGAGCTGCAGCATCCACACCAAAGGCCAATCCGCTGACGATCGCCGCCCGATCAATGCGCTCTGCGATCTGCTTGACCAGCTGCGAGCAGGCTCGATCCCCGTATGGCGATATTCGTCGTGTGCCCACCATCGAGACGAGGTTGCGGCTCAAAGCCTCGACGCTGCCCTGCACATAGATGATGTATGGTGCGTCGTGGATTGACCGCAGCAGGGTGGGGTATTCGGGGTCGTTGGCGCAGAGGATGGCTATGTTGTGTTGTTGGCAGTGACTGATCTGTGCCTCGGCACGCTCCATCCCCTCGCGGCTTGCGATGGCTGCGGCCGCGGCTTTGTTTATCTTGCCTAATTGGATGAGCTGCTCTGCGCTCTGCGCGAAGATCGCCTCAGCGCTATGAAATCGCCCCAATAAGTGCTCTATGGTCATATTGCCTACGCGAGGAGTCATCGCTAGTGCAAGGTCGAAAATATCCATCTCTATATCCTCTACATCTGTTCGATTTTGTTATTATCTCCGTTGTCGACCACAGCGCCTGTCGTTTTGCCAACAATCCTCGATGCGTTATCGTCGATTACGATTGGGTATCCCGTTTCGTTGACTATCTCAATGTCGCTGGCGGGGTAATTTTGATCCTTCGACAACAATCCGATGGTGCGGTTGTCACCTCCAATATTGATCGTTAGCTCTTGGTCGGTGAGGCATAGTCCAGCGCCTCGACGCAGTGTGATCTTGTGGTTGTTGCCGATGATGATGGCTGCGTGTTTGCTGCCATTTCCACTCCTTGCCTGATCGGCGTTGGGGAGGATCGTGATGTCGGCAATCGTCCCTCTGTCGTGGCCGTAGTCAACTCCCAAAGCTGGGCCATATTGGCAATCGGCTTGGCAATTTACGATCTGGCCTGTGCCGACGCAAAAGCCTCTTTCGCAGCCAATAACAGTTGTGTTTTCGACATATTTGCGCCCTGTAGCATGGGTTAGCGTGACACCTGCGCGCACGTTTTTGACATAGCAATCCTTGATCGTTACATTCGATGCACCGCGTTTGTATCTCACTCCGTCGATCATCGTTTCGCCTCCGTTGTATGCTCGAATACCCTCCTCCGACACCGCGATCGTGTAGCCCGAAGGGATCTGGTAACCGAAGTAAGAGAGGTATCCGACTCTCTCGGCATCGCCACCCTTCTCGGCCAATATGCTATCGGTGGTAGTCATAAAACTCTGTATGTAGCACCCCTCGATCAACGGCTCGTCGGCCGCCTGCATAAATAGGCAGTGGCCAAAGGAGTTGTGGATGATCTTGCAATTCAGCACATGGTTTTTGTATCCTCTGACCAAACATGCACTGTGCTTGCGGTGGTTGATCACGTTTTTGCCTCCCTTGCCAAATAACTCACCGTAACCATATGGGAATGAGCCGATTGAGTTGATCTCGACCTCCTCCAATCTATTCGATGCTCCGTCCAAAATCACATTTACATATCCGCGGTTGGGGCCATCCGTCATATTGGCTATATCCACCAATTTGATACCCTTGATGACGTTGTTGTTACCCAGCGTTTGGATATTTATAAACTCTCGATATTTGTTGTCCAGCTTTGTGAATACCTCTGCCTCGATCTCCAACACGACACCTGTGAGGTCGTAGTAGCTGTTGTTGCCCTCAAATAGTAGCAGCACCTTTTTCAATCGACCCTCTTCGACCTCTGATTCCGATGGGAACCTTCCGTTTCGCATATCCTCGGCTGTGACGCGATATGTTCCAGGGGTCATCGCCACCGTCACGTTGTTATGTTTGAGGTGGGGCATAAGCTCCTCGAGCGAGGATACTGTGATGTTTTGGGGAGTCTTTGTTGTTGATTTTGCCCCATGTGCCAATATGCAGATACATAGGCATATAGCTGCGATAATTGTGGTTATAGAGTTTTTGATTTTCGGGTTCTTTTTCATTTTGGTCTCTATTGTTTCAGGTTGGTTACTCTGTAATCTCCCTACAAAGATAGTAAAATAATCCAACCGCGAGCAAGATAAAAAAACACCCCCCCCTTCAGATGTTCTCTGAAGAGGTTTTGCTGCGAGGTCCGAAGCGGACGCTATTTATATTTATCTAACTTTATCGGTTTTAATCGTACTTGTGCTGTGAATCAGTTAGTTATATGGTTTCGATATTAGATTTTCATAGCAGTTGTTAAGTTGAGCAAAGAAGATGTATGACAAATGTATGACAAAATTTGCATATCTTTGTGGGGGGATTTAAACACAATACATTAGATATATGGCAGGATTTTGTTATCGTATTCGCACTACGCAGAAGAATAAGCTTGTGAAGTTGCAGATGCTCTTTACCGTGGGGCGTGGGAATCAGTTTTATGTTGATACCTGCTTCGTGGTGCTCTCGGATGCTTGGAACAACAAGACGCAGGCGATGAAGAGCCGTATAGCTTACACCGATGACTTCACAGAGCAGCAGGGGCGTGAGCTGATGTGCAAGCTCTCGGATATGCGCAGCTACATTCTTAGCGAGATCGCAAAAGACCCTGAGGCGGTGATGACGAAGACTAAGTTGGAGAAGATGATCTACTCGTTTCACCACCCGAAGGTTGTCAATAAGCGTGGTGCAGCGACCATCACAAAGGAGACTTTGCTTAGTTATGCCAACAGATACGTCAAGGAGATGGCAGATGGTTCACGGTTGAATCACAGCAAGTTGCGCTACACTCCATCGACTATAAAGAACTATCGAGGTTTCGTGGCGCAGTTCGAGGAGTTTTGCAAATCTAAGCGCAGGAAGTTCGACTTTGCTGATATCGACCTTAAATTTTATGATGATTTTGTTGCCCACTTCTCTGCTAAGAACTATGCGGTGAACACCATTGGCAGACACGTCAAGGAGCTAAAAATTATAATGAGAGCAGCTCGTGATGAGGGGTTGCACTCTAATGCTTTGATTGAGAGCCGCAAGTTTAAGGTGCTAACGGCGGAGGTTGAGAGTATCTATCTCACCGAATCTGAGATTGAGGCGATTGCAGCGATGGACTTATCCGCAAACACAGGGCGAGAGATAGCACGAGACATCTTCCTCGTTGGATGTTACACGGCTCAGCGATATAGCGACTATTCGAATATCAACGAGGGTAACTTGAGAACACTTGAGAGCGGTCAAAAAGTGATTGACCTCCGCCAGCAAAAGACTGGTGCACACGTGGTTATCCCAATACGTTCGGAGTTGCAACGCTTGCTCAACAAATACAACAACAAACTACCCAACAGCCTCGAACAGAAGGTAAATAAGTACATCAAGGAGATTGCACGAGAAGCAGGAATCGTGGATAAAGTAGAGTGCTCCTACATCGAAGATGGAGAAAAACGCACCCGAATAGTCGAGAAGTGCGACTTGGTGAAAACTCATACGGCAAGTCATAGCCAAAAACTTTATCGCCTACATACCAATCAATTACAAAGATAATTTTTCAAACAGGTAACCATTTAGAAACGAGCGCAGTGCGTTATTATGCGCAATTTTGCTTAATCAATGAACGTCTTAATTCTTATGCAAATATAGCGATTTTTTATGGGATTTGCAAATTGTGGGTTATTTTGATTTGGGTTGAGATGATGCTGGCGATAGCATAATGCGACTTAATCATTCTCATTTCAATGGCAAAGGTAGCTTCGTGAGCGGAAATATTCAAGCCCAAGCCTTACGGTTACTCTCTACATTCGTAAGGCTTACCTATATCCACCCTCTACGCAGGGACTGCCATTGCAACGAGAACGACTAAGCCGATGATGAGCATAAAATCAACAACACCATAAAGGGAAGATGTATTTCCCGATCGTAGTGCTGTTTCTATTCAATGGCAATTTCAAACTCCTTTGCCTCCGAATAGCATAGTCAGTTGAATATTCAATCATTCATTCAGTTATTCATTCATTCAGTTATTCAGTTGGGCATTTGAATAGTCATTCATTCAGTTATTCATTCAACTGCTCAGTTAATCATTCATATGAATATTCATTCAATCATC
>JBCQUH010000029.1:0-27543 GCA_047174185.1 Rikenellaceae bacterium | reverse complement strand
TTTGCTGCACAAAAAAGTGCCAGAGAAATACCTCTGGCACCGAATTGTTATGGGCTGTTTGTTTTTATCGGACAGCAATAGATCAACTCCGCAATGACGAACGAAAAAAAATACTTATTGGTCATCCTCTTTGTAGAGTTTGAGTAACAAGGATGAGTTTTGGGACTTCGCGAAGTCCCTCAAACCGCAGCGTACTAAAGTACGTGAGGATTTGAGGGGCGAGGGAAGTGCCGAAAATCGCCTTGTTACTCGAACTCAACAACAAGGGCGACCCTCTCGCGAGGATCGCCCTTGATATTATCAGAGTTAATGATCGACTACCAGAAGATAGCGTAGATGATCGCCAACAAGATGCAGATTACATAGGCACATACGTTGAATACCTTGTCGGTATAGAACATATCCTTTGATACTGGAATCGCCTTTGGATCATCCGCACCACCATTCTGACTCGTCATCTTAGACACCAAGATGATAACAAAGATAGTGATCAAACATGTATACAACATCTGGTTCATGAATGGAATATTCAAGCCAGGGATCATCTTGAATGCCAACGCTACAGGGATCGACAACAATACTCCCCAGATAGCACCCTTGTTGT
Source organism: Rikenellaceae bacterium (assembly GCA_047174185.1). Taxonomy (GTDB): domain Bacteria; phylum Bacteroidota; class Bacteroidia; order Bacteroidales; family Rikenellaceae; genus Alistipes. The sequence continues at coordinate 26,939 of JBCQUH010000029.1, read as the reverse complement.
TGGCCTTCTTATAGAAGAGACCCATCAAGAACACTCCCAAGATACCAGGGCTAACCAATCCTGTGTACTCCTGAATATACTGGAACACCTGACCGATGTTACCCAACATTGGGGCGATGATACATGCGATAACCAACGCAACAGCAGCTGTCAAACGACCAACATTCACCAACGACTTCTGTGATGCATTAGGGTTCATATATGGCTTATAGATATCCATCGTGAAGATTGTCGACGTAGAGTTCAACATACTAGCCAACGACGATACGATCGCCGCAGCCAATGCTGCAACTACCAAACCCTTCAAACCAGTTGGCACAAAGGTACGGATCAACCATGGATATGCACTATCGTTGTTCATCGCGCCATTAGCACCCTCAAACACTGCACGCACACCCTCGACCGATGCATCCTGATACATCACAAATGCGATGATACCTGGGATAACGACGATAAATGGGATAAGGATCTTCAAGAAGGCTGCGAAGATGATACCGCGCTGCGACTCCTCCAATGACTTTGCAGCCAACGTACGCTGGATGATGTACTGGTTGAATCCCCAATAGTAGAGGTTAGCAACCCACAGACCACCGATCAATACCGAGATACCAGGAAGGTTCATATACTCCTTGTGATCCTTCGATAGAATGATGTCGAAGTGGTCGCGAGCGCTATCAAAGATATAGCCAACACCCTCAACGATGCTGTGATTCGGAGTAACATAGTAGAGAGCGATGAATGTCGTGATCAAACCTCCGATCACCAACAGAGCAACCTGCATAACGTCAGTCCATGCAACAGCCGACAAACCACCATATAGCGAGTATGCAGCAGCCACAAGAGCCAAACAGATCATCGATGGCACAACCATCGAACCATCACCAACACCCAAGATCGTATCAAGAGCCTTTCCGCCCAAGAACAACACTGTTGTCAAGTTGACGAAGATGAACAGACAGATCCAGAATACCGCAAGGATAGTCTTTAGATTTGACGAGAAACGCTTCTCAACAAACTCTGGGATCGTGTAGATACCCTGCTTGATGAAGATCGGCAAGAAGTATTTACCCACGATAATAAGGGTCAATGCAGACATAAACTCGTATGAAGCGATTGCGATACCACCAGCAAATGCCGATCCCGATGTACCGATAAACTGCTCAGCCGAGATATTGGCTGCAATAAGCGATGCTCCGATCGCCCACCAAGGCAAAGACTTGCTCGCCAAGAAGTAATCCTCGGCACTCTTCTCCTCACCCTTCTTTCCTCTGGATACAAAGAAACCTATCGAGACCAATGCAATTGCATAGATCACGAAGATCGCATAATCCAACATTGTAAAACTACTGTTCATTTTGTTGTAATTTTAGGTTAATTTAAAGTTCTTATTGTGTTTTGTTAATTTTTTTCTCTTTAAAAATATCGTTTCTTCGACTTCGTGACCACCGCCTCTTTGAGGTAGAATGGTTCGAAGTATGCCACATCCTCGCTCTCGCCTCTCGCCTCCCTCTGGGCAGCCACCTTAGCCACCGCCACTGCCGAGGGTGCAACATCCACAAACTTCACCCATGGCAACACCTCGCAGCACTTAGCCGCACCGTCGCCAAACATCACCACCTCTTTTGCACTGGTACGCCACCTCTCAAACGAACCCTCGTCGATTATCACCGACTCCACATCGGCCATCTCTCTACCCTCGCCATCGAAGGGTTGTGTATAGACCTCCATGCGACGTGCGTCGATCATCGGCAATAACACCGCCCCCGACTCAAACTCCTCCTTCATCCTTGCCGCACAACACAACGCCTCCAAAGAGGCTACGCCAATGAGCGGAATCCCCAACGCATAGCACATCCCCTTAGCAAATGACACCCCGACGCGCAGACCCGTATACGACCCTGGCCCTTTACTCACCGCCACCGCCGTCAACTGCGACGCTACGATGCCCACCTCACACAACAACTCATCGGCAAAGGCCGCAATCAATCGTGCATGGTCGCGGCCAACGCTACTCTCGCGCAACGCCAACACCTCGCCACCATCCTTTACTATTGCCACCGAGCAGATCTCCGTTCCACTCTCTATTGCTAATATCAACGACATCTAAAAATACTCCTATTTATACTGCTTGAGCGCCTTATCCATCTCTCGCTTGGCATCCGAGGCCTTGAGATGCTCTCGTTTGTCATAATCCTTACGTCCACGTGCCAACCCCACAACGATCTTGGCCAACCCACCATCGGTGATAAACATCCTCAACCCCACGATCGTAAGACCCTGCACCTGCACCGCGCGCTCCAACTTCACCAACTCCTTCTTGTTGAGCAGCAACTTGCGGTCGCGCTTTGGGATATGGTTGTTACGATTACCCCAAAAATACTCAGCTATATTGACCCCCTTGATCCACAACTCACCTCGCTCGAAGTAGCAATAGCTCTCGGTCAACGCAGCCTTACCCAACCTCACCGACTTAATCTCGCTTCCCACCAACACCACACCTGCCACAAACTCCTCGACAATCTCGTAGTCGAACGTCGCGCGACGATTGCGAATATTTATCCTCTTGTAATCTAACATCTAAAAAAATCTCTCTACATACGTGGCTCACGTATACATGGGCGCTTGGAGCCTAATCAACGCAAAGATAATACATTTTTTTGATTAATTGCTATATTCCCCAAATAAAAATCCAGTTTCAAGACCGCTTAGCCCATCTATTCGTCTCTTTTTCGCCCATCGCCAACAACTCTCCCAATGATATATTAATATTCGGTGTAAAAAAAAATGGTGGGGCAACGGAGAATTTAGACTAAAATTAATATCTTTGCGGATATTAAAGTGTGATTTTTTGCGTTAACTATAAAATGACGCAAATTTCGAGGTGCGCTCACCTAAAGAGGTGAGGAGTAAATGAATAAATTATTGTATATGAAAAAATATCTATTTTCGTTGATTCTCGTGGCTATGCTAGCGGCAGGCTGTTCGGACGATAGCGATTCGATCGTGGGTTCAATCGTACTTGACAACAAGGGACTATTTGTGGCCGAGGGTGGCGGAAGCGCCATAACTACATTTACACAGAGCAACATCACCTATATCGAGGTCGATGCACAGCCCGATGATTGGACCATCGAGGTGTCGTTGGAGAACTGCACCATCACCGCCTACGCCCCATCGTCGGCTACGGCTGGTGACTCGGAGTTGGTCTTTATCTCGGGCTACACCGATGGCGACTATGTGGTTCGCAAGTCGTTGTATGTGGGTGTCAAGGAGTTTGTGTCGTTGGAAAGCGAGCAGTCAAACTCGATGATGGTACACAAGGCCGATCGCGTCTACACCTTCAATCCACGTCGCAAGGGCGAGCTGTTGACCGAAGATCTACCAGCGCCCGACAAGTGCGAAATCGTGTGGCGTAGCGCCAATCTGCCTATTCAATATGTCCACCTCAACCAAGATGGCATGATGAGCTTCTATGTAACGCCCGACGAAGATGACCTCGATGAGGATGGTAGCGAGATCGACGTTATCGAGGGTAACGCCCTTATCTATGCTCAGGCGAGCGATGGCTCGGCTATCTGGAGCTGGCACATCTGGGTCTGCGAAGATGAGGTGACAGAGGTCACAATCGGGGATGTGACATATATGGATCGCAACCTCGGAGCCTCAATCAACGACAATAGCACGACGGATAATATCGCCCTTTCGTATGGACTATACTACCAGTGGGGACGCAAAGATCCATTCATATATCCAGGCAGCTACAACGGAGCAGGTGGCGTAGATGCCGACCAGACCGACCACTCGGAGTATACCTACGAGCAGGTATATATGGATTGCGACTCGGAGGTTGGTACGGTGAGCTACGCGACATCCTACCCATGGCGCTATATCATTGGCTCGACACAAGATAACTATGACTGGGTGTGGAGTGGTGGCGATGCCGACCTTTGGGGTGGGGTGAGCAACGAGAAGAGTGTTTACGATCCATGTCCTATGGGTTGGGAGCTGCCAACGTCGGATATGCTATCTGCACTCTATGTCGATGCCGATCAGAGCCTTACGAGTGAGAGCTATGGCGCAACACTTAGTGGCGGCAACCTATTTATGGGTCTTGGATTCCGCACATACATCACTGGTCGCCTACAGAATATAAACTCCGATTATGAGCCTTGGAAGGGCTACTACTGGAGTCGCGACGCATCGTCGGTATATGCCAAGAGCATGCAGCTAGAGTGGCTAGAGGCATCGGGCACAACGTTGACCATGGCCGATAGCTACCGCTCCAACGGTATGCAAATCCGCTGCGTCCGCCAACAGTAGCGGCTTTGTTGTTGTTTTGTTGGGGGCTTACGCGTGACTGCCCTGCGCGGGCGGCGGCGGCGTGCTCGCCGCGGAGCTGACTTATTATCTAGCGATAATATGCCACTGCACCCGCGGGGGTGCCATCCCCGCTGCGGATTTTGGGATTAGAACTGCGTTCTAATATTTTGTGCTCTAGTAGGTTGTTTTCAAATAAATTTGAACAACCTACTAGAGCACAAAATTTTTCAAACACTTGCGTGTTTGAACCCAAATCCGAGGGCAACCACACAACTCACCACACAACTCACCACGCAACTCACCACGCAACCCACCACCTCAACAATCCTCAACAATCCTCAAAAAGACTCAAAAAGACTCAGTTCTTTTCAGAAATTCTCAGCAAGTCCGCAATAACGGGTTACTGAGTCTTACTGAGAAAAACTGAGAAGTTCTGAGACATATTCACCAACAAAAAGATAAGTTGAAAGTGCCAACCGCAGAGTTGACGCAGAGTTGGCGCAGAGTTGACGACCGAATGGTGCTCGGTGGCTTTTTTTTGCGAACGCAGTTTGCAAAAAAAAATGTTTAGCTCTCTTAACTTTTTATTGAAAGTTTACTTTCGAATAAAAAGTTAAGAGAGCTAAACATCTAAGGCCGTAGGCCGCAGAAAAGCCCCCGCAAAAAGATCAGCTCCGCGGCGAGCACGCCGCCGCCGCCCGCGCAGGGCAGTTCGCGAAAGCAACACACGCGAAAACTACCTACCCTCACGTCTCTCGCGAGGTGGACGATGGCCACGGTCGCGTTCGCGCTCAGTTTCGATATGTTGGAGTGGGTTTGCACTATTCGTTTTATACTCGTCGCGCGATCGTGCGATGTCGATAGCCATATATATAGCATTTCGCATAGATGCTGGATCGGCACTATTCTGTCCTGCGCGGTCGTATGCCACGCCATGGTCGGGCGATGTACGGATGGCCGACAATCCAGCTGTGAAGTTCACGCCATCGGGCGAGAGTGTCTTGAATGGCGTAAGTCCTTGGTCGTGATACATCGCCAATATAGCGTCATACTTCTTGAACAACCCTGCGGCAAAGAATCCATCGGCTGGGAATGGCCCGAAGGCGAATATACCATTGGCATAGGCCTCTTGGATGGCAGGTACTATAACCTCCTGCTCCTCTGCTCCGAGCAATCCGCCATCACCTGCATGAGGGTTTAGCGACAGCACTGCAATGCGAGGCTCGACGATCGAGAAATCTTGAATCAGTGTCTTGCGCAACCCCGTAAGATCCTTGACGATACTCTCCTTGTTGATTGCTGCAGGCACCTTTGTGATGGGCAGATGCTTTGTGACCAGCCCCACCTTTAGCAGCTCGCTGCACATCATCATCATATTTTCGCCCTCGAATTGCGACGCTAGATATTCGGTATGTCCTGTGAATGCAAACTTCTCGCTCTGCACCGACTCTTTGTTAAACGGTGCGGTGACCATAGCGTCGATCGCCCCTGCCTTTAGCTCCTCGGTCGCCTTGGCCAAAGCCTCTACTGCTGCGGTGCCTGCCAATGCCGAAGCCTTACCAGGTGTGATCATGGTCTTGACCACCGATCCACACTCGACCAAATTGATCCGCCCTTTGCGCGCCTCGCTAGCCGATGCCACGACGTTGAACGATATGTTGTCGACCTCGCCCATCGTCTCTTTGTAGAACTCCGCGGCCGCGGCCGAACCATAAATTATGGGTGTGCAGATCTCGCACATCCTCGAGTCGGAAAAGACCTTTAGGATGATCTCCCATCCGATTCCATTGGTATCGCCTTGGGCAACACCTATCTTCAATACCTTATTTATCATTACTTTGATTTTCTTAAAAAAATAACATCACACGAAGTTACAATATTTCTGCTGAAAAATAGCCATTTCACGCAACTATTTTACACATTTATGCACCTCTACGCTAGAAGTACTCCTCACGATAGCAATAGTTATTGCGCATATATTCAAATTCGCCACCCCTCTTTTTGAGCGTTTGGCTCAACTCTGCGATGTTAAAGTGCTCTGTGATGCTCTGTTGCAGCTCCACCCAGCCGATGAGTTGTGGGTGGCTATGAGGTGCATCGGGAAACCATCCGTCGATCGGCAACTCGAAGTGTCGCGCGATGTCGCACACCACGTCGGCCGTGGCATTGGCCTTGCCTTGGATGGAGTATCCTGCGATGTGGGGTGTGGCGATTGCTGCGCGCTGCAACAGCTCGAGGTCGATATTTGGCTCGCCCTCCCAAACGTCGAAAGCCAACGTATGCGAGGCGTTTGAAGCTATTGCCTCGCTCTCGATCACCTCTCCGCGCGAGGTGTTGATGATCGTGGCATCACCCTTCAACAGCTTGACGCTCTGTCGATTGAGCATGTGTCGCGTCTGGTCGTCGAGGGGCGTATGAAAAGTCACAATATCGCTCACGCTCAACAGCTCCTCGAACGACACGAAGCCATCATCACCCTCCGCCTCGGCACGCGGTGGATCACAACACACCACCTTGAAACCCCACCGACGGGCATACTCCTCGGTCAATCGTCCGACGTTACCCACACCAACCACTCCCAACACCTTTTGGTGTGGTTGCCATCCGCCCTGTAGTCGCGCAATCTCGACCAGAGCTGCCCCCACCCACTGCAACACACCGCGAGCGTTGCACCCTGCGGCAGTTGTCACCTCGATAGTGTTTTGGCGGCAATACTCCAAATCTATATGGTCATATCCGATAGTGGCCGTTGCGATGTGTCGAATGGCCGAACCGTCGAGTAGCTGTGCATCACATCTGGTACGAGTTCTCACCACCATCGCCTCTGCATCGCGGATCACATCGGGTGTGATCTGGCTGCTCGCGACATACACCACCTGTGCGTATGGTTCAAATACACCCTCGATAAAAGGTATTGCAGAGTCTATTACAATCTTCACGAAATTCATCTTTAGGGTGCAAATATAGGTATAATCTAAGGAAAAGTTCGTATATTTGTGGAAATTTATAGATGCAAATGTCAAAGGTTGCAAATTATCAAATATCGCCCGAACTTCGCGACTTCGACCCCAATGGCGTTGGAGTGGTTGGAGAGGGCTTCTTTGCGTTACCCTCGACGGTGGCCAATTCACGAGTATCGTTGCTCATGGTGCCGTGGGATGTCACGGTATCGTATAGGTCAGGTACGGCGGCGGCTCCAGCAGCTCTGTTGGAGGCTTCGGCTCAGTTAGATCTCTACGATTCATCGGCTCAAGGGGCTTGGCGCGAGGGTATCGCGACGCTGCCCATGAGTGAGCACGTCGAGCAACTATCACAGAGCATGCGCCCCATTGCCGAGCGAGTTATCGCCCATTTGGAGGGTGGTGGTGCGCAGGTCGATGCGCAGGTCGTAACCGATGTGGAGCGGGTGAATCAAGCCTCGCGCGAGATGAATAAGTATGTATACGATATCTGCTCAGCGGCACTACGCGATGGCAAGATCGTGGGGGTTGTGGGTGGTGACCACTCTACGCCCTATGGCGCGATGTTGGCATTGAGCGAGGTGTACGATAGCTTTGGAGTGTTGCATATCGATGCCCACCGCGATCTGCGAGAGGGTTACGAGGGTTTTGAGTTTTCGCACGCCTCGGTGATGTACAACGTGCTGCGCGACTGCGAATCGATCGAGCGGCTGGTACAGGTAGGAGTGCGCGATTTTTGCGACAGAGAGCAGGCGTTGGCCGAACGAGACGACCGTGTGGTGAATTTCGAAGATCTCGCCTTGGCACGCGCCATGTTTGAGGGCGCTACGTGGCGCACGCTCTGCGATCGGATTGTGGAGTCACTGCCGCAGAGGGTCTATGTTAGTTTCGATATCGATGGGTTGGAACTCGCCTACGCACCCCACACGGGTACCCCTGTGGGTGGAGGGTTGAGCTACAATCAGGCGATCTATCTATTGGAGAGGGTTGTCGAGTCGGGGCGCGAGATAATTGGGTTCGACGTGGTGGAGGTTGTCCCCCATGCCGACGATGTGACGGATCTGGTGGTGGGAACACGAATGATATATAAACTCTGTGGCTTGGCCATCAAGTCGATGGCACTACAGAGAGGGTAAACAAATAAAAAAAATGTATCTCAAATTAACTAAATTTTCGTGGGTACGCCGAAGCCATCAACTATCGGAGCGAACTCGTCTATTGGCCGACAAGCCATGGGCTGGAGGTGTTTTGCTAATTCTGTGTGTCGTAGTGGCGATGACGTTGGCCAATTTGGAGGCTACAGCGAGCGCCTATCATGAGTTTTTGACCACCGATTTCTCGATGCGAATTCACTCACACGGAGGGTTGTTCAATATGTCGTTTCCGCGTAACATGACGGTCGAGACCTTTGTCAACGATGCGTTGATGATGATCTTCTTCTTCTCGGTGGGTTTGGAGATCAAGCGCGAGGTGATGCATGGCGAGTTGAGTTCTGTTCAGCGCTCTATCTTGCCCGTAATGGCGGCATTGGGCGGAATGATTGTCCCTGCGGTGATCTACGCCTCGTTGAATGGTGGCACACCTGTTCAGGGTGGTTGGGGAGTGCCGATGGCTACGGATATCGCCTTTGCGGTGGGTATCTTGTCGATGTTGGGCGATCGTGTCCCCCTCTCGCTCAAGATATTCCTTACGGCATTGGCGGTGGCCGATGATCTGGGTGCAATAATTGTGATCGCACTCTTTTATGGCGGAGGGGTTAACTTCACCTATCTGTTGATCGCGGCCGTTATCATGCTGTTTGTCTATGCGATCAACCGCATGGGTGAGCGCCACTTGGTATTTTATATTGTGGCGGCATTGGTGGTGTGGAGCTTGTTCTACTACTCGGGGGTTCACGCCACGCTGTCGGGTGTTGTGATGGCGATGTTGATCCCCACGGAGCCTCGATATAGTAAGCAATACTTCCTGCGTCAGGCCGATGATCTGGAGCATGGAATTGTCGAGGCGGCCAGTGGTGAGGATACGGAGTTTAAGGAGGAGCACTACTACGAGCAGTTGCGACGCATGACACGTCTGACCAGCGGATCGATTCCGATGAGTGCAAAGTTAGAGAACACGCTTGCCCCCTACATCACCTTCATGATCATGCCGATCTTTGCGCTGGTCAATGGCGGTGTGCATATCAATGCCGATCAGTTGGATATATTTAGCTACTCGGCAACAGGTGGATCGATCGGTCTGGGTGTATTCTTGGGGTTGTTGATCGGCAAACCAGTTGGCATATTCTTGATGAGTTGGTTGGCCGTGAAGTTTAAGTTGGCCGAGCTGCCCTCGTCGAGCAGTTGGTTGATGCTGTTTAGTGTGGCGTGTTTGGGTGGAATTGGCTTTACGATGTCGATCTTTGTCGACACCTTGGCCTTTGGCTCGATCAGCATGGATTATGTCGATAGTGGTAAGATTGCCATCTTGGCTGGGTCGTTGGCCTCGGCTGTGGTGGGTGTAGTGTTGATATTGTTGACCTCGCGACGTGGCGCGAAGGTGTAATGTAATAAAAATTTCGAAGATTATGAGGGGTCTTTTTTTGAGTCTATGTGTAGTTGCAGCATCTATCGCGATGAGCTGTTCGTCGGTGGGTGGTGGTAGTAGCAGCGCGGGCAGCACCAATTATCGTGGTGCAGCGTTGAGTGGCGAGGTTGATTCGTTGGCCTATATCGTCGGGTTGAGCATTGGTGAGCAGTTGATGCAGATGGATTCATCGATCAATGTCGATGTGGTTTGTCGTGCGATAGTTGAGTATAGCGAGGGGCGTGCTGCGATGTCGGCCGAGGATGGTCGTACGGCCTATATGCACTATAAGCTATATCTCGAACCAGAGCGTCGACGTGGCTATGAGGAGCGATACTTGGCCGATTTGGCAGCAGCGGATCGCAGCTACAAACGAACCAAAACGGGACTCACATATCGCATAGATGTGATTGGAGACGAGAAACAGATGCCCAAAGTGGCTAACGATTGGGTTACGATCCGCTATAGCATCTCGAGTGTCGACGGTGTTCGTCGCTATCCAGCAATGGCGATGGCAGATACGTTGACCGCAGACACATTGGCGGTTGACTCTTTAGTTATCGATACATTGGCTACCGATTCTGTGGCGATTGATTCTGTGGCTGTGGCCGAGGTTACGACCATCGAGGAGTCGTTCGTACTGGGCGATCTTCCTAAGGGGGTTGCCGAGGGGCTACGTTTGATTGGTGTTGGTGGACGTATAAACCTATATGTCACGTCGAAGTTGGGTTATGGCGAGGAGGGAAAACCCCAATTGGGCATAGAGCCAATCGAAACCGTACTCTACCAAATCGAACTTGTGGCACGCGAATCAAATGTCGGCAACGACCGTCGCCAAGAGCAGTTCGAAGCGGAGTTTTAATCAACCATCTCCACCGCCCCAATGAAGAATCGTGCCACCGCAGCCATTTCCAACCCACAGGAGTGGGATGGCATACCTATGCCACGACGACTGTTGGCCATCTTGGCCATTATGTCGGCCGTCTCGCTTGCGGTGTTGGATGGTGTGATTGTCAATATTGCACTGCCCACGCTCTGTAGCCGCCTCAACATCTCGGCCTCGGAGTCGATCTGGATCATCAATGCTTACCAAATCGCGGTGGTTGTCTCGCTGTTGATATTCTCGACGTTGGGCGATTTCGTGGGCTATCGTCGTATCTATATCTCGGGATTGTGTCTATTTACCCTCATGTCGGTGGGGTGTGCTTTGTCGTGGGATTTCGAATCGTTGGTGGTGTGTCGCATGTTGCAGGGTTTGGGGGCGAGTGCCGTGATGAGCATCAATATCTCGATTGTGCGACTTATCTATCCGCGACGCATGCTTGGGCGCGGCATTGGACTCAACTCCACGGTGGTCTCGGTATCGGCCGTGATGGGCCCAACGATCGCCACGGCGATATTGTCGGTGGCCGATTGGCAGTGGTTGTTTGCCATCAATCTACCGTTGGGTCTGTTGGCCATTACGTTGGGCTACCTCTTTCTGCCCCACAATGTTGCATATCAAGATATTCGTTATTTCCACTGGCGCGACGCTCTGCTAAACGCCCTGAGTTTCGGACTACTATTTGCCGTTGTGACGGGTGTGTCGCACGGTGTCGAGTGGTGGATATTGGCCATCGAGTTGGCTGTGGGCGTAGTGGTGTGGTATCAGTTTGTGCGTAGTCAGTTGCGACGCACGTTGCCTCTGCTGCCATTCGATCTGCTGCGCATACCGCTCTTTTCGCTCTCGCTCACCACCTCGATTCTCATATTCGTGGCGCAGATGTCGATTATTGTCGCCATGCCATTTATACTACAACATCAATATGGATTCTCACCCATCGACGTGGGGTTGGTGCTCACCGCATGGCCTGCGGTAAATATGGTGACAACTCCGATCTCGGGATTTCTGGTCGAGCGTGTCCACGCTGCACGTTTGGGGTGCTGCGGTTTGGTGGTGATGTTGTGTGGATTGGTTTCGCTGCTCTTTCTGCCCGATGCCCCCACGCATTGGGATTTCATCTGGCGATTGGCGCTCAGCGGATTTGGGTTTGGAGTCTTTCAAGCCCCCAACAATAGTCTGGTCATATCGTCGGCTCCCATCCAGCGAAGTGGATCGGCAAGTGGCATGATGGCCACCTCACGCCTTGTGGGGCAGATATCGGGCGCTTCGGCGGTAGCGATGTTGTTCTACATCCTACCCTCTGAGCGATCATCCGAAATATTCTATATGAGTATAGCCTTCGCAGCGTTGGCCACTCTAATCTCATTCTCGCGACTCTCACTGCCGCTACCCGAGTCGTTGCGCGTTGCTCGACGCTAAAGGTCAATTGACCGCAACCGCGCGCACTACTCGACAGTGACCGACTTCGCAAGGTTACGTGGTTGATCCACATCCTGCCCCTTGTTGATGGCGATATGGTAGGCCAACAGCTGAAGTGGAATAGAGATGATGACAGGCATCAACGCCTCGTGCACCATCGGCACCTTAATCACGAAATCTGCAATTGCATCTATCTCCTCGTCACCCTCGGCCGCCACAGCGATGATCTTACCTCCGCGAGCCTTGATCTCCTGAATATTGCTTATCGTCTTGTGATAGGTGTGGTCGGGTGTGACGATCGCCACCGTCGGCATCTCATTGTCGATCAGCGCGATAGGCCCATGCTTCATCTCGGCCGCAGGGTAACCCTCGGCATGAATATAGGAGATCTCCTTGAGCTTCAATGCCCCCTCGAGTGCCGTAGGATAGTTATAACCACGTCCCAGATAGATAAAATTGTGGGCATATGTAAAGATCTTAGCCAAATCAGCAATCTGACCATCTAGCTTTAGCGTATGTTCGATCTTCTCGGGCAGAGCCAACAGCTCCTTGCTCATCACCTCCGACAACTCTTTGTCGACAGTTCGGCGCTGCTGTGCAATCGAGAGTGCCAACATCGCCAACAGTGTCACCTGACCCGTAAAGGCCTTGGTCGAGGCCACTCCGATCTCTGGCCCAACATGTATATAAGAGCCTGAGTCCGAGGCACGAGCGATCGACGAACCGATCACATTACAAATTCCATAGACAAACGCCCCACTCTTCTTGGCCAACTCAATAGCCGCCAACGTATCGGCCGTCTCGCCCGACTGCGACACTGCGATGACAATATCCGTAGGGTTGATCACTGGATTGCGATACCTAAACTCCGAGGCGTACTCCACCTCGACTGGTATGCGACATATATTCTCGATAAGGTGCTCGCCAATTAACGATGCATGCCACGACGTACCACACGCCACAAAGATAATGCGTTTGGTCTTGATAAACTTCGCACGATGGCTCTCCACACCCGATAGTATAATCGTACTATTCTCAGGATTGATACGTCCGCGCGTACAGTTGACAATCGTCTTGGGCTGTTCGTGGATCTCCTTTATCATAAAGTGGTCGTAGCCACCCTTCTCCAACTCCGAGATGCTAAGCTCCAACTTCTGAATACAGATCTTGCTCTCGACATTGTCCAACCCCACAACCTTCAACTCCTTGTCGGGATTGATCACAACCACCTGATCGTCATCCAAATAGACCATCTCGTGAGTATATTCAATGATCGACGAAGCGTCGGATCCCAAGAAGTACTCGCCATTTCCCACTCCGATAACCATCGGGCTACTCTTGCGAGCCGCGATGATCTCGCGTGGGTTTGACCTATCGATAATAGCAATAGCATAGGCTCCAATAACCTGCTTCAACGCCTCCTGCACCGCCTCCAACAGCGTACAGTTATTACTCTCGCGAACGAACTCAATCAGATTGACCAACACCTCAGAGTCGGTGCTGCTCTTGAACGAGAATCCACACTCGGCAAGCGCCGCCTTGATGGTTGCGTAGTTCTCGATAATTCCATTGTGGATAAGCGCAATCTTGCCCGACTGCGAGAAGTGAGGGTGGGCATTAACATCATTTGGCTCACCATGTGTCGCCCAACGCGTGTGCGCAATTCCGATCGAACCATTGATATTCTTATCCTCGGCAAAGTGCTCCAACGATGCCACCTTACCGCGACACTTCAACACGTTGAGCACACCCTCACAATCGATCATCGCCACCCCTGCACTATCATATCCTCGATACTCCAAACGACGGAGTCCATTTATCAAAATTGGGTAGGCCTGTCGCCCTCCTACATACCCTACAATTCCACACATAACATCTTATTTTTTAGCTATATATATCAAATCAAATGCATCGTCACTCACCGCCTCCACACGATAATCCTCCATCACAATCGACTGCGTGAGTTGACTATTCTGCTCCAAAAGTCGTCTCCTATTCAATCTATTCAAAATATCGTACGGTATCTGCAACATCCATGCTGGCAGACGGTGTTGCAGATCCAACACATCAAATCGCGTAATGCGCTCGACACCCTCTCGATTCTTATCATAGTAGGCCATCACCTGCTCGTTGCCGACCACACCCATCGCCTCCACGCTCTCGAAACTTGCCGTCAGCAACTCTCTAAACTCCTCGCTCGTATATTCGCGCACATGCCACGGATTGCGCGTCAACGACATCTTGATATTGGGTGTCGAGACGATAAATCGACCGCCTGGCTTCAACACCCTATAGACCTCGCTCACAAATCGAACGTCATCCTCGATATGCTCAATTACTTGAAACGACACCACGCAATCAAACGTCGCATCGTCAAAGGGCAGAGGAGGCACACACGCCTCTATCAACTCCACACCGTCTGCCAACTGCTCACCGTCCAACGCTGGTAGATGTTTGTCAATCGAGACAAAGCGCTCCGCCTTTGGAGCGATTATATCCACCCCATATCCCGTGCCAGTGCCGATCTCCAACACCCTCTCTGCCTTGGTCGCTATGCACTCTGCCGCATAGTGGTAGGCGAGGCGCGAACGCTGCAATACAAAGTTATCCGATGGCTCGAGACTCACTCTCTCGGCTGTTGCTATCCTGCTCATGCCTATCTCTTCGTCTATTTAAAAACTACTCCGCTTTAATGATACGAATTCCTCGCTCCGTACTCTCGACCAACCCCTGCTTGAGCAATACGCCCAACGAACGTTTAAACAACTTTTTGCTCATAAGCGTCAACTCGGCAACGCGCTCTGGGGCGCTATTGTCGTTGATTGGCAACTCTCCGTTATTCTTATTCAACAGATCAAGCAGTATCTCTGCCGAGTTCTTCACCTCTTTGTAGCCCTGCTGGTTGAGTGTCAAATCAATTCGATTATCCTCGGTTATGCGACGCACATAGGCCTTGATCCTATCCCCCACCGCGATAGGGCGGAAGAGCTGATTCTTGTACAACATACCCCAATAGCGGTTGTTGATAATCGCACGAAAGCCGATCTCCGACTCCGAGGCCACTAACACGCTCACCTCGTCGCGATGCTCCACACCGATGGTCTCGTTGTGCACAAAGTTTCGCAGTTTCGTCGTAGCAACACAACGCCCCGTGATGCTATCCTCATAGAGATAGACCACACAGTGGTTGCCAATCACCACGCCACCCTGCTGGTTGCGGTTGGGCAGGAACAGATCCTTGCCATAGAGACCCCAATCGAGGAATGCGCCATGAAGGTTCTTATCCACAATCTTCATATATGCCACCTCGCCAACCATCGCCACTGGCTCCTCGGTGGTTGCCACCAGACGATCCTCCGAGTCGTGGTATACGAATACCTCTACCTCGTCGCCCTCCTTTTGCGAGAGTGAAATATATCGGTTGGGGAGTAGTACCTCGTCGCCCTCGGCATTAGCCAAGTAGAGACCATAATCCGAGATTCGGTTTACGGTAAGTGTGTGTTTGCGTCCTGCTTTAATCATCTATTTTTCAATCAAATATACCTTAATCCCACAAAGGTAACAATTTTATTTGTATAACCCCCTATTTTCGCCCAATTATATATAGCAAAGGTGGCACCTGAGACCAGATACCACCCTTTTTACCTGTGTTATAAGCACTCTTTGCGTTGAGTATTATAAGCGCTTTTGCGTTGAGCCTAAGAACTCTCAAACCCCACCGCACTCGACCGCTACTTCTTCGCCTTAGGTGCCAAGATCATATTCATCTTCTTACCCTCCAATCGCGGCATTGACTCTACCTTTGCGATCTCCTCCAAATCGGTGGCAAAACGCAACAACAGAATCTCACCCTGCTCCTTAAAGACAATCGAACGACCGCGGAAGAATACATACGCCTTGACCTTCGAACCCTCCTTGATGAAGTTCTCCGCATGCTTCAACTTAAAGTTGTAGTCATGGTCATCGGTCTGTGGGCCGAAACGGATCTCTTTGATCACCGTCTTTGTCTGGTTGGCCTTCAACTCCTTGGCCTTCTTCTTCAACTGATACAAGAACTTCGAGTAGTCGGCAATGCGACATACTGGGGGTTCTGCCTTGGGCGAGATCTCGATTAGATCTAGCTCCATATCTTCGGCCATGCGTAGTGCCTCACGAATTGACACCACCTCTGATGACTCTATATTATCACCCACCAAACGTACGTGCGATACATCTATCTCATCATTTGTACGGTGTGCCTTCTCTTTCTCGGGAAGGCGGCGACCGCGAAGCGCATTTGGTCGTGGTCGTGGGGCACCAGCGCCCGCTGGTCTTGGATAGAATGGTTTTGGTCCAGCTATAGTTTTGTCCTCCTAATTCGTTTAATTTATTACCTTATTAACTTTATCTTATGCAAAGATAGAAAAAAAATCTATCCCTACAACTTTTTAAATATCTTTTTAATACCTAGTAATTACTACTCGTCATCCGCCATGCGATTGGCCTCAATCTCGTTCGTAACCATATCAGCAATATACTCTGCAAAGCCTTGGATCGTCATCGAACCCTTGTCGCCACCCTCACCTTGAGCACGCACCGAAACACAACCATCGGCCATCTCCTTCTCACCAACAATCAACAAATATGGGATACGCTTCAACTCATTGTCGCGGATCTTACGACCTATCTTCTCGTTACGATCATCCACCTGTGTGCGAACATCCTGCTTATTTAAGATCTTTGCAACTCTCTCGGCATAGTCGTTATACTTCTCCGAAATAGGTAACACAACAACCTGGTCGGGCGACAACCACAATGGGAATTTACCCCCTGTGTGCTCCAACAACACTGCCACAAAACGCTCCATTGAACCAAATGGCGCACGATGGATCATGATTGGACGGTGCAACTTATCATCCGAGCCTTTATAAGTAAGATCAAATCGCTCTGGCAGGTTATAATCAACCTGAATAGTTCCCAACTGCCACTTACGACCGATTGCATCTTTAACCATAAAGTCCAACTTCGGCCCATAGAATGCCGCCTCGCCATACTCCACAATTGTGTTAAGTTGTTTCTCAGCCGATGCCTGAATAATCGCCTGCTCAGCCTTATCCCAATTCTCGTCAGTTCCGATATACTTCTCCTTGTTGTTAGGGTCACGGAGCGAGATCTGAGCTGTAAAGTTATCAAACTTCAAAGTCTTGAAGATATACAACACAATATTAATCACACGCTTAAACTCATCTAACAACTGATCGGGGCGAACAAACAGATGGGCATCATCCTGAGTAAATCCACGCACACGTGTCAAACCATGCAACTCGCCAGTCTGCTCATAGCGATAAACCGTACCGAACTCCGCCATACGGATTGGAAGATCTTTATACGAACGTGGCTTCACCTTATAGATCTCACAGTGGTGAGGACAGTTCATCGGCTTCAACAAGAACTCCTCATTCTCGTCTGGGGTATGAATTGGCTGAAACGAATCCTTGCCATATTTTGCATAGTGCCCTGAGGTAACATACAACTCCTTATTTCCGATATGTGGAGTGATAACCTGCTGGTAGCCATGCTCACGCTGCACACCACGCAAGAAGCCCTCCAGACGCTCACGCAACGCTGCACCCTTAGGCAACCACAATGGCAAACCCTGACCCACACGCTGCGAGAAGGCGAATAACTCCAACTCCTTGCCCAACTTACGATGGTCGCGCTTCTTCGCCTCCTCCATCATCGCTAGATACTCATCCAATAATGCCTTCTTTGGGAATGAGATTCCATAGATACGCGTAAGCATCTTATTCTTCTCGTTTCCGCGCCAGTAAGCACCTGCCACCGAGGTCAATTTAATAGCCTTGATATGACCCGTATGAGGGATGTGTGGCCCACGACACAGATCGGTAAATTCGCCATTGGTGTAGAATGAAATTGTACCATCCTCTAGGTCGTTAATCAACTCCACCTTGTAGTTCTCGCCCATCGCCTCAAAGCGTGCCAAAGCGTCAGCTTTGCTAACCTCGCTGCGCGCCAACGCCTCCTTCTTGCGCGCCAACTCCGTCATCTTAGACTCGATCGTAGCCAAATCAGCCTCGACAATTGGGCGTGGTGACTCTACATCATAGTAAAATCCGCTCTCGATCGCTGGGCCAATTCCAAACTTAATACCTGGATATAGCTCCATCAAAGCCTCTGCCAAGATGTGTGACGATGTGTGCCAGAAGGCGTGCTTACCCTCGGCATCGTCCCACTTGTAGAACTTCACCGCAGCATCCGCCTCGATTGCATACCCCATATCGACCGTCTGGTCATCGACCCCTGCGGCCAATGCATCCGATGCCAGACGAGGGCTAATGCTCTCGGCTACTTGAAAAGCTGTTGTCCCTTTGGCATATTCACGCTGTGATCCATCGGGAAATGTTATCTTTATCATAACTCTCTATATTTTATTATCTATCGACACCTATCAGCCGACAATCGACCATAATACGGTCGCAAATATGATAATTTTTTTATGTTTTTGCAACCAATTCTTACCTTTTTTACCCTCTTTTACACCATATTACCTCTTTGCGTCACGCTCTTTGGTGAGTTTGAACATCAAATCGCGATATTTGATCGCTGCGCCAAAGTCCAGACTCTTGGCCGCAGCCTCCATCTGCGCCTTGGCATCTGCTATCTGCGAGTCGTAGTCCACCCCTCCTCGAGGCTCCTCATCGGGGAATGTAACCTCACCCGTTATGTAGTTCACCACACCCCCCTTGCGATAGCTCACACCCTGCGGTTGGTTGCTCCCCCCCACCGTGCGATCACCAGCCGTATAGCTAGCCGTAGGCGAGGCGGCCATCGGCATCGGCTTTGGCTCCTTGATGGGGTATCTGACAATTGGTGTTGCCTCAACCTCCTCCGCAACTCGCTGCGCAAGCAGCTGATTTCCACCATTATCACCGCTTCGCTCCGCTTGGCGAGGGAATAGATTGTGTTGCATATTATAGCGCACCTGCGCCATGCGATTTCTGTTCGAAGCCATAATTGAGCTAGCCAACGAATCGGTGCATACATTTCCATACAACAGCGCCACACCCTTGGCATGACGTGCCGCACGCCCCGTAATCTGGGTCAGCGAACGGGCATTGCGCAGAAAGCCATCCTTGTCGGCATCTAGAATCGCAACCACACCCACCTCGGGCAGATCCAACCCCTCGCGCAACAGATTGACACCCACCAACACATCGAAGAGATCCTTGCGCAGATCATCCAATATACGGATTCGCTCCATCGTGTCGATATCCGAGTGGATATACCTATTTCGAATCCCCAACCGATCCAGATACTTCGACAGATCCTCGGCCATGCGCTTGGTGATCGTCGTCGTGATAACCTTATCCCCCTTGGCCACCGCCATGTTGATCTCATTGACCAGATCGTCGATCTGCGTCAGCGGCAGACGCAACAACATCGGAGGGTCGATCAGACCCGTAGGGCGTATCAACTGCATCACCAACTCGTTGTTGGCCGCCTCGATCTCATACTCACCAGGCGTAGCACTCACATAGATCACGCTATTGAGCATATGCGAAAACTCGTCGTAGCGCAGCGGACGATTATCCTTGGCTGCCTCCAGACGAAATCCATACTCGATGAGGTTTATCTTGCGCGCTGCATCGCCACCATACATTCCACGAACCTGAGGTACAGTGACATGGCTCTCGTCGATGATGGTCAAAAAATCTTCGGGGAAGTAGTTCAACAGCGTAAAGGGTGCCATACCAGGTTTGCGATTGTCGAAGTATCGCGAGTAGTTCTCGATACCCGAACAGTAGCCCAACTCCTTGATCATCTCCAGATCATACTCCACGCGTTGGCGCAGGCGTTGCCCCTCGATCATGCGGTCGTTGCGCTCGAACTCTGCCGCTTGGCACTCCATGTCGTAGCGGATCTGCGACATCGCCTTGGCGATTCGCTCCTTGGTTGTAACAAACAGATTTGCAGGCGGAATGGTGATCTGCTCCATCCTCACAAATCGCTCGCCCGTCACCGCGTCAATCGTGGTGATCGACTCTATCTCGTCGTCGAATAGTGTCACTCGATAGCACTGCTCACCATAAGCACTCATGATATCTATCGAGTCGCCATTGACCCTAAAGGTGGCCGCCGTAAGCTCCTTTTTTACACGCGTATACAACGCCTCAACAAGTCGATACAGCATCTCCTTCATGGGGGCAGCCTCGCCAACCTTAAGCGTTAGCGAGTTGGCCTTGAAATCCTCGGGGTTACCAATTCCATAGATACACGAGACGCTCGATACCACAATCACATCGCGCCGCCCCGACAGCAGTGTCGAGGTGGTTTTGAGCCTCATTCGCTCTATCTCGTCATTGATCGAGAGATCCTTCTCGATATATGTTCCAGTCGTGGGCAGATAGGCCTCGGGCTGGTAGTAGTCGTAGTACGACACGTAGTACTCCACAGCGTTGTCTGGGAAGAAGTTCTTGAACTCCGTATACAACTGTGCCGCAAGGGTTTTGTTATGGCAAATAACAAGTGTCGGGCGATCCAACTCATCGATGACATTTGCCATCGTGAATGTCTTGCCCGAACCCGTAACACCCAACAGTGTATTGTGACGTTTGCCTTGGCGCAGAGCTGCCACTAGCTGCTCTATGGCCTGCGGTTGGTCACCCGTTGGTTTGTAGTTTGCCTTTAACTGAAAACCCATTATTCAAAACTGGACTTATCGCCCCTTATACATCTCGTCGTAGTACTTCTCGTAGTCGCCCGAGATGATGTCGTTCATCCACTCTGTATTCTCCAAATACCATGCAACGGTCTTTTCGATACCCTCCTCGAACTGCAACGATGGCTCCCATCCCAACTCATTCTTGAGTTTGGTGCTATCGATTGCGTAACGCAGATCGTGGCCTGCGCGGTCGGTCACATATGTGATCAAACCTAGGCTATGCCCCTCAGGTTTGCCCAATAGACGATCTACCGTCGCGATGATAACCTTGATTAGGTCGATATTCTTCCACTCGTTGAACCCACCGATATTGTAGGTGTCCGAGAGCTTGCCCTCGTGGAAGATCACATCGATTGCTCGCGCATGGTCAACCACATACAACCAGTCGCGCACATTCTCACCCTTGCCATATACGGGCAACGGTTTTCCCTTGAGGATATTGTTGATAAACAACGGAATCAACTTCTCGGGGAACTGGTATGGCCCATAGTTATTCGAGCAGTTAGTCACCACCGTTGGCATGCCGTAGGTGTCGGCAAATGCTCGCACGAAGTGGTCTGAACTCGCCTTCGATGCCGAGTATGGCGAGTGTGGATCGTAGGCCGTATCTTCGGTAAAGAATGTGCCGTCGAACTCCAATGTACCATATACCTCATCGGTCGAGATGTGGTAGAAACGCTTACCCTCGTAGTCGCCATTCCACTGATTCTTAGCCGCCTGCAATAGCGACAAAGTACCCATCACGTTGGTCTGTGCAAAGGTGAAGGGATCCTTGATAGAACGGTCAACATGGCTCTCGGCTGCCAAATGGATTACACCATCGACGTTGTACTCGGCAAATAGCGCCACCATCTTGTCGAAGTCGCAGATATCGGCCTTGACAAAGGTGTAATTTGACATCGTCTCCACATCGGCCAACGTCGCAAGGTTACCAGCATAGGTCAACTTATCGACATTAATAATATGATACTCAGGGTATTTATTTACAAACAAACGCACTACGTGGCTGCCGATAAATCCTGCACCACCTGTGATGATTATATTTCTCTTAAACTCCATATTCATTTAGTTTTCAACTCTATTACCCCCTCGTTCGAGGGATCCTGAATCAAGTTCAGGATGACGGATAGAGATAGAGGTTATTAATTTTTTAACTCTTCAATACACTTATCGAGGCTCACCGTCCAGTATGGGATCTCGATGCCAAAGGTCGTCTTGATCTTGGTCTTATCCAACACCGAGTAGTGAGGGCGCGTCACCTTGGCTGGGAACTCGTCGGAGTGGATGGGCGAGATCTTGCACTCGTTGCCGCTCTTTTGACAGATCGCCTGCGCAAAGTCATACCACGAACAGACACCCTCGTTGCTGAAGTGGTATGTGCCACTCTTGCTCAACTGGTCGGTCGCGATGATGTGGGCGATGGCATCGGCCAGATCACCTGCATGGGTCGGCGTGCCCACTTGGTCAAAGATCACACTCAACGTGTCGCGCTCGGCCGTGAGTCGCTGCATGGTCTTTACGAAGTTGCCACCCCACTGCGAATACAACCACGAAGTGCGGATGATGATATGGTTGCAACCCGACTCCACAACGCTCTGCTCGCCTGCCAACTTCGTCACGCCATAGACCCCGATGGGTGCTGTTGACTGCTCCTCGGTATAGGGCACATGTGCCGAACCGTCGAATACATAGTCGGTCGAAATATGGATCAAAGTCGTACCACTCTGGGCTGCTGCCTTTGCCAAATAGCCTGCCGCAGTGTTGTTCAACAGATTGGCAAATGCCTCGTCATCCTCGGCCTTATCGACATTGGTATAGGCCGCACAGTTGACAATCACATCGACCCTCTGCTCCATAACCATCTTCAATATCGCCTCGAAATTGGTAATATCCAACTCCGCGACATCCGTAAAGATATACCGATCGGCACTCCCCACAGCCACTCGCTGCATCTCGTGCCCCAACTGGCCATTTGCGCCAGTCACCAAAATTGTCTTACTCATAGTAATTTATATCATATGAAAATGGTGAATCAAAATCGGCAAACGACGAGTTCAACCTATCCTTATCCGACAATATAGCCTCCGCCTCCGAGATACCCCAATCAATCGCCAACTCAGAGTCGTTCCACATCAACGCCCCCTCCGACTCCTTAGAGTAGAAGTTGTCGCACTTATATTGGAATATCGCCTCCTCACTCAAAACCACAAATCCATGGGCAAAGCCACGTGGGATAAACAACTGACGATGGTTATCCTCCGTAAGCTCCACCGCCACATGCTTGCCATAGGTAGGCGAGCCTTTGCGAATATCGACCGCTACATCCACCACACGCCCCTTCAACACACGCACCAGCTTACTCTGAGCATGGGGAGCCTTCTGAAAGTGAAGTCCTCGCAAAACTCCATAACTCGATTTAGATTGGTTATCCTGAACAAAAACCGTGTCACATACCTTTTCACTAAACTCACGCTGCGAAAACGATTCGTAAAAATAACCTCTATCGTCGCTGAAAATTCGAGGTTCTATTATTACAACCCCCTCTAATTCTGTCTTTATTACCTCCATAAACACCCTATGTAATTATAAAATATTGACCACAAATGTACAAAAAAAATATCAAAGTTCATCTATATTACTGCAATTTACATACATTTGTATTGATATAGACAATTAATCAATTATCTTCGCCGTTGCAGAATATAAAAATAATTTTATTATGGGTAAAACTAGTTTAAGATTGCTCCTTCTAGGGACATTTATATGTATCGCGTTATCGACATTTGGATCGAGTGTTTCCGATAGCGATCTACGATATGGAGTGTTGGATAATAATATGACATACTATATTCGCCATAATGCCCGACCGAAGGGACAGGCTGATTTCTATATTCTCGCCAACGTCGGAGCGATACAGGAGGAGGATCATCAGCAGGGGTTAGCTCACTTCCTCGAACATATGGCATTCAACGGCACCGAAAATATGCCAGGCAAAGAGATCATCAACTACCTCGAGAGTGTAGGTGTGAAGTTTGGAGCCAATCTCAACGCTTCAACGAGTTGGGATGAGACCATATATATGATGAAGGATGTCCCCGTAGCACGCCAAAGCGTGGTCGATAGCGCACTATTGATCCTTTACGACTGGGCAGGGGCGATCGACCCTCACGACGAGGAGATCGACAAGGAGCGAGGTGTGATAAAGGAGGAGTTGCGCACACGCGACAATGCCGATTGGCGTTCGGTGCTCTCGATGATCGCTGCGTTGGGTGGCGGCACGAAGTACGAGGAGCGTAATTTGATCGGCACTCTAGAGGGCTTGTCGAAGTTTGACCCAACGGCTTTGCTGGAGTTTTATCACGATTGGTATAACCCTACACATCAAGCGATTATAATCGTAGGTGATGTTGATGCCGAGCAGGTGGAGCGCGACCTCATAGCACTCATGTCACAGCTCCCTGCGGCGGCCGACTCGGCACCCCACAAGGAGGTAATTAAAATCCCCGAGAACCAAGAGCCGATCGTGTGCGTATACACCGACAAAGAGATGCAATACTCCTCGATCAACTACTTCATAAAGCGCCACATCACCCCAAATGAGTCGATCGCAAGCCGCGAGCAGACCATTCGCGACTTCGTGTCGTTCATCCAAAACGAACGTATCGAAGAGGTGGTGATGTCGCCCGACGCAGCGATCTTGGGCGGATATATGGATGTTGGTCGCGTGGGGGTTATCCCATCGCTCGATGCCACCACCTATATGGCACAGAGTGTCGAGGGAGGGGTGGAGAGCGCTCTGCGCGAGTTGGTGACCCAGATGGAGCGCACACGACGCTATGGCTTCACCGAGACGGAGATGGAGCGCGCACGTCGCAGCCTACTTCGCAGCACCCAGAGCAGTTACCTCGGCCATGGCGACCGCACCAACAACTCCTACGTTTCGGAGTATATCGACAACTACCTCTACAACACCCCTGTGTTGAGTGCCCGTGAGCAGTGGCTGCAAGATAGCGTCGAGATAAGCAGCATATCGCTCAGCGAGGTCATCGATATGTTGCCCACGATTTTGGACAATAGCAACCACCTGATATTCATCAACTCACCACTCAAAGAGGGGTTGGCCGTGATAAGTGAATCACAGGTGATGGCGATAATCAACGAGGTGCGTCAATCACAGATCACCCCCCCCGACGAGTCGCAACAAAACAGCAATCTGCTCTCAGATGAACAGATCGCACAGATCGACGAAGCTAAGACAACGATAAAGAGCAAACGAGAGGACAAATCGCTCGGAACAGTAGAGTACACCCTCTCGAACGGCATCCGCGTGGCGGTCAAACCCACTACGCTGCGTCAAGAGGAGATTCTCATGCGCGGTGTGGCATCGGGCGGAGCTTCGCGCCTGAGCGACGCACAGTACTTCTCGGGCTACGTTCTCTCGTCGGTGATGTCGCAGTGCGGATTGGCAGATCTCTCGGCAATCGAACTCACACGCCACCTCTCGGGGACAATCGCCAACGTATCGAGCTGGGTCAACGACTATTGGCACGGTGTGAGCGGCAACTGCTCGCCCACCGATCTCGAGATCATGATGCAGCTTATGTATCTCACACTCACCGATCCACGATTTGACCAGAGCGATTTCGACACCTTCCGTCGCCAACTGCACGAGAATATCGAAAACGAGGTGCTAAGCCCCGACTACCAAGCCGAGAGACACTTCAACAAAGTGGCCTATGGCGACCATCCGCACCAACAAATGTTGAGCGTAGAGATGGTCGATGGGTTTAATTTCGAGGACTTCGCCACAATCCACCAGATGCTCTATAGCGATTGTGACGATCTGCGATTTATATTCGCTGGAAACATCGACCTCGCGAGCTTCGAGCCTTTGATGTTGCGCTACTTTGGCGCACTGCCCACCACGCGTCGCAACCGCACAATGAGCTACGTCGACGATGGCGTGAGGATCGTCGAGGGGGTCGTGAGCAAGCGTCTCGAGGTGGCGATGGAGCAGCCAAAGGTACAGGTTAATATATTGCTCTCGAGCAGCCGCACAAAGGGGACTCTGCGCGAAAGCGTCGTGGCGAACTTCCTGCGCGATGCCCTCGCCAACCGACTACTCGAAAGCGTGCGCGAGGAGCAGGGCGGAAGCTATGGCGTGGGAGTATATCTGCAAACAACCAATCGCCCACACCTGCACTACTACCTGAGACTCAACTACGACACCAACGTAGAGCAGATCGACCAACTACAACAGACCATCCACGACGAGCTGGAGGCAATGGCCGCCAACGGCCCAAGCGAAGAGCAGATCGCCAAGAGCCGCGAATTCTTCATCAAAAACTTCGGCAACTCACTCGAGAGCAATGGCGGATGGATCAACTATATAGAGTTCCTCGAGACTCGCGGACACGACTATATGAACGACTACGAAAAGCTGGTGCGCCAAACAACAGCCGAAGATGTGCAACGCATGGCACGCGCAATTTTGAGCGAAGGTAATATGATCGAGACATTTATGTATCCTGTGCTGTAGTTGCTTTTGCGTGTTGCTTGTTGTTGGGGGCTTACGCACCACTGCCCTGCGCAGGGCAGTGGTGCGTAAGCCCCCAACAACAAGCAACACGCAAAATCAACGACTAATCGTTGACCAACGCCAGATGGTGGTTTGCCTGTTTGATCGCATCTTGTATATTATCGCAGATGAATTGCTCGCCTAGTAGCGACACGAATCCTGCCTTGTTTAGCGTCTCGCGCACCTTGGGGTTGACACCCGATAGGATGATTACCACCCCTGCCTCTTGAGACATTCGAACCAGTGACTCAAGATTATGCACACCCGTAGAGTCCATAAATGGCACGCGACGCATACGCACGATTCGCACCTTCGCTCGCTCGCCTACGCCCTGCATTGCCGACTCTAGTTTGGTAGCGATACCAAAGAAGAATGGGCCATCGATTTGATATACCTCGACACCCTTTGGCAGATCCAACACCTCCTCGGATGGGGTCTCGCTCTCGGCCGATAGGTCGAGTGACGATCGCGCCACCGAGACCTCGGTTACGG
>JBCQUH010000076.1:0-4015 GCA_047174185.1 Rikenellaceae bacterium | reverse complement strand
GGGGGAGTTTGTTGGGGAGTTTGTTGGGGAGTGTCGGCTCTGGCGAGCCGAAGCCCCCTTCGCACTTTTGCTTTGCAAAAGGTGCTTTTTTAGCTGGGGGGCTGTTGCTTACGCCAACTGCCTCTGGCAGGCGGCGTGCTCGCCGCGGAGCTGCGAGAAACTGCGTTTCTCTCTTTTTGTGTTTGAGTTTATTTGATATTCCGTGTTTATTTACTAAATTTGTGGTAGTCAAGGATAATTCACGTTAAAACACATTCCGATGAAACAAAGTGCGATGTTGTTCATGTTGCCATTTGTGGCACTATCGGCTCATGCTAAGAAGCAGCCGACAACTCCCAATATCATATTGATAATGACTGATGACCAAGGGTATCAGGATCTAGGCTGTTATGGGTCGCCATTGATCAAGACTCCATGCATAGACAAAATGGCCTCGGAGGGGTTGATGCTAACCGATTTCTATCAATCATCATCGGTATCGAGTGCGTCGCGCGCAGGACTCTTAACAGGTCGTTTGAACATTCACAATGGAGTGCCGAATGTCTACTATCCAAACGAGGGTGGGTTGCCATCTTCCGAGATTACGATTGCCGAGGAGTTGCGAGAGTTGGGATATGCCACGGCATGTATCGGTAAGTGGCATCTGGGTGATGCTCCCGAGCAGATGCCTTTGAATCAGGGGTTTGACGAGTTCTTTGGTATTCCGTATAGCAATGATATGCATATTAGTCCGTTGATAGAGATCTCGGAGAGTGTGAATTTCAGAGATGACTATACGCTCGAAATGGCCCAAGCTGAGCAGAAGATTGCAGCGCGCGGTTTCGGTGTAGCATTCTCCAAAGGTCTGAGGTACAAGGTGCCGTTGGTCGAGAATAGCGAGATTGTGGAGTACCCATGCGACCAATCGACACTTACGCGTCGTTATATTGATCGCACGATTGAGTTCGTACAGCGAAATGCGACCGAGGGAAGACCATTCTTTGCATATGTTACGCCTGCCATGCCTCACGTTCCGCTCTTTGCGTCGGAGCAGTTTTTGGGTAAGAGCGAGCGAGGGTTGTATGGTGATTGTGTCGAGGAGATAGATTGGAATGTCGGCCGATTGTTGGATATGTTAGATGAGGCAGGGTTGTCGGAGAATACGATCGTGATCTTCACATCAGACAATGGGCCATGTCCGCGTCAGGGTGAAAATGGTGGATGTGCAGAGCCTTTGCGCGACGGCAAATTCTCGTGTTACGAGGGTGGCGTTCGAGTTCCATATATTATGCGTTGGCCTGGCGTTGTCCCTGCTGGGGCGGTGAGTGGTGCCGTTGTGCGGAGTGTGGATCTGTTGCCAACGTTTGTAAAATATGCTGGTGGCGATGCGCCAGACCACCCAATTGATGGTAAGGATGTGTCGCACTTCTTCAAAAATCCCAAGAAGAGCAAGGGGCTTGACGAGTATGTCTATATCCGCAAAGGTATTGTCCGCGGTGTCCGCAAGGGGGATTGGGTCTATCTGCCATATGCTGGAAATGGTGGTTTCTCGGTGGATAAAAATAAGCCTGAGTTATTTGATCTGAGTGTTGATTTGAGCGAGCGGAAGAATGTTATATCTGCAAATCCCCAGAAGTTGGCCGAGCTAAAGGCACTGTATGACTCCTATGTGGCAGATAGCGAGCTGTCGAAAGCTGAACAGCCGAGCAACTAATCGCGCTCTACAGTAGGCGCTTAATCAATTTGAAATATTTGAATGGAGGGTATCTAAGTGGTAGATCGAGCCATGTAGGTGTTTTAACAACCGATTTGAGGTTGCTAAATGCCTCGAAGCTCGTTTTGCCGTGATACCGTCCGATGCCACTGTTGCCCACTCCGCCAAATGGTAGTCGGTGGTTTGAGATATGCATAATCGTATCGTTGATGCAGGCACCTCCCGATGTGCAACGGCTTAGCACAGCTGAGTCGTTGTTGCCAAAATAGTAGAGCGCTAGTGGTCTCTCTTGGCTATTGACGTGGGCGACGACATTGTCGAGGTTGTCGAATGTCATTACGGGTAGTATGGGGCCAAAGATCTCCTCCTGCATGATCTTTGATCGAGGTGTGATGTTGTCGATGATGGTAGGGGATATGTATCGATCCTCGCGATCCACCTCTGCGCCATAGTATATCGACTCGTTTTGAGTGAGCATGGCTATACGGTCAAATGCTGCATGGGTTACTATCCGAGGGTAGAATCTGCTTGTGGCGGCATCTCGGCCATACATCTTTTGGCATTGGTCGACAATGGCCTTTAGAAGCAGCCCCTTGACGCTGCGGTGGACGAATAGATAGTCGGGGGCGATGCAGGTCTGTCCTGCGTTGATCCACTTACCCCATGCGATGCGTCGCGCAGCCACCTCGATGTTTGCATCTTTGTCGACTATACACGGACTCTTGCCACCCAACTCCAACACCACGGGAGTGAGGTTTTGTGCCGCTGCTTGATAGACGACTCGTCCAAATTGGGGGCTGCCCGTGAAAAATATCATGTCGTATTGTAGTTTGAGCAACTCTATAGTCTGCTCACGCTCGCCAATTATAACCTCAATAAATGGTGTCGAAAATGCTTCGTCGATGATCTTTTGAATGACCGCAGCGGTGGCTGGAGCGTCGGGCGATGGCTTTATGATGGCTGTGCAACCAGCCGAAATTGCCCCGATCAGAGGGTTGACGACCAGCTGTAGTGGGTAGTTCCACGGAGCAATGATCAGAGCTACGCCAAGCGGTTCGTGGTAGACGTAGCTGCTCGATGGCGATAGATGTATGGGGGTGGCGACCCTCTGCGGCTTTGCCCACGATTGCAAATTGCGAATGTGAAG
The DNA here is from genome assembly GCA_047174185.1 of Rikenellaceae bacterium. Taxonomy (GTDB): domain Bacteria; phylum Bacteroidota; class Bacteroidia; order Bacteroidales; family Rikenellaceae; genus Alistipes. The sequence continues at coordinate 1,175 of JBCQUH010000076.1, read as the reverse complement.
GTCAATCTCTTGGACGACGATCGAGATCTCGGTGAGATAGCACTCCTCGGGCGATTTGCGAAGATCGCTCCACAGAGCCTGTTCGATTTGCGATTGGTGTTCGATGATCACCTGTTTGAGTCGTCGCAACTGCTCACGTCGCCACTCTATCGGACGTGTGATTCCGCTATTAAATTGTACTCGTGCGCGCTCTACCTTTGTCTCTATTGTGCTATCCATACTCTGTTGTTTTAGGGGGTGTTGACCCAGAGTCTCAAAGTTAATAAATTCGTTGGAGATGACAATGTTTTATCTATATTGTTGCGCAAAAATTTGAAATTCAATATATTATTTATACCTTAGCATATTGTAAAATTTGATGAACGATTATGACTAGAACTCAAACTATCTCAGGGGTGATCTTTACCTCTGCGCTCCTCTCGCTTCAGGGCGTTTCGGCTGCCGCCAAGGAGAGTAAACAACCTAATATCCTATTTATCTCGATAGATGATCTGCGCACACAGCTGGGCGCTTATGGCGATTCATATATGGTCACCCCGACGCTTGATGCTCTAGCCGAGGATGGCCGCCTATTTGTCAACCACTATGTGCAGGTTCCCACCAGTGGAGCCTCGCGCGCAGCCCTTTTGACAGGACGCTACCCGACGTTACAGTGGCACACCAACAACCACTATCTCACCAAGGAGCTGATCGGTAGCCAAGAGGGCGAGGAGCCTGAGACATTTGTGCACCATCTGCGTCGCAATGGATACTATACGGTGGGAATGGGAAAGATTAGCCATAGCCCCGACGGTGGTACGCCTCACGAAGGGGAGTATATCGCGGAGCTGCCATTTAGCTGGGATAAATTTGTGACCGACCCTAATACGCTGTGGCCGAGGGGCGATGGTTTGTTGCACTCGTATGCCGATGGCGGAAGTCGGTACGACAAGAGTGGCTACAACCCTGTGTTCGAGGCTCGCGAGGTCGAGGATACGAGCTATCCCGATGGTCGCTTGGCCGATTTGGCGACTGCGCAGATCGAGGAGCTAGCCAATTGCGACAAGCCATTCTTCATGGCCGTAGGTTTCTACAAGCCCCATCTAAGGGGCATTAAACAAAATGTAACTTTACAGACTGGATAGGATTCAGCGAGATTGACACTTTAAGGCTTTATATATTAGCTGGTTACGAGT
>JBCQUH010000028.1:0-27593 GCA_047174185.1 Rikenellaceae bacterium | reverse complement strand
TTGCCTGTACTCTTAAAAATCATCTCTATTATAGATTTAAACAATACACAAAGATAGTGATAATTATCTAAATATCAAAGCGTTAATTTTTAGAAGTCCCCATAAAGCAAAACACAAGCTAACTCTCTGGTTACCGAGAATTAGCTTGTGTATATTTTATCAACTAGTAGCTCTGGTTGTGAATACTCTTCACAGCACGTCCCGAAGGCTCATTGACATTCTGGAACGAAGCGTCCCAAGCCAAAGCCTCTGGAGTACTACAAGCAACCGATGGAACCGATGGCACAGTGCTCACCGCCGCATCCGATGGGAAGTGCTCCTCGAAGATCGAACGATAGTAATACTCCTCCTTATTGCGAGGTGTATTGATTGGGAATCGCTCAGCAGCCCTCTCCATATCCTCGTCCGACACCAACTCGTTGGTCATATCGCGCAACGAATCGATCCAGCTATAACCCACACCATCCGAGAACTGCTCCTTCTGTCGCCATGCAACACTCTCAGGCAACATATCCTCGAAGGCCTTGCGCAACACCCACTTCTCCATCTTACCATCCTTGGCCATCTTAGCCTCGGGGTTCAAACGCATTGCCACATCCATAAACTCCTTATCCAAGAATGGCACACGACCCTCGACTCCCCAAGCGCACAACGACTTGTTGGCACGCAAACAGTCATACAGATGCAATTTACCCAACTTACGCACCGTCTCCTCGTGGAAAGCCTGTGCATTAGGAGCCTTGTGGAAGTACAAGTATCCGCCAAAGATCTCATCTGCACCCTCACCCGAAAGTACCATCTTGATACCCATCGACTTGATAACGCGCGACAACAAATACATCGGAGTCGATGCACGAACCGTCGTCACATCATAGGTCTCTAGGAAATATATCACATCGTGCAGAGCATCGATACCCTCCTGCACCGTATAGTTAATCTCGTGGTGCACCGTACCGATATGGTCAGCTACCTTGCGCGCAGCGATCAAATCTGGTGCATTCTTCAAACCAATAGCAAACGAGTGCAACTGTGGCCACCACGCACCCTCGGTGTTACCCGACTCGACACGCATAGCCGCATACTTACGAGCTACAGCCGAGATGATCGATGAATCCAAACCACCCGACAACAACACTCCATAAGGGACATCCGACATCAACTGACGCTGAACCGATGCCTCCAAAGCCTCGCGCAACTCCTCGATGCTAGCCTCGTTAACCTTGACATTATCATACTCCTCCCAGTCGCGCTTATGCCACTGCTTCAACTCACCATCACCGCTATAGAGATAGTGACCTGGCTTGAACTGCTCAATCTGAGTACACACACCCTCCAAAGCCTTTAGCTCCGAAGCAACGTAGCAACGATTCTCCTCATCGCGACCTATATACAAAGGTATAATGCCGATGTGGTCACGCGCAATAAGGTAACAATCCTTCTGCTCGTCGTACAACGCAAAGGCAAACATACCGTTCAAATCCTCCAAAAAGTCAATACCCTTCTCGCGATACAAAGCCAAGATAACCTCGCAATCCGACATTGTCTGATAGTCGTAATCGGGAGTACGTTGACGAATCTCCATATGGTTATAGATCTCACCATTCACTGCCAATATATGAGCACCATCGCTACTGATAAGTGGCTGTCCACCCGACTTAGGGTCGACGATTGACAATCGTTCATGAGTCAATATTGCTGATTTTCCACAATATATACCCGACCAATCTGGGCCACGATGACGGATTTTTTTCGACATTTTCAATGCCTTGTCACGCAACTGTTTCGAGCTTGCGCCGTCGCCCGATAGGTCAAACATTCCTACAATTCCACACATATATAAGTATATCTTTTAATTAGTAAACATTATTAATGTGCAATTATACGACTATTTTTTCAGAAAAACGACATTTTCGCCCAAAAAAAATCTATTAAAAATCCATCTTTACTAAAATTTCTAATATAAGGTGATTTACACTTTTTTGTTGGTATAAAGTTTGTTCGGGGATTCTCGCATAACACTCAAAAAAATGCTCATGAGATATTTATATACACTATTCGCCTTGATTGGTGTTGGCTGCACCTGCAATGACGACTCGTCGTTCGATGCATACGACACTCTGCAAATAAATTTCGACATATCGACCACCAAAGGAGAGTTGATCAACGAGCCTTCGCAGATGGGTTCGTTTGGAGTCTATTGCAGCTATACTGCATCCAAAGCATGGTCGACCGATGCATCGTTCAACAAGCTGCGCAACCAACGACTCGACTACGACCTTGCAACCGACAAGTGGGTATACGACGGCACAACAGCCACATGGGATGCCGCTGCTGCCACCGACAACTACACATTTTGCGCCTACTCGCCATACGCCACAGACGACAACGGAATTACACCCAACTCGGCCAATGGCGACATATACATCACATACGTCACCCCTACGGAGTGCACCGACCAACCCGATTTGATGTTGGCCATACCTCAGCGAGATGTCAACCCCATGGTGAGTGGATGTGTGACACTCACATTTCGACACGCCCTAGCATCCGTCGGGTTTAGCGTCATCGGGATGGCGGAGGAGGTGGTTAAGAGCGTCGCCATAAAGAACATTATGACCCGTGGTTTGGTATCGCTCGACGACCAACAACAGATCGAATGGCGTGATTTGGGGACGCTATCCGACATGGAGTATACGGCCAAAATCGACACCACCGTATCACCCAACATCACTACCCCACAGACTCTCACCCTCACCGACGGATATCTGATGATGATCCCTCAAGAGATAACCGACATAGAGGTGGTGGTCACATCGCTCAACACAACAACCGACACGGAGCGCACGACCAACTACACCTTCAACGAGGGAGACACGTGGCTAGCTGGCAACACATATCAATATACCATCAACCTCAATAGCTACGACTACACCATCGAGGGGACGGCGAGTTGCTATATGCTCCACCCCGATCAACAATCTACCACCACATACTACATACCCGTCGAGGGACGTATCAACACCTTTTGGCGCTACTATGCCGACGACAAAGAGAGCTACAAAGATCGTCTCTCGTCGTCGGATAAGTGGACAACCCAGATCTTGTGGCACGACTACGACTCGGGGATCGACGGCTTCGAGGTGGAGCGTGTAACCAGTGGGTTCACCCCCAACACCGAGGCTGTAACACCTCAATCTGCCCCCAACTTCACAACCCCCAATGCTCGCTCGGCGATGCAAGTCACACTACCTCGAAAGTTCGATGAGGGCAATATTGTGGTTGCCGTCCTGCTCGACGACGAAATTTTGTGGTCGTGGCACCTCTGGATCACCGACTACGACCCCGACACCATAGCTGCCCAGTGTAGTGCGACGGCTGGAGAGTACACCTACTCGGTCGGTCGATACAAGGGCGAGGTGCATCGCTACGACGACTCATCGCTATGGAGCAGCGATAATATCTATGGAGACAAATTCATAATGGATCGCAACATCGGGGCGCTCGACACCGACTACAACTCTAGCGGCAAGGGGGTGCTCTACTACCAATTTGGGCGCAAAGACCCGATGCCCCACTCGACCGCCAGCGGAGGGGTAACTATTGACGATAGCGATGTACAGGTGTCGTTTATCACAGCTGTGCAAAACCCCACCACCTTCTATACTCGCTCCGACGAACCTTATGGCTGGTGCAACGAGTCGGTCGAGAGTTCGGATCTATATCTGTGGAATGACAAAAATGTCCCCAACCCTGCATACTTCGACGACAAAGAGCACATAAAGTCGATCTTCGACCCATCGCCTCTAGGGTGGCGACTCCCCATCCATGGCACATATGCAAATCTCGGCAATAGCAACTGCTCGTCGAATGGCTCCGAGTTGGTCTACGTCAACGAGATATACTTCCCATTCACGGGCTATCGCAGCAATCAGACAGGTAACAGAAACGACTATGGTTCAGCAGGCAACCTACGATTGGCCACCCCAATCAATGCCTCATTTGCCTACAACCTAGCATACAGTTCGACCATCCAAGAGAAGAACAACACTCGCTCCGACGGATTTTGTGTACGAGCCATTCAGGAGTAAAATAATTTGCTAAAAATGTTGTAGATAAAAAATAATTTCATAACTTTAGGTATTGATATTAAAAGTTTAACTATAAAAACCTATATCGTTATGAAAAGTTACACCACCAGAGAGATCAAGAATGTGGTCTTGATCGGCGCTCCAAGCAGCGGTAAAACAACCCTCGCCGAGGCGATGGCATTCGAGGGAGAGGTTATTAGTCGCAGAGGAAGTATCGAGAGCCAAAATACGCTGTCGGATAACACCGATATCGAACGAGAGTATCGACGCTCCATCTACTCGACTATTCTATTCACCGAGTTTATGGGGCGCAAACTCAACATCATTGATTGCCCTGGTTCGGATGACTTTTGCGGAGGGTTGTTTTCGGCCTTTAAGGTGGGTGATATAGGTATATTTTTGTTCAATAGCCAGAGTGGTTGGGAGGTTGGATCCGAGATTCAAGCGCGCTATGCACGTATTCTAAAGAAGCCCGTAATTGGTGTTATCAGCCAGCTAGATCACGACAAATCCAACTTTGATGCAGCCATCGAGAGCATAAAGAGTGCCGCAGGGCTTACACCTGTGGTGGTGCAATACCCCATCAACCAAGGGGCTGCATTTGACTCGTTCGTCGATGTATTGATGATGAAGATGTATCGCTTCACCGACACCAATGGCAACCGCGAGGAGCTGCCTATTCCCGACGAGGAGATGGATCGCGCCATGGAGCTACACAAAGTGTTGGTCGAGACAGCAGCCGAGAACGACGAGGCGTTGATGGAGCTATATTTCGACAAGGGTTCGCTCACGCAGGATGATATTCGATTGGGGTTGAAGTATGGTTTGGCGGCTCGTTCGCTCATGCCTATCTTTGTCACTAGCGGTAAGAACGATGTGGGAACAAAGCGATTGATGGAGTTTATCATCAACGTTGCACCAGGGCCAATCGCAGCGCCAAATTTCCTCTCGACCGAGGCCGAGGAGATAGAGGCCGATGCCGAGCAGCCAGCCGTAGCCTTTGTATTCAAGAGTCAAATCGAGCAACACATTGGCGAGATTAGCTACATTCGCGTCATTCGCGGCCGCATTACCGAGGGGCAGGAGTTGGTGAATGCACGCACGGGCAATCGCGAGAAGATCTCGCAGTTGTTTGCTGTGGCGGGTAAGAACCGCACCAAGGTGTCGGAGTTGGTGGCAGGCGATATTGGATGTACGATCAAGCTCAAAGGGACACGTACCAACGACACGTTGTGTGCCGCAAGCAATATATTGTCGGTCGACCCAATCCTATTCCCCGAGCCACGCTATCGTGCTGCGATCAAGGGTGCCGATGGAGTGGAGGAGAAGTTGGGCAAATATCTCAACGATGCAAAGTTCGAAGACCCCACACTCATTATTGACTACTCAAAGGAGCTAAAGCAGACAATCATTCAGGGGCAGGGAGAGCACCATCTCAACATCCTCAAGAGACGTTTGGAGGGTGACTCGAAACTCACGTTCGAGTACGTTGCACCACGTATCCCCTATCGCGAGACGATCACCAAGGCGGCTCAGGCATCGTATCGCCACAAGAAGCAGTCGGGAGGTTCGGGACAATTTGGCGAGGTTCACATCGTCATCGAACCATACTTCGAGGGTATGGAGGAGGTCAAGAGCTACCGCATAGATGGCAAGGATATAAATGTCAACATAAAGAGTCGCGAGGAGCAAGATTTGGCGTGGGGCGGCAAGTTGCAGTTCCTCACAGCGATTGTGGGAGGTGCTATCGACGCACGATTTATGCCAGCCATCCTTAAGGGTGTAATGGAGAAGATGGACGAAGGCCCACTTACGGGGTCATACGCACGCGACATCCGTGTGGTGGTCTACGATGGCAAAATGCACCCTGTGGACTCTAATGAAATTTCGTTTAAATTGGCTGCTCGCAACGCCTTCAAGGAGGCATTCCGCAACGCAGCGCCCAAGATTATGGAGCCGATATACGATGTCGAGATCCTCACACCCAATGAGTATATGGGGGCTGTAATGAGCGATCTACAGAATCGTCGTGCAATGATCCTCGGCATGGAATCCGACAAGGGTTTCGACCGTTTGACGGCACGCGTACCGTTGGCGGAGTTATATAGATATTCGACCTCGTTGTCGTCGCTAACGTCGGGCGCTGCGACCTATTCGATGAAGTTTGCATCGTATGAGCAGGTGCCATCGGATGTACAAGAGAAGTTGCTGCGCGCCTACACCGACACCGACGAGGAGTAGCGCAAGCGAAACAATCAAACACAAAACAATGGCCACCCTTTCGCGAGGATGGCCATTATTATTGTGCTATTAATCCTTCAATGCGCGAATACGCGCCGACATCAACCACGACAACAATCCAAATAGCGTGATCAACGAGAGACCATAACGCAGATCAAAGAGTTGCGAAATATAGCCGATCAATGGTGGGCCAATGAGAAATCCTGCAAAGCTGATGGTCGAGATGATCGTGATCGCACGCCCCGTATGCAGCTTACTCTTCTCGCCTGCGGCACTATAAAGGGCAGGGATCATGCCGCACGTACCTAGACCAACGACCATAAAACCCAGCACCGACGTTACAAACATCGGCACAAAGGTGACAATCAACATACCCACAAAGACCGCCGCACCACTACCACACAATATCACACGTCGCCCCCAGCGCGCTGTAGCACGATCCATCAAGAAGCGCCCAACGGTCATCGCCACCATATAGGCCGTAAAGGCGATGGGGGTAAAACGGTTCGACACACCCACAACCTGCTGCATATAGATACCACTCCAATCGGCCACAGCCCCCTCGGCAGCCCATGCGAAGAAGCCGACAATTCCAAAGAGGATCAAAAACAGCTCGGGCTTAAGCGCCGCCGTCGAGCTTGTGGAGACATCATCACTCGGTGCTGTCACACGCTGCGCGTCGTTTTGCAGGTAACGATAGTGCAGCAACGAACCCACCACTACAAACAGTGCCACCATGGCAAAATGGATCGGGATCGATATTCCAAAGATTGTCATACACAAACCTAGCAATCCGCCACACAGTCCTGCCAACGACCACCCTCCGTGGAACGATGCCATGATGGGACGGTTGTAGTAATTCTCGGCCACCACCGCCTGTGTATTCATCGAGATATTGCAGAAGTTACCAAAGAATCCAAATCCAATCAGCGCCGCAACAAAGCCCCGTTCGGCATTGGCCAACGACAACGACAACAGCGACAGCGCATACCCCACGACCGCCACAATCATCACCCGATTGCTACCAACACGCGAAATCAACCGACCCGAAAACAACATGCCGCCAAGCTGCCCGATGGGAATCATCAACAACATCAACCCCCACGCGGCATCGTCCATCCCGAAGTTGGATTTCAGCTCGGGAATACGACTCGCCCAACTAGAGAAGCAGAGTCCTACGAAAAAGAAGTATAGAAATATCGCTCGACGAACACTCGCTTGTGTCTGAGCATTGAGGATAACCTTTGCAGCCATTGTTTGTATAACTATTTATTTTGGCCTCAAAGATAGTGGATAATCCTCAATTTATAACACGCCCTCTGAACTTTGGCTCCATTTTTGCACAAAACAGATAGAAATAAAATCACACACATCATGAATATTATCGAAATAGCTCAAAAAAGATACTCCACCAAGGAGTTTGAATCGGGACGCAAACTATCGCCCGAGCTAATGGAGAGCCTCAAAACATTGCTACGCCTCTCGCCATCGTCGACCAACATCCAACCATGGCACTTCATAATCGCCCAGAGCGATGCGGCAAAGAGCCGTATTGCAAAATCGACACTCGGATTCTTCGAATTCAACAAATCAAAGGTGCTCGATGCCTCGGCCGTAGTGATATTCGCCACACGCGTGGCAGCCGACAGAGAGTATATGGATCACTTAAGCGACACAGAGGATCTCGACGGTCGATTTGCAACGGCCGAATACAAGGCTCAAAACCATGCTGGTCGCCAAGCCTTTGCCAATATCCACAGATATGATCTCAAGGATCAGCAACATTGGTTCGAGAAACAGACCTATCTCAATGCAGGCAACCTCCTGCTAGGGGTAGCCGCCCTCGGTCTAGATGCTGTACCGATGGAGGGTTTCGATGCCAAGACTCTAGGCCAAGAGTTTGGCCTAATCGAGCAGGGGTTCACCGCCTCACTCATCATCGCTATCGGCTACCACGCAGAGTCTGATTTCAATGTTCACATCCCCAAATCACGTCTAGCGATGGAGGAGATTATTGAGGTATTATAGATAGACAAAAAAACGGATTCAACACCCTTAAAAGAGTGTTGAATCCGCATATTAATAACACGCAATCTACATCAGCCCCATTCGCTGACGCGCAAACGGCATCACCCACGCTGGAGCCTGCTGCTTTGCCAACTGGTCACGCATAAACTCCATATATGGCTCTACGTGTTTGAAGTAGGTCTTAAGCCCCTCGCACAACGTACTCTTGCGATAGCCATCCTTGCCCGTATCAAATCGGTGTTTTGGACACTCTCCGCGACACACTTGATAGTACTTACACCTCAAACACTCGGCCGCCAAACCATTGCGTTTGGCCAAACCAAAGTCGATACGTTGACGCGAATTGTAGATATCCAACAGGTGTGTTGTCGCGATGTTACCCAACAAATACTCTGGATAGACAAAGTGATCACATGAATATACATCGCCATTGTGCTCCACAATCAAGGCATCACCACACGTCTCACACATCGAACATACACCAGGCATCACACCACATGTGTTGGCCAACGTAGCGTCGAACATCTGCACATAATAGCTACCCACATCGTTGATTACCCACTCATCGAATATATCAATCAAGAATTTGCCATACCCCTTAGCCGTTACCGACCACTCGGCGATACGTGCATTCTCACTCTCGGGCGAGACAATCAACGGACGGTGATACCCCTCCTTGTCGATCACGTGCTCTACGGCAGGCAAGAACTGCATATAGGTGCTACCAATCGACTTGAAGAAGCGATATATCTCAGCTCCACGACCCTCGCACAGATGGTTAACAACACTCAACGTATTGAACTCCACGCCACTCTCGCGCATCAACCTCACACCCTCCATCACCTTATCAAAGGTTGGTTGCTGGTTCTTGGTCAAACGAAACGAGTCATGAATATCCTTCGGCCCATCCAACGATACACCAATCAAGAATTTGTGCTCCACAAAGAAATCACACCACTCCTGATTCAACAACATACCATTGGTCTGGAGCGTATTCATAATACTCTTATCGCCCTTGTACTTAGCCTGATACTCCATCGCACGGCGATAAAAATCCACTCCCAACAACAATGGCTCACCACCATGCCAACAAAACATCACATCGGGGACATCGTTGGCCTCGATATATTGTTTGACATATGTCTCCAACATTTCGTCGCTCATAACAGCCTGTTTACCACCATACTGCAACGCCTTGTCGAGATAGTAACAGTAGTGACAATCCAAATTGCAAGTCGAACCTGCTGGCTTGATCATCGTCATGAATGCCGTGGGCGCTGAACGCTTAACGGCATCTTGGAATGTGTATATCGCCTTTTGTTTCATAATATAAATGATTTATTCAATTTCGATCAACATAGCATCGGTGGCAACATTGTCACCCTCCGCTACAAAGATACGCTTTACAACACCTGCTTGATCCGTCGTGATAGAGTTCTCCATCTTCATCGCCTCCAAAACAACAACCTCCTGATCTCTTGTAACTACATCACCCACCTTCACCTTAAACTCAACGACCTTACCTGGGAGTGGAGCCACGACAACAAATCCCGTGATCTGAATCTTAGGACGACGAGCCTCCTCCTCAGCAGCAGCCTTTGCCGCAGCCAATGCCGCCTCGGCAGCCTCGACTGCCTTGTGAGCCTCAAATGAAGCACTCTTAACCTTGGTCAAATAACCCTTTGCCACCGTTGGGAACAACTCCAACAACAAAACCTCCTTCTCATTCTCAGCCAACAACACACCGCCTGCACTCTCCAATTGAGGATTTGGCTGCATCTTATACTTCGATACATCGTATGGTGTCTCCTCTCTCACGCCACAGATCTTTTGACGGAACTCAGGATCGATCGCACGAGGAGTCTTTCCATACTCACCCTTTACCAACGATATAAACTGCGAACTCTTATTTGTATACATTGCGCGTCCTGCCTTTTCGTCGATCGCGCAGTTGACAGCCTGTGCACCAACAATCTGCGACGTTGGTGTCACCAATGGTGGCAGACCAGCGGCCAAACGCATCTCGGGGATCAACTCCATTGCACGAGGCAACATATCCTCAGCGCCCAACTGCTTGAGCTGAGCAACCATATTCGAATACATACCTCCAGGGATCTCCGCCTTCTTGACCAACTCATCGGCCGCAGGCATACCAAAATAACCATTTACCACATTGCAAGCAGCCATCAACGCCTTCTCGTCGTTGCGCTTTGCCGCTGCAATCGCAGCATCCAACTGAGCATCAATCTCGGCTGGCAACTTATCCACCAATGGATTAAACGCCTTTGGAAGATGTTTTTCAGCTCCAAAAACCGACAACTCCAACTCGCGACGAATTGTCAACAACTGTTCGTTGATCTTGGCCACAGCCTCCATATTGGCCGTAACCTCGATACCCAATTTCTGACAAATCAAATATACAAACTCAATTGCAGGTGCTCCCGTGCCCCCTGCAAACCACCAACAGTTAGTATCCACAACATCGGCACCTGCAACGATAGCCGAGGTAACTGCCGCAAGACCATAACCTGGTGTACAGTGCGTATGAAAATCAACTGGCACCTTGAGATGTTGCTTAAACTGCGAAATCAAATTATGTACACGCGCTGGTGGGATCAATCCCGACATATCCTTAATAGTGATCATATCGGCACCTGCCGCCTCCATCTGCTTTGCCTTATCCAAAAAGTAAGCATCAGTAAAGATCTGTTTGTTCTTGCGCTTTCCCTTCAACCAATCGATGACGCTCACCGATGGATATTTTGGACCGACCGTGTAGCACACCGCGCAATCGGCAATTCCGCCATACTGCTTAACATACTTAATAGTTGTGCGAACATTATCCACATCATTCAACGCATCGAAGATACGCATAATTCCCAATCCATTCTCGATCGAGTTGCGACAAAATCCATCGATAATCTCATCCGTATATGGAGCATATCCAAATAGGTTGCGACCACGCGACAAAGCGGTCAATTTCGACACATCGCCCACCACCTTGTGGATCGACTCCAAACGCGTCCAAGGATTCTCGCCCAAATAGCGCATCACAGAGTCGGGCACTGCTCCGCCCCAAACCTCCATTGCATAAAATCCTGCATCTTTGTAAAATGGCAGACATCGATCAATCTGCTCTTGTGTCATTCGTGTGGCAAACGACGATTGTTGACCATCACGTAGAGTTAAATCTCTAACTTTGAGTATACGACTCATAAATTGATTAAAAATGTTGGTTTCTTTTTCATCCACTCCTCCTCCAAAATCCACATCTTGCCAGCTACATTAAACCCCGAATTTTCAAAGCATTAGAGTCAAAATATACACCAGCAAAATTTGCAAGGCACAAAGGTATAAATTATTTTTCGTTTGCAAACTTTTTTGCTATTATTTTGTATATTTGCAGCATATTATTTATCTCTTCGCGATCCATGACTCCGCCTATCGTAGCATTAACGCTTCTACTCTATATTTTAGTACTGCTATTTGCAGCATTCTACTCTAGCCGCAAGGCCAAAAATTCCGACTATTTCGTCGCAGGCCGAAGCCTACAATGGCACATCGCAGCGATGGCGATGGTCGCTGCGGCAATGTCGGGTGTAACGTTTGTATCGGTACCTGGGGCTGTTGGTGCCGACTCATTTTCATATATGCAGATGACGCTCGGGTTTACCGCTGGGCAGTTGGTCATCGCCTTTGTGCTTATACCTATATTCTACAAACTGCGCATCACCTCGCTATACGAATATCTCGATATGCGATTTGGCTCGGTATCACATCGCACAGGAGCTTGGTTCTTCTTTTTGGCCAAGGTGACTCTCGCTGCACTACGTCTATATGTAATGATCACGGTGTTGCAGCTGCTGTTGTTCGACCACTACAATATACCGCTTGGTGTCAATGTTGCGGTGTGCGTGGGCATCGTATGGTTGGCCACGCGTCGCGGAGGGGTCAAGTCGTTGGTCTGGACAGATACCATCAAAACGCTCTGTTTGGTTGGTAGTTTGGTGCTGTCGATCATCTTCATCATGCAGGCGCTCGGTTGGTCGGCTAGTGAATTAATATCTAAAATAGATGCTTCGCCACACTCACAGGTACTATTCCTCGACGACCCTGCATCGCCCAAATACTTCTGGAAGATGTTCTTCGCAGGGCTATTCTCGGTGGTGGCCATGACTGGTCTTGATCAAGATATGATGCAGTGCAACCTCAGTTGTGTCGACTATCGCCATGCTCAAAAGAACATCGTTGTGACGGCTATCTGCCAAATCATCATCATCGCACTATTCTTGATCCTCGGTGCTATGTTATATGAGTATGCCGCCTTTGCAGGGTTGGAGCTACCTGCTAAGAGCGATCAGCTATACTCACTGGTCGCTGTCGAGGGGGGATTGCCCATAATCGTTGGCATACTATTTATATTAGGACTCACCGCCTCGTCATTCGCCTCATCGGCCTCGGCTCTCACGGCACTCACCACCTCTTGTACGATTGATCTATTGAGAGGAGCCAAAAATCGCAGTGAGCAACAACTCACTCGCGTGCGCCACTGGGTGCACTTTGCCATCGCGCTCACCATCGCAGCGTTGATCTTGATCGTTGGCACAGTGAGTGATCAGAGCGTAATAAACGTAGTATTCAAATTCGTGGGCTATGTATATGGGCCAATTCTTGGAATGTTCGCCTTTGGCATACTCACCAAATGGAGGGTCGACGACCGTTGGGTCGGAGTGGTGGCTATCGCCTCGCTCATAATCAGTATCGTTGGCGAGTGGATGCTCCGAGAGTATTGCGGCTATATCATCGGTTTCGAACTGCTGATCTACAACGCAGCCATAACGTTTGGTGGTTTTGCAGCACTACACAAAAAAGATTAAAAAAACAGACTATGAGAATTCTCGACGCAATACTCACCAATCTCCGCCCATTCATGATGCTTACGGCCATGAGTGCAGGCATACTACTCTATCGACCCATATCATACGTCGACGACCTTGCTCACAACCAGATAGCACCAGCCCTCATCTTCTTGATGTTGTTTGTCACCTTCTGCAAGGTGCATCTGCGCGATCTGCGATTCACAAAGTTGCAGTTGTGGTTGATTCTATTTCAGCTCATCGCAGCCCCTGCGAGCTACTATCTATTTTTGCCATTTGGCGACCTCATGGCTCAAGGGGCTATGATCTGTTTCCTCGCCCCGATCGCCATGGGGGCGGTTGCCATCGGGGCACTGTTGGGTGCAAACATCTCGACCTTGGCTTCGTATAGTTTGGTGTGCAACCTCACAATGGCATTCATCGCACCCTACTACCTAGATATGTTTGGCAACGGAGAGTGCACATTTGCTCAGATCCTTAGCCGCGTTGTGCCACTTCTGCTCTCGCCATTGATCGCTGCTCAACTGCTCAAACGACTATGGGCGGCGGCGGCTCGTTGGATCAGCGACCACAGTCAAATGTCGTTCTACATGTGGCTATTCTCGATGTTCATCACCCTATCGCGCACCACCAACTACATTGTCGAAACACGTGCCGACATAGCTCTCTCGACAGGCATGGGGTTGGCACTCGTTGCGCTGATCGCCTGCTTAGCACAATATGCAGCAGGGCGTGTGATCGGCAACAAGTGTGGCGACAAGGTTGCAGGGGCGCAATCCTTGGGGCAAAAAAATACTGTGCTAGCCGTTTGGCTAGCACAGACATTCCTCTTTCCCGTAAGCTCTATCGCCCCTACGGCCTATATCATCTGGCAAAACTTGGTAAACTCCTACCAGATATATCGTCACGACCGACTTTTGGCCAACCAAAAGCCGCTCAAATAACGACTACCACTCGCGACCCAAGATCTGAGTATAGTCAGTAATAATCTCGTCGGGCGAACCCTTTTGACTAAGCTCCTCGGCACTATGCGAGGTCGACAATGCGATCACGCGTGCCACATTGGCATTGCGTGCCGACTCAATTCCTGCCAATGCATCCTCGAACACAGCGCACTCCGAAGGCTCTAGATCAAGTAACTTAGCAGCCGTCAAATAGATCTCGGGATCGGGCTTGCAACGTGTCACTATATCGCTATAGACCAATGCCGAAAAATAGTCGGCTATGCCACACGCCTCCAAAACGAACTCCACATTCTCCTTTACACCCGATGAACCAACCGCGCACTTCACACCCTGAGCCTTCAACTCGGCCAAAAATTCACGCAACCCCTTCACAGGTTCGATCGTAGCGGCATATATCTGACGATACAACGCCTCCTTCTCCATCGACAACGCGGCTACACCCAACTGAGCTACCACATCCGCAGGAAATAGATCTCGAATAATATCGGCATTGCTCATACCCGAAAATTCATACAGACGATTGCCAAATGGCTCGACACCATACTTCACACATATCTGGTCAAATGCCACCACATGTATATTCATATTATCTACCAACACACCATCCATGTCGAATAGAACTCCCTTTATTGCTCCCATAATTAAACTAATATATTTTACTTTGACACCTCAATCATACGAAGAATAGAGCGCTCAGCAGCCTCTCGCAACTCCTCGGCCACCTCTATCTGGTGCTTATTTTCGAGCAACGAGGCGTAGATATTCTCCAACGTCACCAACTTCATATAGCTACAATCGTTACATCCGCAACTGCTATCTTCGGGCGGAACCACCAAAAACTCCTTACCCTCGCACTTCTGCATCTCAAAGAGTATACCAGGTTCGGTTACCACAATAAACTTATCATATCCACTATTGCGAACATAATCCAGCAGCGCAGCCGTCGAACCGATGCAGTCGGCCAACAACTGGATAGGCTTCTTACACTCTGGGTGTACCAACACCTTAGCCTCAGGGTGCTCTCTCTTCAACTCCACCAGACGCTCCATAGAGAATCTATCATGAACATGGCACGCGCCATCCCACACCTCCATCGTCTCGCGCCCCGTAACGCTCTTGACATAACCGCCCAGATTGCGATCAGGCCCAAAAAGGATCTTGGCATCAGCAGGCAACGAATTGACCACATCTATAGCATTGCTCGATGTACAAACAATATCGGTCAGGGCCTT
This sequence comes from Rikenellaceae bacterium, assembly GCA_047174185.1. GTDB lineage: Bacteria > Bacteroidota > Bacteroidia > Bacteroidales > Rikenellaceae > Alistipes. The sequence continues at coordinate 12,162 of JBCQUH010000028.1, read as the reverse complement.
AACCTCGGCCGTAGTATTGACATACGACACCACCGTATAGTCGGGGTGCTCTTCGCGCCAACGACGCAGATCCTCGCCACGGCACGAATCGGCCAGCGAACATCCAGCCTCAGTATCGGGTAGTAGCACCATCTTCTCGGGCGACAATATCTTAGCCGTCTCGGCCATAAAGTGCACACCTGCAAACAATATCACATCGGCCTGTGTCGTCTGTGCTATACGTGCCAAAGCCAACGAATCACCGACAAAGTCGGCCACCTCCTGCACCTCGGGACGTGTATAATAATGGGCGAGAATCGTACATCTCTTCTCAGCCTTTAATCTTGCAATCTCCTTCTTTAATTGGGTAGTATCCATCTATAAATTATCTAATTTTGACCATAACCGAATGAGGTTCAATGTCTTTGTCGATCCACATATTTCCGCCAATCACCGAGTCGTGACCGATCGTTATGCGCCCCAAGATCGAGGAGTTGGAGTAGATCCTCACATTATCCTCGATTATTGGATGACGAGGAATATTGATCGCATTACCAAACTCATCGAACCTAAAGCCCTTGGCACCCAACGTCACACCTTGATAGATAACCACATTTTCGCCAATGATCGTCGTCTCGCCAATCACCACGCCTGTACCGTGGTCGATAGCGAAGTGACCTGCAATGGTCGCTCCAGGGTGAATATCAATTCCACACTTCGAGTGAGCAATCTCAGCTATCACTCGCGGAATAACCGCCACCCCCAACTCATGCAGACTATGAGCTATACGATGGTGCGTAATAGCCACCACCGATGGATAACACAACACAATCTCGGCATACGACGTAGCGGCAGGATCGGCCTTATATATCGCCTCGACATCGGTGGTCAAGAGTGATTTAATACTCGGTATCGACTCTATAAAGCTAGCCGTAATCGCCTCCACCTGTGCCATCTCGACATCCATCGCTTTGCTGATCTGATCGATCAACAACGTATATATCCGCTCCAGATTTATCACCACATGGTGTTGCACCATCGGCTCACTACACTCGATCAAGTACTCGGGGAAGATCACCTCAGCGATCAACTTCACAACCTCGTCCAACACCTCTACCGATGGCGATTCATGACGATCGCTCCAGTGGTCGGCTCGCACATCGTCTCCTAGGCGCTCTGCAACCGATGCTATTAGACTCTCTTTAGTACTCATTTTACTCCTTATATTCGAAAAGTGCGGTCGACAAGTATCTCTCGCCTCCGTCTGGCAAAAGTACAACAATTTTTTTACCCACACTACTTTTTTGAGCAGCAATTTGCTCTGCAGCGCAAATTGCACCACCTGCCGAGATGCCAACCAGCAGCCCCTCGACCTTGGCCAACATACGCGATGCCTCAAAAGCATCGTCGTTGGCCACCGTGACTACCCTATCGACAACCGACGAATCGTAGTTCTTGGGCACAAACCCAGCCCCGATACCTTGGATCTTGTGGGCACCTGCCACACCTCCCGACAACACAGGCGAGGCCGCTGGCTCATAGGCCACAATCTCAATATCAGGATTCAGCTCCTTCAATCGACGACCCACGCCGCTAATCGTACCTCCTGTGCCAACACCAGCCACAAAGATATCCACCTTGCCATCCGTGTCGCGCCATATCTCTTCGGCCGTCGTGCGATAGTGTGCCGAGGGGTTTGCACCATTCTCAAACTGGTTAAGAATCATCGCCCCCTCGATCTCACCTTGCAACTCATATGCCTTGGCTATAGCCCCCTTCATACCCTCGGCTCCAGGCGTAAGGTACAACTTAGCACCCAATGCCGCAAGCAATCGACGGCGCTCGATGCTCATTGTCTCGGGCATTGTCAATATCAAATTGTACCCTCGCGAGGCGGCCACCATCGCCAACCCAACACCTGTGTTGCCACTCGTCGGCTCAATCAATGTTCCACCCTCGACTATCAAACCGCGCTGTTCCAAATCCTCGACCATCGACAGCGCCACTCGATCCTTGACGCTTCCTGCGGGGTTAAAATACTCCAATTTTGCAATAATGCGTGCGCCTATGCCGCGCAAATTTCCATATCTCGTCAACTCCAAAAGAGGAGTATTACCTACCAAATCTACTAACTGTGTTGTTATACGTTCCATTAAATGATATATGTGTAAAAACTACTCCCACACCAACTCCAAATCATCCAACACCATCGCACTCTTGGTACTACCCGTGAAGTAGTCGCCATAGCGCGATGCCGAACAGACAATAATAATATGGGTTGGCTGCACATCCAACGTTCGATACTCCAACTCGATCTCGAACTGCGTCCACTCCTCCACACTCTCCGAGAGTATCAACTCGCCATAGGCCACAACATCCTTGCCATCCTTGTCGAAGAAGGTGCCGCTGTCACGCGTATCGACAATCAATGGCACATCCGACGTGCCCAACGAGACTGTCTCATACGAACTCACACCATACTCCTCCGCAGTCCATGTACCCAAAGCCACGAAGATCGACCCTTGATCCATCGTCTCATTCTTGACAATAGTCACCCCTGGCGGAATAGTACCAGTCATATCGACCACTCCACAATCATACTTCAACCATCCGCGCAGACCCTCGGGGCGGCTCGTAAACGATCTACCCATCCCGATAACACCATTAGTGCCCGCAGTCTTGAGAAACTGACCCGTAAAGATACTACCCGTAGCTAATTTCAAGATATTGCGTGTCGTCAAACTAACAGCCGTCACACCATTGCTACCTGTGCGAACGTCTTCGGTTGGAGTGGTCAAATTATAGCTATCGCCCAGCGTTGTCGAACCTTGATTTCCTGTCCCCCAAAATCCACTTTCACCCTCCAAAAATGGGAACCACGACTTGTTGGTCGTGCCATTGTACATCGAAGGGAAGCTCCAATCCTCGAAGTCGCTATTGGGCAGATCCAACATCTTCTCGGTACGGCTGCTCACCACCTCCGACTCTTCATCGGCCACATAGGCCATAAACTCATAATCGGTATCGGGGATCAACCCCGTGATCTTGGTCGAGAATTGACCATTGCTCAACTCTATATCGTCACCCGACACCTCCGCCCAATCCACACTTCCCGAGACTCTATAATAGATACCCAGCTCGCCCGACGTATCACCAGCCACCGTAAGCGTAGCCGTCGTCGCTCGAATATCCCACTTCGAGATACTAACCGCGACATCCGTGGGCAAAACATAGAGATACCACGGCTCGTCAACCGTATTGTGATAACTAATACGCACCACTCGATAGCTACTAAACTCCGCCAAGTCGCTCAGCTCAACATCATAACTTGTGATCTCCTCGGGTCCCAACTTCAGATCCGTCACCACCACATTGGTCAGATCCGTCGACTCCAACACATAGGCCGTAATGCGACGTGACGCAGCATCGATGACCTCCTCGCCAAATTGACCCTCCACCTTGAAGTAGCGATCTATTGTCTGCTCGGCCGAGATTGTCCACAAATAATCTTGGTATAGTGACAAGGTGACATATTGAGGCAACAGGAAGTTCATTGGCGCAGAGAGATCAATCGAACTGGTCATATCGACATTGGGCGAATAGCTCACCGCATTGATCTGAACCGACTCTATGAATGTCCTCTCCTCGAGATCCAAAACAATCGCACGATCCTGACTATTCACACTCTTCACCTCGAACCCCTCACCCTCGATATCGGTGATATAGAGTTCGACAATGGGATATGGTATATTATTCTCGATGCACGAGTAGCACATCAAAGTTAACAAGACTAATAAAAAACGTTTCATAATTAATTGTACCATTTATCGCTCCACAGATAGATTGCCACACCAAAGTTAATGGCCAAAACATCCACCTTAAGGCTAAATTTCGAGGCGTGACGACCACCTATATACTCTCCTGCTTCATCATACTGATTGACATTCGAGTAGTACAATCCACCCAACCCAAATGAGACAAAACTCGCCACATTGGGGAGTATATTGACCGACAAACCAGGGTTGAAATCGATGCTTACACTCGACGTTTTGCTACGCAAAAAGAAGTTTGTGCCTGTGAAATCCTGCTCAATATCGTAGCGCCCATGGGTATATAGAGCCTCGATCTCCGAGAACAACTCAAACTGCCCTTTGCGATCCAACTTAGTATAACTGCGATGAAAAACACCATAGGCATACGAACGACTATTGATGCCAAAATATGGGATGCTAAACGACAGATCATTGACACTTCCGAGATCGAGATCCGCCGAACTCAACTCACCCTTGATATCGGTATATTTGAACCTAAAACCAACCATCGAGTGTTCGTTATAGAAGTATCCAAACGATGGGCGCAGCGAGGTGACATTACCTCGAGCATCCAAATTCTCGAGCAACAACAACATCGAACTATTGCTGCTGCTAAACGACTCAAACGAGGCCGTAAGGCTAACCATATACTCCCCCTTGTGCATCGGCATCTGAGAACTTACGCGATCCACACTCTCCACCTCGATCGCCGCAGCACGACTCAACGACGGGCATAGCACCAACAGAGTCAATATCCACAATATTCGTCTCATAGCGCTACAGATAATAGGTTATGCCAAAACCCAACGATAGGATATTGACCTTGAAATTAAACAAACTACTTCTCGACTCACCACTCTCCACCTGATTGTGCAACTGCTTCGTCTGGGTGAAAGCCATTCCCATCGCACCCACATTTATCTCAAACGCCACTCTATTGGTGATAAAGGCCACAACGCCTGGCGAAAAATTCAGACCATACTCCCACGATGTAGAGTAGGTGCCCTGAACTGGCGAGTCATACGAATATTTCGACTGCGACCCCCCGCCCTCGAACTGAATCTCGTTGTAGAGCGCAAAACGCTTATTACGACCAAGAGGTATATATTGACGCAAGATAGCCATCAGCGAGTAACTATGTTTCAACAGATAGCAATCATCCATACTCAAACTAACACCCCCCGATGACTCGTCGCCAAACGACAAATCCGAATTTTCGATCTTCAATAGATCTCGATCATAGATCACTCGTGCACCAATAGCGCTATTGTTGGCATAGGCATAGACAAACATTCCACTAACGTCGAAGTTATAACCCATCGACTCAATATTCTCTACCACCAACAAATTGTAGTTATCATTGACATGAGCCGAGTAGGAGGCCGAACCTCCTACTGCCCATTGACCCTTGGCGACAAAGACATTATTGTGGCTAGTCAATCCGCGATCCGACCTCTCGGCATTGCGCTCGACAAACGTCTGACCATAGATCGCACCCGAAGAGCACAACATAGCCACAAACAATATGAACAATCTATTTAACATCACAGACCTTATAACGAACTTACTGCAACGCCTAGTATACCAACTCGAAATCGTCAAGCCACAAACGGCTATCTGTCGATCCTGTCATGTAGTCGCCATAAGCACTCGCGGCACACGACAAAACGATCGAGATAGAACCACTTGGTTTTGTCACCTTATCATAATAATTAATTGGTATCTCAACCTCATATAGATCATCACCCGATGTGCTCTCGGTAAAATATATCGATGCATATCCGATCACAGCCCCCTCCGAAGTAGAGGTCTGAGTCTCTGGATCCCACGCTCCCGATGGCGAACCCGACGTACCAGCTGTAACCGTGTGGCGACCGCTCCAATCGACAACTGCGAAGTATACGCGAGCCTTATCCATGCCATCTAGCATATTGTTACTATCATGTGTCTCGGCACCAATCGTTGCTGCATAGCGGAACTTAAATGCTCGTGGACGCGACACCCAACTCAATGCCTGACCAAAGCGCATATCACCACTAAATCCATCCATCTCAAACTGACCATAGTTAAGATTTCCAGCCGCAAAAACACCCACTGCCGTTCTCGACTTTAGGTAAGCGCAATTGCTTCCACCCTTCGAAACCTGCGCACAGAGGTCGCTCGAGAAGCCATTATTACCACTTGCCCAGTTGGTGCTCGACGACGACGACGTACTATAGGCTGGGATACTACTACTCTCCATATCGCCATTGGTAATCGCATGGCCTGCTGCCAACGAAACGCTATTCGTTGGGTAATCAACTCCATCGATGATCAACTTATAATCATAGCTACTACCTGCCGACACTCCGCCCGAGACATTGTAGTATGTCAACGACGATGTATTCTTGCTCGATGTCCACGTTGGCTCCACATTGGCCGTATAGCTATATCCGCTACCCTTGGTAGTCTCCAACTCCTCCCACAAATCGCTGCCCGACAATCGGTAGGCTAACTTCACATCGCTAACATCGCTCAAATATACATTAGCCGCAAAAACAGCGCTATTGCTCCATGCATCAAGCGTCGGAGTCGCCGTTCCACTCACCGCGATTGAGAACTCATTCGAACCCTTACTATCCACAACATCACAAACCTCGATCTCGATAACTTTATCTCCACTCGTCGCAAAGTACTCAAAGAACTCTTCGCCCAAGCTCAACTTGCCAGAGCTAGCATCTGTGGCCGTATAGGCTACTCCTGGATACTCGCCGATAACTCCATCCTCCATTATCGTCACAACGCCACCAGTGAAATCGGCCGATGAAATCTGAATATCGCTAATATCGGTGATCGATGAGATCGACAATACAACATCATCGCCCGTATAGATCAACCCCTCGGCATCCATCTCAAAATCTTGACCCGTAATCGTAGGCTGAGGCGAGAAGCTAAATAGATCATTGAACTCATCAACACTCTCGTCGATAGTCACCGTCAAACCCATAGAGCCATCGGGTGTCTGAGTATACTTAAAATTAAGGGTATACATCGTAGCCGACATGGGGTTAGAGATTACACCACCAAACTCCGCAGTAGTCGACGCAACTGCCGTTGTTGGGTCTACACTCGCACTCTCGCCATAGAAGCCCCATGCGATATTCTCAGACCCCTCGGGCAGAATAAAGTAACCCTTGCCATCGCCACTAAACTTCAACGACTCAACTCCGCCCGACACAACATCGGCCAACACAAACTCGTCGGCAATATACAAATAACTGCTTGTTTCCAACTCAAATCGATCATAAACCGACTGATCGAACACCACTGCTACAACCGTATTTTGGATCGTACAGTTGACATCCAAATTATTCACCGCACCGCCCGTGATCGCGAACGATTGCTCACCATAATAGAATATACTCTCGCTCGAACTACTCATCGCAACCTCACTACCGATACTCACCGTAGCCTTGTAGCTGCCTGCAGCCAAATATAGCGCCTGAGGTATCTCCGAACCGCTATAACGTGCAACAAGTCGATCATTTGAATTATAAATTCTCAACGTAACATCATCACCCCACAGTGATTGGTCATCACCACTCACCTCGCTACGAGTGATCGAGAGCGCCAACGCCCCCTCGCCCTCACTCGACTGCTCGATATCGCTACGGGTACACCCCACTAATGCTACAACCATCATGAGTGCCACAAGACTTCTTTTCATATAATTATTCATCTCTCTACTCATTTTTAATTACTCAACTCGAACCATTAGTGTCTGGCTTGTAGTACCTCCTGCATCTGTCACATGAAGCACAAAATCCGAATCACCAGAACCCGTCACCACCAACATTGGCATAAAGCTCGTAATATCGAACACCATAGATGTCTGACCCTCGACCGCATCACCAACTGGGAAACCTAGATAGACAAGACCAGCCTCGCAATCTCCAGGGTTGATCAAATCCATCTCGCTCGACAAGTTGATACCTGCCAACTCCTCTGGTGTGAGAACATCACTATTGATCTCCAATGTGAAGCCCGTAATTCCACTCTCCGACGTGATGTCGATAATAACCTCCAATCCAGCTGTTGAATCGACCACATATCTTGTATCAAAATCTTTGCCACCGCGCCATGTAATAGTCGGTGCCGATGTCTGTGGAATATCCACACCATCGTTGCTCGAAATCATGACCAATGTATTGTACGATGCTCGACCATCATCATCCTTGGCCATGATCGTTGCCGTATGAACTCCACTATATAGGTATAGTTGGTACATCATATCGTAACTTGCCGTAAATGAGTTACCACTCATCGTATAGTTGCTCGAGACAACACCCGACGACAAGATATAGTCACGTCGCTTCGAACCAAATGTCTTCTCCAGATACTCATTAAATGAGTCATTGTCCGAGGTAAACTCAATCCACAACTCGCTAAGCACAGATGCATTGATTGGCTCAGCATTCAAAATCAATGGATCAACACAAATGGCCTGCAACGACGAGTTCAACGAAAAGCTACTCTGATCTATATAAAATGCCTTGGTCAAATCACTCTCCGACTCACCCAACGTCACACTTGGCGAATAGGCATCCGTGATATAATTCTCGGGATCATCCAACTCGCTCTCGCCAAAACTCATCTGAAAAACCGAATCGGTAGTATCCACATCGATCTGCTCATCATAAGTCCACATATCGATTGTGATCGTAAAGTCTACAGTACCCTGATTTGCATGGTCGACATTGATCGAGATATTACGCCACTGACCAGCCTTAACACCACTAATCGACTGCTTCCAACCCTCGATCATAACATAACTTGGCTCCTCATTCTCTGCGGCCATATTATACATTCCACTCAACACGATCTCCAATGTATTGGTCACATCCAAAGCCTTGAAATAGTTAATCGCACCATTGTTATCGCGATTATAGTTAGCCTCATTATCGCCAATACTCAACTGCACATTCAAATTCTCCGTGGGCGTTGTCTCGCTATCGGGCTGAAACAGATCCAACATATCAGCCGACATGGTGATCGAGGTCTTGATATTATTCATCTTACACGACAAATTATCGAGCGTCGTCAACATACTTGCCACAATCACAAAGTTCGACGAACCCGAGAAGTGAGCCTCGCTGCCAACACCTGGCACATCGTCCGTCGAACGCACATAGATGCTATACGACGCTGGACGCAGTGCCAACTGCTCCAAACTCTTCAACTCACCATAACTACTCTCATAGGCTATCGTATCTACCGCCGTATTAGTAATAGTCACCAAATAATCATCGCTCGCCTCGGTCAAATCATCACTCTTCGTAATCGATCGAACCGCAGCGCTCGCCAACGACTCTGTTTGAGAGGTCGCCTCGTTTTGATTAAATGTCTCGCTAGTCAAATCTACATAGACCACATCGGGCAGAATCAAATAACCATAATCCGTGATCACATTACCCGTGATCGAATCCTCATAACTAACACCATCCTTTCCACACCCAATCATGAGTAGGAGCACAGACACAATGCCTAATAAACTATATCTCTTCATATTATCTATTATCTGTATTTAATTCTACTGTAATCTCCTCCATCTCGGTGATCGTGTCATCGAGCGTGATACTAATATTCTCACCTCCCACGCCGCTGTTTGCCTCGACATTGATACGGCTCATCGTGCGTGCTGTTGTCTGGCCAATCTCTGTAGCGTTGAATGTCACACTCTCGCCCGAGCTAACTTTGTTGGCCACACCGCTAAGTGTCAACGTCGTTCCAGCCTCGACAAAGACAATTTTCTCGCTTGGCAAAGAGAACACAAAGCTGTTGCCACTACTGCTCTTAACCGTAAACACGGCATCCGTGTAGTAGTTCGAGAACATCTCGTCATTGGTCATACTGATAATCGAATTTTGAAGCGTCACCGTCACCTCCTCATTCGTCGCACCGCGAGCCACGACTTCGAAATCAATCGAACCTGCAAAGTAACAAGCATCCTCGCCCTCGGCTTCAGCCTCTCCATAGTAGAAACTGGCCGAATAATCGCTGCTCGCCACCATCTTGGGTAGTGCCTCATTATACTCCGACACCAAGAGTGGCCCATAAGAATATGTAGACTCCTCCTGTGTCGTAGAGTCAATATAGCGCCCACCAATAACCACCGTCAAATCATCTACCGACGGCACCTTATCAGCTGGAATTGTATAAGAACTCTCAGCTCGTGTCATCTCAACGACTATGCTCTGTGTCGAACAGTTAAACGAAGTTGTACCACACATCGACTCATCCACCGCACCTAGATCCGACGATCTGTTGCAGCTTCCCATCATCAGCACTGCGCCGACAATAGTCAATATTAATCCTTTTCTCTTCATAAATTTATTAGTTTGCAATTTTTATCTTTATATTATCCATGTATATATGGTCATAATTACTCGTACTCGCACCACTTCCGCTCGAACCATCGGCTCTCCACGTGATGGTTGAGGTCGATGTGCAGCCACTCAAAGTCAACGAACGCGAGGTAGTGATATTGGTATACGACGCACTGCTGTTAGTGCTAGTAACCGAGAAGCTAGCCGAACCTCCATTGTCGTTCGACACCTCCACCGTCACCGAGCTAAACATAGCCTTCTTCCAATCGGCATAGAAGAGAATCTGCAACGAGACGGTTTTTCCCGATTTAAGATTAGTCTCTATAGCCGATAGATCCCACTCGAGAGCCGAGTAATAGCTCACTCCCCAACAGTAATATGGTCTCAACGCTATCGAATTTCCGCTAGAGTAACCATAAATTCTACCACTCCACTCCGACATACCAGGCAGATCTTTATATGGTGTCAAGAGATTGTAAGTATCCGTACTCGACACCCCACTGAAATCCTCCTCAAAGAGATATGGCACCGTGCCAGTAATCACACTCTCCACATCTTGCATGGCGCTAGTGATGGTGATCGGATCACCACTCACAATGGCATTTTCCGACTCGTAAGTCACCGTAATATCTTTGCCAAAAAAAGCCGATCCATAGTTTTGTGCATAGTACTCCACCGTGTATTTACCCGTAGAGCTATAGGGAAGCACCTTCTGGGTAGATCCATCCAAGAAGGCTCCACCCGACGGTGCTGCGAGAGTCACATACTGAATCTCCTCGCCAAGATTGTTCGTCGTCACATTCAACGTGACGGTTGTGCGAGGCAACTCCTCGGGCACAGTCAACGTAATTGGTGTGATAGCTCCAGCCGCCATCACGCGACTATTGAGCGTCGTCGTGATACTCTGAGATTGATACCCCTCGGCCGTATACCCCACAAACTCAATATCGCCACTCATAGTTGTCGGATTGATAAAAATCCACAAATAGTCGCTCTCGATCAACTCCTTGTCATAATCAATGGTTATCACACTGCCCGAGCTGCTCAACACAGGCGACACCTCTTCGGCATCGGCCACATCAAACGTGATTGTACCAACGACCGCCTGTGGAAATATAATCTGCAACTTAGTTGTACCAACCAACAGATCACGCTCATCGGGCACCTCGATTCGAATTGCGTGCATGAGGTGGGTAAATTCAAACACACTATTTTGGTTAGCATTACCAACCAGCGCCCCTCCACGAACCTCTTTCGAGACCATAATATCGGCCACACCATCGTAGTAGCCACTCTGCGCAGCTGGAATCGTGTATGTCACCGTCGTATTGTTGATAGTGGCAGGCGTAGGGTATGATGCATAATAGATATACTCCCCCTCGGCCAAAGCCTCGACATCGGCCGTAAAGACTGCCGAGCTATAATCGCCTCCATAATAGAACATGTTAAACGACTGCCCCACCATCGAATACTCCGCAGCGCCATCGGCCAAAGCCCACAACGCAATCTTATCACCACTCGACCACTGAGCCGTCTGAAGATCGGATCCTATCGAAGTTTTGGTCAACGCACCATCGCTCGCCATGATCGACACACTCTGCGTTATGACAGGCTCCGCCAGCGACACATCGCCACTCTCCACCTCGAATTCACCCACTCCCAAACTACACCCAACCACACATACGGACACAACAAAACAGAACACTACACTTAGTATTCTCGTGACATTATGGCATATACCCAAGCCTATTTTTACTCTATTCCCCTGCAAAACAATTAGGTTAGTGCGCCACAAATATAGGCATAATTTCTTGAATTTCAAAATTTTATTCACAATACCATATTAATAAAAGCAAAACAAGCTATGAAACACACATGACGCTACTGCTTCGCCAAAGGGGATGAAAATTTTTGAGTATCTTTGAGCATATATTTTAATACTCGAAGAATATGGGATCAATACCTTTTGATCAAGTCATCGCCAAGGGCTGTGGCTTGGACGTACA
>JBCQUH010000027.1:0-27759 GCA_047174185.1 Rikenellaceae bacterium | reverse complement strand
CACCAATGCATAGAGGGGTTCAGGGTTACAAATCTATTAATTTTATTAAAAAAAACTTATTATATTGCATATTTTTTTAAAAAACACTATATTTGTAGCTGAATTAACACGTTATAAGTATGTAGTCCGCTTTACACCAATCCAACAGCAATCTCGCTGCGCATATAGACAACAGATATCTAGCCAAAATACGCGACGAGAACCTTGGCCAAGCGCCAGATTGCAGGGTGAGGATTAATTAAAGGTGTGAGAGTCTTTCGCAAAAAGGCTCTTGACAAAAAGGCGGGCTTGATTAATTAAACTGAGCCTCGACAAGAGATGCTCAAACAAAAATAATATATAATAAGGAGAGAGTATGGGATCATTAAAGGATTTTTTCAACGACGCGGCGAACGCGCATGCCAAGGGCGTGACGCAGAAAAATAATGTCATAAAGCGAAACATCATCGCCCACATGGCAATCAATGGAGAGTGCACACTATCGCAACTCACCAAGGAGTTGCACATCTCGGTACCGACAATCACGAAGTTGGTGCAGGAGTTGGTCGACGATAATATTGTGACTGACATGGGCAAGGTGGAGACTTCGGGCGGCCGTCGCCCCAATGTCTTTGGATTGGCTAGTTCGGCCATCTACTTTGTGGGTGTATATGTGGGGCGCAACAGCATGAGTTTTGTGGTGACAGATCTCCAGAATAATATAATCAACGAGTTGACCAACAGCGAGTTTGAGTTGATAGACACCACACACTGCTTGGAGTCAATCTGTTCGAGCATAGAGAATTACATCGCCAACTGCTCGGTAGATCGCAGCCGCATTTTGGGTGTTGGCGTGAGCATCACGGGGCGAGTAAACCCCGATGCTGGTCGCAGCTACAAATACTTTACATCGAGCACACGTTCTGTGAGCAGCATCATCGAGGAGCGCGTGGGCATACGCGTATTGTTGGAGAACGACACTCGAGCAAGGTGCTACGCGGAGTATACGTGTGGTAAAAGTCGCAACGAGCGCAATGTATTGTACCTACACTTGGGGCTGGGCGTTGGTGTTGGAATTGTAGTTGATGGGCAGTTGTACTATGGCAAGAGTGGTTTTGCGGGTGAGTTTGGCCACATCCCATTCTTCGACAATGATGTAATATGCGCATGCGGTAAAAAGGGGTGTTTGGAGACCGAGGTATCGGGAATCGCTGTGGAGGAGAAGATGATGAAGTTGATTGAGAGCGGTGTAAACACTATTTTGCGCGAGAAGTACGATCGTCACGAGCCGATCCGCATCAACTCTATCATCGAGGCGGCACGCAGCGACGACAATTTGTCGATCGAGTTGATCGAGGAGGCTGGCGAGAAGATTGGTAAGGCGGTTGCCTTTTTGATCAATATCTTCAACCCCGAGAGTGTGATTGTGGGTGGTGCATTGTCGGCAGCTGGCGACTACATCATGTTGCCTATGCAGTCGGCAACCAACAAATATTCGTTGAGTTTGGTCTATCAAGATACGAAGTTCCGATTGTCATCGATGAACGAGACGGCCAATGCGTTGGGAGTCTCGATGTTGATTCGCAACAAGATCTTGGGTATCTAGTTTCTCTAGATATAAATAATAAAAGGCACGGATGATTTAATACTCCGTGCCTTTTGCATTATGTGTCAAGCAGTTATCTACTCCTGCTCCGACCCTTTGAGATATGTCTCCATAGACGATTCGGTCATACCGATGCTCGAGAAACCGCCATCGTGGTATAGATTCTGCATCGTCACCTTGCGTGTGAGATCCGAGAATAGCGTGATGACATACGAGGCGCAATCCTCTGCCGTAGCATTGCCCAGCGGCGACATCTGCTCAGCCGAGTTCAACAATCCGCTCAACCCAGCAACGCCATTTCCAGCCGTTGTAGGGGTAGGTGACTGCGATACGGTGTTGACACGCACATTTTTCTTGGTACCATATACATACCCAAAGCTACGTGCAAATGACTCCAACAGCGCCTTTGCATCGGCCATATCGTTGTAGCCGCAGAATGTACGCTGAGCAGCGATGTAGCTCAATGCCACGATAGAACCCCAATCATTGATGGCATCCTTCTTCAAGGCCACCTGCATCGCCTTGTGGAACGACACTGCCGAGATATCCAAAGTCTTAGCCAAGAAATCGTAGTTCAAATCGTCGTAAGCAAACCCCTTACGCACGTTGGGCGACATTCCGATCGAGTGCAACATAAAGTCGAACTTACCTCCGAAATGCTCCATCGTCTTGTCGATCAACACCTCCAGATCCTCAACCGACGAAGCGTCAGCTGGTATAACTATTGTATTACACTCCTTGGCCAACTCATTGATTGTACCCATGCGAAGCGACATTGCTGTGTTAGTAAGCACGATCTCTGCCCCCTCGGCAACTGCCTGCTGAGCCACCTTCCAAGCGATTGATTGTTCGTTCAAGGCTCCGAAGATCAAACCCTTCTTACCCTTTAATAGATTGTATGCCATAACCATTATGTTTTTTAAATTCACACAAAAGTAATCATTTTTTTTCATTTTTGTATATCTTTGTGGGGATTAAACAAAAAAAGAGATATTTTGAGCTTTACTATAACCATTCTCGGATCGTCGTCGGCTAAGCCAACAGTGGCTCGTCACCCGTCGTCGCAGGTGGTCAACATCTGCGAGCAATACTTCTTGGTCGACGCTGGCGAGGGGTGTCAACGACAGATGTTTCGATATAAGATCAACCCTTTGAAACTCAAAGCTGTATTTATATCGCACCTACATGGCGACCATGTTTATGGACTATTTCCGTTGATCTCGACCTTGGGATTGTATGGCCGCCAAACGCCACTTGTGGTCTATGCGCCACGCCCATTTGGCGAGATGCTAGAGGCGCACATGCGACTCTTCGACCGCAATCTGTCATACGAGGTGAAGTGGGTCGAGGTCGGCACACGTCGCCACACTCTACTATTCGAGAATCGCACGTTGGAGGTGTGGAACATACCGCTCAAACATCGCGTAGCCTGTTCGGGCTATCTCTTTCGCGAGAAGCAGCCACCACTCAACGTCGACAAATTCAAGATTACAAAATATGGTCTATCAATAGCGCAGATCACAGCTGCCAAACGGGGCGAGGACGTAGTACTCAGCACAGGTGAGGTGATCACCAACGATCAACTAACCTACACGCCACACCGCGGCCGCAGCTACGCCTACATCTCCGATACTAGCTACACGCCCCGAGTAGGCGAGTTGTGTCGCGACGTAAACCTGCTCTACCACGAGGCAACATATATGGCCGACGAACAGCAATCAGCCTCGCAACGCGGCCACTCCACCACGAGAGATGCAGCGCGTGCAGCCATCGAAGCCAACGCTTCACGGCTCATAATTGGCCACTTTTCGACACGCTATAAGCAGCTCACGCCCGTGTTAGATGAAGCTCGTAATACGTTCATCAACACCGAGTTGGCCGAGGAGGGGCGACAATTTGAAATCGAAAAAACAAAGATACTATGATAAAGTCAGAGATTCAGATGGTACGCTCGCTAGGGGGCGACAAACAGATGCGCGAACAGATGGGGTTGTTTGTGGCCGAGGGGGATAAATTCATCGGTGAATTGATCTGCTCGCCACTCAAAGTTCGCAAGATATATCTGCGCGAAGGCTCGACTCTCGATGCCTCGGACTATCCGCGCGAGGTGGCTGTGGAGTGGGTGAGCGGAGCCGAGATGGATCGTATCTCGCAGCTAAAGAGTGCCAACAACTCGTTGGCATTGGTCGAGATTCCGCGTCGCGAATTGCAGCTAGAGGAGTTGGAGCGTGGATTGACAATTGTGCTCGACGGGGTGCAAAACCCTGGTAATATGGGGACTATCATCCGCTTGGCCGATTGGTTTGGGGTGAACAATATCATCTGCTCGCCCACCTGTGCCGACTCCTTCAACCCCAAGGTTGTGCAGGCCACAATGGGGGCTATACTTCGCGTGCAGACCCACTACACGCCGTTGCAACCACTGTTGGAGGAGGCGAAAAAGCGCGGCATAGCCATCTGTGGAGCGATGCTCGAGGGGGATAATATCTACGATAAGCAGCTACCCCAGTGCGCCATTTTGGTGATGGGCAGCGAGGGGCAAGGGGTCTCGCCCGAGGTGGAGCGATACATCGACCAACGCCTCTACATCCCCTCGTTTAGCAGAGCCAACGAGGGTTCGGAGTCGCTGAACGTAGCCATCGCCACGGCCATCATCTGTTCCGAATTTAAACGTCGCGGCTAACCTCCAAGAGCGAGGAGTCGCCATAACTTAGGAAGCGGAAATCGCGCTCAAGCGCGAAGTTATATAACCGTCTCCAATCTCCTTGCACATAGGATGATACGAGTAACAAAAGCGTCGACTTAGGTTGGTGGAAATTGGTCACAATAGAGTTCACAACTCTAAAGCGATAACCCAACGGTGTAATCATAATCTGAGTGGCGGCTTTGAGTCGTTGCAACCCATTGTCGCGCATATATTCGATCAAACACTCCAACGCCTGCTTGCCCCCAAACTCCACGGGAATATCATACAGTTCCCACTGCCCCACCACCTCGTCGAGGCGTGGTGAACCGTCGCACTCAATGCGATAGGCCAATGCAGCCAAAGACTCCAACGTACGCACCGACGTGGTGCCCACTGCCACAATCGCGCCATGGTGGGTGGCCAACGCCTCGAGCGTCGAGAGCGTGATCTCGAAATGCTCGGTATGCATCGGGTGGTGAGCGGCATTATCCTCCTTGACGGGCAGAAATGTACCTGCACCCACGTGTAGTGTCACCTCACCAATCTCGACCCCACCACTGCGCATCTGCTCGATGATCTGGGGTGTAAAGTGCAAACCAGCCGTAGGAGCAGCCACCGAACCCTCGAACTTGGAGTAGACCGTCTGGTAGCGACTCTCGTCTATAATCTCGCTCTCGCGACACAAATATGGGGGGATGGGGATACGCCCCAACAGCTCCAACATCTCGCCAAATGACCTCTCGCCCACCCAACGGAAACGGACGATATGTTCGCGCGAACCACGCTCCACAATCTCGGCCTCAAGACGCATAGGTTGACCATCGCTCTCGAAGTCGATCGCCACACAACCACTCTTCCACTTCTTGAGATTGCCCACTATGCAGCTCCACTCGCACTCTCCACGCTGGGCAAAGGCTCGCTCGTAGTCGGATGGGGAGTGGGGTTCTAGACAAAATATCTCAATTCGCGCACCACTCTCCTTATGCATAATGATGCGTGCACGAATCACACGTGTATTGTTAAAGACCAACATCGCACCGCTAGGGATCAGATCGGGCAGCTCGACAAAACGACGCTCATCGATCGCCCCTTGACGATAGTGCAACAACTTCGAGTCGCTACGGTTGGCCAATGGGTACTTCGCGATACGCTCCTCGGGCAGTGGATAGTCGTAGTCGCACATATCTATATATCTACTCTCCATAATCTACTCTACTCTTCAAACGCCTCGACACCGCCTCGAAGGCCGCAATAGCCAGTGCACTCGCCAACGCGCCAACGCACAAACCCAACAAAATATCTTGCGGAAAGTGGTAGCCCAAATAGATCCGCGAGTAGCACACCGCCGCCACCTGCACCGCCATCACCGCACTGAACCAACGCCTACGCACCACCCACACGGCAATCACACCCACCGACAACGACGTGGCGGCATGAGCCGATACTGTACCATACAGCCCTCCAGCTTTAAGATAGTGCGTCGCCTCGGCTATCTCGGGCGTATGCATGGGTCGCAGACGAGCCGCGAAGTCGGGCAACAGCCCCTTCAACAGCCCCGTATGTTTGAACACACCTGCAAATATATCGGAAAACCCCACCGCCAAAGCGATAGCAGCAACCACCAACCCCACACCGCGCCAACCTCTATCGCGCCACACCAACCACAAAATCAGAATATACAACGGTGCCCACGTCACCTTGCCCGAGGCAAACTGCATCGCGCCATCCATCACCACACCACCGTCGAAATTCAACCATAGAAACAATTCGTGATCCCACATAAGCTATTTAGCATTTATTAGAAAACTCCTCACCCAGACGATCCAACGACCGCCCAACCACCTCACAACACTCCGCCACCTCGGCCAGAGTGATCGTTAGCGGAGGTGAGATACGAAACGCCGTATCGCAAAACAGGAACCAATCGCTCATCACACCCTCCTCTTTGAAGATCTCCATCAGACGATACAACATCGCCGACGAACCCAACTCCACGGCCATCAACAGTCCCGATCGACGGATCTCGCGCACCAAATCGTGACGTAGCAGAGTCGACTCAAAGGCCGCACCCTTCGCCTCGACCTGCGACACCAAATCATTATCCACCAGATATTTCAACGCCGCCAACCCAGCAGCACAGCTCACAGGGTGACCGCCAAACGTAGTGATATGTCCCAATACTGGATCGTGCGTCAACGACTGCATCACCTCGCCACTCGCCACAAACGCCCCCAACGGCATACCTCCTCCAAAGGCCTTGGCCAGAGTCATAATGTCGGGCGTTACGCCATACTTCACCGCAGCAAACATCTCGCCCGTGCGCCCCATGCCACTCTGTATCTCGTCGAATACCAACAGCGCGCCAACTGCCGTGCAGCGCTCTCGCAACGCCTCCAGATAACCCTCCGTAGGCAACTCCACACCACTCTCGCCACGCACCACCTCGCTCACCACACATGCCGTGCGCTCGGTGATTAACGCCAAATCATCGAACGAATTGAACTCAATAGCACGACAATCGGGCATCAACGGACGAAAAGCGCGCTTCCACTCCTCCCCCTCGGGCGAACCCATCAAGGCCATCGCCCCTTGGGTCGAGCCATGATAGGCGCGACGCATAGAGATCACCTCGCTGCGCTCCGTATATCGTTTGGCCAACTTCATAGCCCCCTCAACAGCCTCAGCCCCAGAGTTAACAAAGTAGCAACTCGCAAGCCCCTCGGGCAGCAACTCGGCAATTCGCGCAGCATACTCCACCTGAGGTCGCTCGACCAACTCACCATAGACCATCAAGTGCATATAGCTAGCCGCCTGACGCTGCACAGCCTCAACCACCGCCACATTACCATGCCCCACATTGCTCACCGAGACACCAGCTATTAGATCTATATATCGCTTACCATCAAGGGCATAGAGATAGATCCCCTCGGCACTCTCCACCTCGACCAACATAGGCGAGGGCGAGGTCTGCCCAACATGTGCAAGAAATTGATTGCGTAGAATATTCATCGGTTATATATCATTAAATTTCCGCTTCAACACCAATTCGCTCTCTCTCACGCTGCGTTGCATCCACCGATACAACAGTTCCATCTGCTCCTCGCGGCTCAACTCCCACCCTTGGGTGGTATCACGCAGACGCTGCGAAAGCATATAGATCAGAATAGCGGCTGAAGCCGAGACATTCAGACTCTCGACCATTCCACACATGGGGATCATCAAAAATTCGTCAGCCGCATCGATAATCTCCTGCGAGATCCCCGAGTGCTCCGTGCCAAAGACTAGTGCAAATTTACCTGCCCCCACGTCGAACGTCTCGGGGATAGTATCGTTGCGATGAGGCGTTGTGGCAACTATGCGATACCCCTCCGATTTGAGCTGTGCGATGGCATCGTGAGTGTTGGTATAACGCTCCAAATCGACCCATTTATCGGTGCCTCGCACAATATCGGCATAGGTTTTGAAGTCGCACAACTCCTCGATAGCATGCATGCGTTGCAGCCCAAAGGCCTCGCAATGACGCATCAGCGCGCTAGCATTCTGCGAATGAAAGGTGTTCTCCGACAAGATTGTCATCTGGTGCGTGCGGTGCGAAACCGTCTCGCGAAGCGTCGCAAAACGCTCCTCGGTCATAAATTCGGCCAAGTAGTCGATGCGCTCGCGCAACCACTCCTCACGCTCATTATTTTCGATATTTATCATCTTCGTCCAATATTTTCAGATAACTCTCGTAGCGCGAATAGGCGATCTCACCCCGCTCCACCGCACGACGCACGGCACACTTCGGTTCGTGGGTGTGGGTGCAGTTATAAAATTGACACTCCTCACCCACCCTCAACATCTCGGGGTAGTAGTGCCATAGCTCGTCGTCGTCGATGTCGAGCAGTCCAAAACCCTTTATACCTGGAGTATCAATAATATATCCACCATCACTCAGCGCATACA
Source organism: Rikenellaceae bacterium (assembly GCA_047174185.1). Taxonomy (GTDB): domain Bacteria; phylum Bacteroidota; class Bacteroidia; order Bacteroidales; family Rikenellaceae; genus Alistipes. Next base: position 19,543 of record JBCQUH010000027.1, on the reverse strand, counting down.
TCGTCGAGAAGGTGGTGGTATGTTTTCCCTTATGGTGACTCTGCGAGATCTCGCCCGTGCGAATCTCGATCGACGGCTCTAATGTACCGATAAGGGTCGATTTCCCCACTCCCGAGTTACCCGAGATAAGCGTGGTGCGACCAGCCAATAGCTCTCGTACGCGCTCCAGACCTACCCCCTCGATGGTCGAGAGGGCAACCACTTCGTAGCCCGCAGCGTTATAAGTAGCCACAAACTCCTCGACAGCCTCTGGATGTTCACGCGCCAGATCATACTTTGCAAGCACAATCGTAGCTGGAATCTTATACGCCTCGCACGTCACCAAAAACCGATCTATAAACTCCGTCGGTGTCTCGGGCGAAAACAGTGTCGCCACGATAATCGCACGATCGATGTTGGCCGCGATGATATGCGACTCCTTCGAGAGGTTCGACGCTCGACGGATGATATAGTTGCAACGAGGCTGCACATCGCAGATAAGATAATCCGACTCCTCGCACTCGCACGTCACCCAATCACCCACCACCACAGGCGAGGTGGAGCGAACGCCCTTCAGACGCATGCGTCCACGGATACGACATTGATAGGTCTGCCCCTCGCTCAACACATCGTACCAACTACCTGTGGCACGTGTCACCACTCCAACAAAACGATTCGACATAGGCGCTACAATTGATTGGTGATCTGCTCGTTAGCCCAATTCCACACGGGGGTGAAATGGTTGCACAAATTGGCAATTGGCATATACAACTTGGATTGAGCAAGCTCCTTATTATCAAATATATCATACTCCTGATTGGCCATATTAACAGCCGTAAAGAGCAGGCTTAGGATCAACAAAAACTTACACACCGACAGCGACGCACCCAACACCACGTCAATAGATCCAAACCCCGAAAAGTTGACCAACCGACGCATGAGTCGCCCTGCAAATGCTATGGCAATCAAAACGACAATAGTGGCGATCAAGAAGCCCAACAGCTGACTATACTCCCCCTCGATATGGAGCAGATCGGCCGCCTCAGTGCTATACTTCGAGCCAATCCACACACTCACCGCCATACCCACAATCGAGAAGATCTGGACAACCAAACCCTCGTGACAACCTCGGTATGCAGCATACAATAGCACCAAAAGAGTTAAAATATCTATAATATTCATCTTTGAGTTGATTTATTTCATGGCAAAGATATGATTTTTTTCTATCTTTGTAGCATTATCACTATATATAAAAAAGGAAACACTATGACTTATAGCACAAAAAAGTGGTTAACACTCATATTCACAGCTATATTAGCCATCGCATTGCCTCTCAACGCAGAGGCGCGCGAGATCTATTCGCTCAACCCTAATTGGAAGATATATGCCGCCTCCGACGGAAGTGCCGACAACGCATACAACATATCACTCCCACACTGCTGGAACAAGAGTGGAGAGATGGCCGTGAGCCATGCGACGATGGATTATCTGCGCTCGATATATGCCCCTGCGGAGTGGTTGGACAAACGTGTATTTGTCAAGTTCTATGGCGTGCAGAGTGCGGCCGAACTCTTTATCAACGGACGCTACGTGGGCGAGCATCGTGGAGGGGCTACGGCATTTGTTTTTGAGATCTCGAATTTCCTTAAGATAAACAATGATAATGACCTGATTGTCAAGGTCAATGCCATACCACAAAGCGATCTATTGCCGACCTCTATAGAGCATGAGAGATATGGGGGAATATATCGCGATGTCGAGCTTATCGTAACACCCAAAACGGCCTTTGCCACCAACATATATGGTGCCGACGGATTGTTCGTCACCACCACGTCGATCAGCGACAACAAGGGCAAGATCAAGGTCGAGGGTGAGGTCAAACTACACATCCTCTCGGACGAGGATACGGAGCGCGACGTAGAGCTAACCATTAGCGACCAAAGCGGTGAGGTGAAGTTCAGCAAGAGCCTCACAAAGACGAAGATCGGCAGTGGTACGACTACCCTTAGCATACCCTTCGAGGTGGCCAACGCCCAAGTATGGTCGACCGACAACCCTGCCCTCTACAACGTCACAGCGACCATGCAGCAGCAATCTGCGACCAAGGGTAGCGGCAATAAAACATCGTTGGAGGATCAAATATCTACCACCACAGGATTTCGCACCGTCGGATTGGCAGTCGACGGAGGGGTCAAGGGGTGCGTGAGGGTGAACAACGCCCCACAACTATTCCGAGGCGTGAGCTATATGCACGACAACCCAGAGCGTGGCGGCATCACAACAGCAGCTCTACTAACGCGTGATATAGAGCAGTTCAAAGATTTGGGTATCAACGCCATACGCTCGGCAATAGTGCCTCACAATCAGAGGCTATATGAGATGTGCGATCGAGAGGGAATCATGGTGTGGGTCGACTCGCCATTGGTTCACTCGCGCAACTTTAGCGATGTGGCATACTACCCCACCACTGGGTTTGAGGAGAACGGTATACAACAGCTCAACGAGATTATACACCAGAACTACAACCACCCAAGCATCATGATGTGGGGTATATTCTCGCTGCTCAACGCCAACGATGCCAATGCGATGCGCTACATCAACAAACTCAATGGCATAGCCAAGAACATCGACAAAAGCCGTCCGACGGTGGCCATCAGCAACCAAAATGGAGATATCAACGATGTGACCGATTTGATCGTGTGGCAACAAGATTTGGGGTGGTCACGCGGCCTGTTGAGCGACATTGTAGTGTGGCAAAATCAGCTTCATAGCAGTTGGAGCCGCTTCCGTTCGGCCGTAGCCTATGGTGCTGGCGGACGCGTGGATCATCAGGAGGATCGCAGCGAATTGGTCTACAGACGCGGACGATTGACCGACGATTGGTTGCCCGAGGTGCGCCAGAGCAGACTCCATGAAGAGTACTCTAAAGCCCTTGTGCCCGACTCGCTATTCTGGGGAATGTGGGTAAATTCGATCTACGACTATAGCTCACCACGCAGCAAATTTGGCTACACCAACGAGGGGTTGGTGACCTTTGATCGTCAGACCAAAAAGGATGCATACTACCTATATCGCGCACTATGGAACGACAAAGAGCAGACGCTTCACATCGTCGACAAACGCAATAATCTGTTGATTGACAGCATCGTATCGCTACGCGTATATGCATCTGAGATCAAGGATAGCAACCCAAAGATCACCATCGATGGCAAAGAGGCGGAGATGACAAACATCGCCCCTGCGCAGTATATCTATGAGAATATCAGAGTCACCGACCAGAGCGTGATCACGGTGAAACATGGTCAAGCCACAGATAGCGTGGTGCTCATCTATGGGTCGCCACTGCGTCGTCGCGAGTATCAACTAAAGTCTAGCAGCCGCTAACAGAGCGAGGGCATTTGTCCCTTCGCAGAAGATCAGATCGAGGATCGAGGCGTTGTCGACAAACGGCAAACGGTCGCCAAAGACCTGCATATATTGCGGCAACACGGTGCCACGGCTAGCCAAAGCCTCGTTGCTGAGGGCTGTTTTGGTGCGTAGGTCGATCACATCGACCGAGGTCTCGACGTACTCTTTGGAGTAGCTGTAGTTCAACGCTAACGACTCACCACCCACACGCTGCCCCATCGTCAACATCTTGATTATCACCACCATCAACGCCTCGTTAAACTCAACAAGCGTTGGCCACTCAACCCGATACAACGGTTCGAGATAGGGGGCATAGTGGTCAAAATAGGGCGATGAACGGTATGCCGAGAGGATCGTCACCCAATGTTGATGTTGCCATCGTTTGGAGTAGTCGATCTCCACCTCGCACATGGGTTGACGCATACGGTTGGCGTTGCGCACGGGCACGGTCAACGACATCGCCCCTTGGGCTGTCACGATCTGCGTACGATTGCGCACCGACCGTTTGAGATAGTGCTCCGCCACATCAATCAGCGAGTCGGCCGAGCCTATAAGCTCCGCAAAATAACCCACCGAAGGGAGATATGCCGAAGGAAAAATCTTCATAACTACCCTCGATTTTCGCACTCCTCGATTAGCGCCAAGAGTCGATCAAGAGCCTTCGACTGCTCGATATTGCGTTCGATCACCTCGCGACCCTTGTAGAGGGTGATACGTCCGCGTGCCGCACCCACATATCCATAGTCGGCATCGGCCATCTCGCCAGGCCCATTGACGATACACCCCATCACCCCAATCTTTAGGTGTTTAAGGTGTGACGTGCGCTCCTTGATCTCGCCCAACACCTCCTCAATATCGAATAGCGTGCGGCCACAACTCGGACATGCGATATATTCGGTCTGCGACTGACGCACGCGCGCCGCCTGCAAAATCATCAACTCGATGCGCTCCACCTGCTGAGCAGTGAGATTTGGAGCGTCAATCCAGATGCCATCAGCCACACCATCCAAGAACAACACACCCAACTGTGCCGCGGCATCGATTGCCACCTCCACCTCGTCGCAGCTGTCGTAGCGACGTTTCACCACCACTGCTTGACTACAATCCAGCGACGCTATGGCGCGACGCAACTCATGCGTCGGATTGTCGCCCACGCTCTCGACCACTCGAAATTCGTCGGTCAATTCGCTATGTACAATCGGAGTCTGCACCCCACTGCGACGCTTATACGACGTGGCCCATTCGCCCTCCCAACAACTCTGACGAGAACCCTCAAACAACCTCACAAGTCGCTGAGCCACTGGGATTTCGGCCACTGGATCCTCGGTCAACGAGACACGGATCGTATCGCCAATGCCATCAACCATCAACGCTCCGATGCCCACAGCGCTCTTCACGCGCGCCTCCAATCCATTTCCAGCCTCGGTGACCCCCAGATGGATCGGAAAGTGCATATCCTCGCGCACCAATCGCTCGACCAACAGACGATAAGCGTGTACCATCACACGCGTATTGCTCGACTTCATCGAGACGACCACCTGCCCAAAACCCTGCGCCCGACACACCTCCAAAAACTCCATTGCCGCCTCGACCATCCCCTGCGGAGTGTCGCCAAATCGCTCGACGATCGAACGACCCAACGACCCATGGTTAACACCTATGCGAAGCGCCACACCTCGACTGCGACACAGCTCGATCAACGCCTCCAATTTGCCACCGCTCAGCGGATAGTTCCCAGGGTTGATACGCACCTTGTCGACATATTGAGCCGCAATCATCGCCACCTCGGGCGTATAATGAATGTCGGCAACCAACGCCACGTCTAACCCCTCCTCGCGGCACTGCTGCGCAATACGCTCCAGAGCCTCGCCCTCGGCCACACCCTGTGCCGTAAGTCGCACGATGGGGCACCCCGAGGCTGCCAGACGCGCAATCTGCGCAACACTAGCTCGACAATCGCTCGTCGCTGTATTGGTCATCGACTGCACCACAACCGAGTTGTCGACACCCCCCACCACCACACCTGCAAAGGTCACTCGATGGCTTATATATCTAGGCTGATTCATATTTATATATGTTAGCTAAAAATCCCTACACCTATGTCTGTCTACATCTCGATGTCAACCGTCGCACCACCCCACTGATTCACCTCGTGCAGTTGGTCGTAGATCATCTGCGACCCACGCTCTATGGTAATGCGCATATCAAACGGTGGTGACTGCTCCACATCGCGATCCTCGGGCAGCGTATGGGTAACCGCATAGACAATCAAGTGGATCGACTCCGCTGCACCACACTCCAATACAAATGGTTCGCCCACCACAAAATCCAACGGGGCAGGGGGGAGTTTCACACGGCCACGATTGAGATCATCGTTGAACACACGCTCTGCGCTCGCGACATACAACCGCTCGCCTGCGGCATCGTAGCCAGCACACATCGCCATTAGATTGTAACGCCACATCTGCTCGTAGTGGCTCTGAACCCGAATCGTATACATAACCTAAGCAAAAAACTTACGTTGAAACAACAAAATATATACCACCGCAACCGAGATATAGCTATCGGCCAGATTGAAGATCGCACCAAAGAAGTAACCCGACGAGTCGACCAAAAACGACAATACACCAGGCACATTGCGCCACTCGAAGAGTGGAAAATAGAACATATCGACCACCTTGCCCATCATCGGTGCAGCATATCCACCACCCCACGTAGCAACCTCATAGGGGGTCGAAGCTGTGAAGATAACGCCATAGATCGCACTATCAATAACATTACCCAACGCACCAGCCCATACAAGCGTCAGAGCTACCAACACCCCCATGGGAGCCTTGCGCTGCACCAAGCGATAGATATAATAACTCAGTGCCACAATCATACAAATACGAAAACCACTCAACAGCAACTTCCCCCAATCAAAACCCCCATCCGAGCCGATCTGCATACCAAACGCCGCACCATTATTCTCGACAAAACGGAGCTGAAACCAATCGGGAAAGACCATTATCGCCTCACCGAGTCTCATATTTGTTTTGATCCATATTTTAAGTAGCTGGTCGGCCACTATAAGCACTGCTGCCAGCAGCGATACATCGCGTAATTTCACTATTCTAACATTTTAATCCACACAAAGGTAACAATTTTTCTCTACTTACTCCACATCCAACCCAAGATTTTTTGGGCACGGAATTTGCCACACCACACAGACGAACAAAAAAACATAGAACATATGAATAGCTACAAATGCAAGGTGTGTCAACACATCTACTCGCCACAAGAGGGCGACCCACAACATGGCATCGAGCCAAATACCCCATTCGAGCAGCTGCCCGACGATTGGAAGTGCCCCATCTGCGGCGTGGGCAAAGAATCATTCACCAAAATCGAGAAGTAACCATGATCGCCACAAAGAGTCTATTTACAACACAAGAGCTTGAGTATGACTACGATGCGCTGGAGCCTGCCATCTCACGACGCATGCTCACACTCCACCACGACAAACACTACCAAGGGTATGTCGATACACTAAACCGTTTGATCGAGAATACACCATACGCAAATATGTCGTTGGAGGAGATCGTAAACCAAGCCGAAGGCAATATATTTAACAATGCCGCGCAGGCGTGGAACCACGAATTCTACTTCGCGCAATTCTCCCACACCCCACAACCCATGCCTGGTGAGCGACTGCTCGAGGCGTTGGGGCGTTCGTTTGGGTCGTTCGAGTACTTCCGCGCAACGGTGCTCGAAGCCGCGACATCGCTATTCGGATCGGGATGGGTGTGGCTAGTGGCCGACTCCAAGGATGATCTGGCGCTGATTAGAGAGTCAAACGCAGGAAACCCCATGGGGCGTGGGTATCGCCCCATGCTCACCATCGACGTGTGGGAACACGCCTACTATGTCGACTACGAAAATCGACGTGCCGAAGCGGTGCGCGCATTGTGGTCGATCATCGACTGGCATGTGATTGATAGGCGGTATTAGATCGTTCGTTGGGTCGTTCGTTGGGGGCTTACGCACCTGCCCTGCGCGGGCGGCGGCGGCGTGCTCGCCGCGGAGCTGGCTTATTACCACTGCACCCGCGGGGGTGCCATCACTGCTGCGGTGGCTTCTCTGCGGCCTGCGGCCTTGATGTTTAGAGGTCTAAATTATTTCTCCGAAAGTAAACTTTCGATAAATAATTTAGACCTCTAAACATTTTTTTTACAAACTGCGTTCGCAAAAAAAGCCACCGAACACCATTCGGTTAGCAAACATGTCTCAGCAAGACTCAGAACTTCCCAGTTTTTCTCAGAAATTCTCAGCAAGTTTGTAATAACAGGTCTCTCTCTAGCTCAATAGGAAACGTTCGCAGTCGAGGCTTGCGATGCAACCTGAACCTGCGGCGGTGATCGCTTGACGATAGTGGGGATCTTTGACATCGCCTGCTGCGAAAACACCCTCGACGCTCGTCTTAGAGGTGCCTGCTTGGGTGGTGATATAGCCCTCGGTATCCAACGCCAACTGCCCCTCGAACAGCTCCGTATTGGGATGGTGGCCAATAGCCAAGAACATACCTGCGACATCCAATCGACGCACCTCGCCCGAGTTGCTCTTGATCTCGACACCATTGACACCCGACGAATCACCCAACACCTCAACCACATTCGACTCAAAGATAACCTCGATATTCTCGCTCTCGAAAACCCTACGCTGCATCGCCTTCGACGCGCGAAGATAATCCTTGCGAACAACCAAATAGACCTTGCGGCACAACGACGCTAGGTAGGTCGCCTCCTCGGCTGCCGTGTCACCACCGCCCACAACCACAACATCCTTCTTGCGATAGAAGAATCCGTCGCATGTAGCACAGGCACTCACACCCTCGCCACGATACTGCATCTCGGATGGCAAACCCAAATATTTGGCCGTCGCACCCGTTGCAATGATTATCGACTCCGCCTCGATCTGGTGGCCACCATCGGCCTCAACCAAAAATGGTCTGCGGCTCAAATCGACCTTGGTGATGATTCCAGTGCGGATATCGGCCTTGAAGCGCAACGCCTGACGACGCAGATCATCCATCATCTGCGGCCCACTAACACCCTCGGGGTAACCTGGAAAATTCTCGATCTCGGTGGTTGTAGTCAACTGACCACCAGGCTCGATACCCTCGTACAATACTGGCGACAAATTGGCGCGCGACAGATAGATAGCCGCAGTGAAACCTGCTGGGCCACTGCCTATTATCAAACTTTTTACTCTCTCCATTTCAATATATTTTACTATTTACACTCCTCAAAAACCATGCTACAACCCTCTACCGCTCCCATCTTGACCAGCGACAACACATCGACCACCGAGGCGTTGTAGCCAATCGCACGACACCGCTGCGCCACCACCGACTCGCCACGCACCCTCGCCACCAGCTCATCGTAGACCGCAGGCAACAGCGAAGAGGCGTTGGCCAACTTCTGGAAATATTTATTCCCATGTGCGGCAACCTCCTGCTCGGTGGGAAAGAGCAGCGGAGAGCCATAATCGCGTGAGCCTAACTGCATATTAAACATCAACACATCGCCATCGTTGGTACCCAGCGACATGATGTTACGCGCCATATCAACCACCTCGTCCAGCGAGGCATCGGTGGCACTGCCATCGGTGATATGAAATACCCTCGGCGCAGCGCTACCCAGATGTTCGGGCTGCTCGCACCACCCCTTCAGCAATTCATAGAGCCACAACAGAGCCTCATACATTGGTGAATCACCACATGGCGACAACAAAACACCACCATCCAACTGCTGACTCGCAACATCCGACGGTGTGTCAAAACGCCCCACGCCACAGACCCGAATGGTCGATATCTTTGAGCCGATCGACCGCCACAAAAGGCCTCTCACCACTCCCCAGATGGCTCATCACACCGCGACCCGAGTAGCTGATAAAGGCCACGTCGCAGCAATCCACGACCTCGCCATTGCAACTCGCGCCAAGATAAATATCCTGCAAAATATGCTCTGCTATACGAACCGCCCCCTCGCCTTTGCTCACCTCGCGACCCTCGAGATCTATGACATCCATCATCGAACCCGACATATCGACCAATATCACATAGGCCGTGCGGTGCGAACCGCTAACGGCCGCGTCGTATCTGCAACTTCTATCTCGTAACATCTCCTCAACTCTTAAACTCCCTGTACTACATGAAAATCGGCTCGCTTCGTCTCCTCGTCACCCAACGAGTCGTAGCCATAGCCCACGGCCATCTGCATCGACATATCGCGACGCATATCCCCTTGGCGCATAGCATCCAACCCCTCGGCAATCTTGCAGGCCGACTCTATGCTCTGCGCCACCTCCTCCGTTGTGGGTGGATGGCCATTGAGTTGGCTCAACAGCGAGTATGCCCACGTGTGAGCATAATCGTCGTAGCGCTGGGCAAACATCTCGAAATGGCCATCTATCTGCGACAGATCGGTGATGTGACCACTCTCCAGATCGTCCAACATAGCCGTCACATACGACTGCGGAACATAGGCTCCAGCCACATCTATCCAATCGCTATAGGTCAAACACTCCATGCTCCACGCTCCACGCTCCAACATCGCCCCGATCGAGGCGGCAATCGCCTTCTGATAGAGACCTACACCACGTCGAGCATGTGATTTGCCGATCACCACGCGCTCCCACACATACTCATCTGCCGACTCATCGCTCTCCATCAAAGCATTGAGGGCGTTGAGCGCCTTGACCATCATCCCCGTGGTATAGGGGTTATACTCCTCGTAGTTGATATGGTCGCGCATCAAATGGCGCTTGTCACGCTGCGGCCACTTGGCAATATCGCGACACGTGCCATAGCTGGCCAAATTGGCTCCTGGCATCAGAACCGAGCGACCCTTCGCATCATCCACGAGGTAGGAGTATGGGAATATCGTCGTATCGTGGTGGTGGGCATGATACCCCTTGACCATCGTAAAGGCACCCTCGCACGCAGGCGACATGATATATGCGCCACTTGCAAATTTACAGCCGCGAGGATGGATCGACTGGTGCACTGCACCGCGTTTGAACAGGTGGTTGCTCTGGTTCGAGGCGCTACCTGCGTTGAAAAACGAGAAGAGACCTGCGATCAAAAGTGTCGATTTATGGTGCGACACCGTATATGGCGCAGCAAAGATCGACACCGCCTCGCCATTCTCCAAGTGCGACGAGGCAAAGATAAGCGAGTCGACAGCCGAGAAACCCGACGCTACAACGGCACACTCGCCCACAAAGACGCGCTCCAGAGTAGCCCCCGTATCGACACGTGCATCCTCGGCTACAATAGCGTCGCGCAGCTTCACATCGACACCCACTCGACACCCTGCCAACAGCGTAACATTCTCCACCAACGATGCACCCTCTACCACCACACCATCACAGATATTAACCTCGCGAATGAGACCTGCACCCACTACGCGCGCACCAGCACCCACATGCCCCATCGACGAACGACGGCTGCGCGCAAACGACTCCGCCATGGTCGACATACGACGACACGCCTCCTCGCGATGGCGATACATCGTCCACATATATGCCATCTGAGCACTCAACGCATTGTAGATCAAGATCGAACGACCGCCATTCTCGTTGACCGATGCCACCTCGACACCATTGCCAAACGACGACTCACAGCGGCACTCCAGACGCTTCACATCCTCGACCAATGCACCCTCGCCAACCTCGTAATTCGATATATAGACATTCGACAATCGAGCACCGCGGCCAATCAACACGCGGCCACTCATGCGAACTCCAAACAGTTGTGCAGCATCAAAATCATCACTCACCAATATCTCGCTCCAATCCTGCGCCATGCATCCACGGGCAACGAGCTGAGCGATCTGCTCCTCTGAGACTCTATTTAAACTATTCATAAGATATGCCTTTTTTCTTTATTATACTATCCCCACCCCCAAAGTATGGTAAATTATTTAAAGCCTAAGCGTCATTGTGGACTTGATCCGCAATGACAAACAAAAGAGATTTGACTCCGAACAAATGTAGTAATTTTTTCCGTCCCTGCAAAATCATAACAACATAAAAAAACGGCACAAAGGTCTCGAAACCCTTGTGCCGCACATCTCTTTGTTAGCGATTAGTTAGCGCACTTGCCACCCTCGCATCCGCTGTCGCAATCACCCTCACATCCGCAATCGCTGTCGCCACATCCGCAACCGCAACCACCCTGTGATGCCAAATCCTCTGGCTCAACGTCGCGCACCATCACAACCTCTACCTCGAAGTTCAATGTCGCACCCGCCATAGGATGGTTGAAATCCATCTTCACTGAGTCGTCGCTCACGCTCTTCACAACGCCAATCATGCGGTTACCAGCTGCATCGGCCATTGGGATGTGGTTACCCTCAACCAACAAATCATCGGCCACAACACCCTCAACCTCGAAGATGCTCTTTGGCAACTCAACAACTGCATCGGCATTAACCTCACCATAACCATCCTTTGGCTCTAGTGTAAAGGCCACCTTGTCGCCAACCTCTTTGCCCACGATCTGCTCCTCGAACTTAGGCAACAACATACCCGTTCCGAAGATAAACTGAAGAGGTGCTCCCTCCTGTGACTGATCTGCAATCTTGCCATCGACAGTAAGCGTGTAGTTTACTGCGACCATTTTGTTACTCTCTACTTTCATCTTTTTTATTTTAAATTATTAACTTACCACTTTTACGCCACAAAGATACCGCATTTTTTCGGTATCCACAACCCCAAAACCCAATAATTATTCAATTTAGCACTTTAGGGGAGTTCTAATTTCTCCCTAAAATACTTTTTAGTTAATAACCACTCCTTTTTGATTTCACAAAAATAAGTGGTAGGAGCCACTACAACTCATCTTTGTAAAATCAAAAAGGAGTGGTTATTAACTAAAAATTAAAATTAGGGAGAAAATAGAACTCCCCTTTAATATGTAAAACTACCCCCTCCGATAAACTCGCGCAACGTCGAGGTAGGCGGGATCTCGACAGAATCGATCACCACAAAGTGATCCAACAGCTTCATCAAACGACGTGCCTCCTCAAACTCAACACCCGTATTGGGCACCTCGCGCAGGATCCGCTCGGCATAGGGGCGCAACACCGCAATCTCGTAGAACAACGAGGTGTTGATCATACGATCGGCATTCTCCTGATAGGGGAATATGTGTCGCTCCTCGCCACGTCGAACACTCGCCCAACGCTTGAGCGTCGCCTCGGCACTCGCCCCTCGCGTAGCGTAGTCGCGGATCAAACGACGCAACAGACGGTTGTCGGCCGAGGCGATACGCGACGCATTGTCCATCGCCACAACCGTGAAACACGAGGCATAGATCCTAAATATCTTCTGCTGGTCGATCTGGCAACTCAACTTCGGATTCAAACCATGTATACCCTCGACAATAATGATCGAACGCTCGCCCAACTGCAACGGCTCGTCGTGCATCAAACTGCGCCCCGTAACGAAGTCGTAGCGCGGTGTGCAGAGGCTCTCGCCCGCCATCAGACGGTTCAAATCGCTATTGAATCGCGCGACATCGACCGCCTCCAACGCCTCGAAATCATACTCCCCCGAGGCATCGCGCGGTGTGCATTCGCGGTCGACAAAGTAGTCATCCATCGAGATCAACACAGGCTGCAGACCCAACAACTGCAACTGAATCCCCAGCCTCTTCGACGTAGTGGTCTTACCACTCGACGAGGGTCCTGCCAACAACACAACGCGACATCCGCGGTCGAAATAGGCAGCAGCGATCTCGTCGGCCGTCGATGCCACACCTCGCTCCGAGAGCGCCTCGGCCAACTTTATCATCTCGCTACTACCACCCGAAAGCACCTTGGCATTGAGCGCCCCGACGGTCTGCACACCCATAATATCGACCCAGAATTGGTGTAGCTGAAAGATCTGATACATCTGGCGCTGCTCGGGCGAACGGCTCAACTGCGTCACATCATCGCGACGCGGCAGCCCCATATAGAAACCCTTGTGATAACACTCCAACTCGAAGTGCGACACATAGCTCGTGCGCGGTGCCAACGAACCATAGAAGTAGCCTATCGAGTTGCGCAGCCTATAGATCTCGCTATACAGTCGCGGACGGGTGTCAAGCAGCGCCACCTTGTCGTCATAACCACGTTGGCGATATAACTCACGCACCTCGTCGGTGGGTAGCTTCTGGCACTCTATCGGCTCATCAGCCTCGACAATCAGCCTCATCCTCTGCTCGATCAATGCCACCTGAGCCGCGTTCAACACAACCAATCCATCTTCACCCTCGACCTCGCAGTAGAGACCATTGGCACCCATCGAGTGGCGGATATAGAGCGTATAGTCGGGCAACACCTCCTCAACGGCACACTGCAATAACAGTGATGCACTGCGCATATAGACCCTCACACCTGCGAAGGTCGAGATGTCGACATAGCGCAACGTAGCGCTCTTGAATAGGCGATAGTCCAACTCCTTGACCCGATTGTTGACATAGGCCGCTATAATATTCTTGGAGCCACCAACACCCAACTGTTCGACAAGCGACAAGAGTGTCGCACCCAAAGTGATTTCGTGTTGTTCGAGGGGCGAACTATCGCCACGGTCGAAATGTATCAATATCTTCTCTTCCATAATAGACAAACTTACACAAAGTTTTCGAAGATATCAATAGCAAACCCACCTAAACACCACTTTTAGGGGCAAAAATAACCATTCCCACCCCCCAAAAGAGCAGCGCTCCAAAGATCACCGTCTCGATCGAGAGCTTATCGATACCCATCGCCACCGAGATCGCCACGGCCACCGTCGGCTGAACATAGGTGTAGACGCTCGTGACGGTGGGTTGCACATATTGCAGCGCACTGGTGATAAGCAGATTGGGCAGATAGGTTGGTAACACAATCAGATAGGCCACCGCCAACCATGCGTGAGCATCAAACACTGCGAAGTTGGTCTGCACCACCGACTCGAAACCAATGGGCACGACCACCGCAGCCGCCACACAAAAGACCCACCGCATGAGGGTGGCTGGGTCATACTTCTTGAGCAGCTCCTTGAACCACACCATATAGATTGCCGAGATGAACGAACACCCCAGAATCATCACATTGCCCCACATCTGCGCATGGCCACCGCCCCCATCGTCGCCACTACTGCCCGAGAGTATCACCCCCACCGCGCCAGCCAACCCCAGAAGGATACCCAACAACCGATACTTCGAGAATCGCTCAACACCCATCGCCAACGAGATAATAAGCACCGCCACAGGGGTCAACGTAGCGATGATCGAGCCATCGACGGGCGAGGTGAACGACATACCAAACATGAGCATACCCTTGCGGATGACCGCTATCAACACACCTGCGGCCACCACCTTCAGTATATCCGCGTGTTCGATGCCGCCCCTCCCATGGCGATGTCCATCCCACGCCAACGACACCAACGCCACGCAGGCGGTAAATAACGTGGTGAGCGTGAGCAGCGGCAGTGGGTCGATATGCACCCTCAAAACGAAGTGGTACAGCGGATAGGCGCAAGCCCACACAAGGTTTGCCCCAAACAACATTAGGTGAGCCGATAGATTTTTCATATCACACAGTTTTTATCTCACCTGCGTGCAACTACTATGCAAAAAGGTTACGCACGGGGTAAATGCTAATTATAGTGTGTTGAAAAATCATACGCAAATTTGTACAATTGTAGAAACTATAAAGAGTATGGAGGCTTTATAAACGACGTTGACGGATTTAAATACCCTGCTATCACAGCCATACTCTTTAGCGACCAACTAACGACCAATGATTGGGGCGAAATATCGGGCACTACAGGTCGCAATACCAAGGTGAGCGGCATGACTCGATCGGGAAAAACCAAGATGGGCAAGGGGTGGATAATGATATACGATGACGCAGAGTACATCGACAAATATAGCCGATACCTACATCGCATTGAATAATCCCGTGGGGTGAATAATGTTTGAGCGATAGAATAGACGCTCTTTATTCACCTTGCCTGCGACACCTTTGAGGTCTACCAGAGCATTAAATGGTAGATAATCGCCCTCTTTACCCTCGCAAAATATTATCTCGCCCTCGCGAGCAAGTGCCCAATTGGCAAGTTTGTCATAATCCAGCAACTTGCTGCTATGACGATACCCCAATCCAGCTTCGCCCTTGTACGGAGGATCAATAAACCATGTGGCACGAATATCAGGAGCTGCCGAATAATCATCGTTAATAATCTGCCAATGTTTTATTTTATGTAGATTTTTGGCCATCATTCGGCGACTGATCTCCCAATTACGCTCCAAGACAGCGGTCACCTTGATGGTTTTAAACTGAAAAGCCATCTTGGTTACAGCATGTATAATATGCAGAAATTCAGAACTTTTTTCACCAACTTTCAGCGTTGGCAAATTAAGTATCTCCCCCTCCGAGGCCTCATTTATCAACCACTCCCATATATCATACACCTGCCTATCTTTCTCTATCAAAAGAACATCCTTGCGCCAATTCTCTTTATGAAGCGAATAGGCCGCAGCACCTGCAAACGGCTCCACTATCACATCACAATGAGGCTCGGGATAGTATCCTGCAATCTGTTTCTTTCGTCCGTAATAGTAGAACATTATTTTTCGGGGTATTAATATTATTATGCCACATCACAAATATATGTAAAAATCGCATAATATCAATCTAAACACCCATAAAAATAGAGCAATGGTGTTGAAGATTGGGATATAATCCCACTTCAACACCACTGCTCTAACTTGCAAGATGCAGTCAAACTACATCTACGAAATATTACATCATATATTACATCATGCCGCCCATGCCTGCGCCTGGCATTGGGGGCATCGCTGGAGCATCGCTCTTCTGCTCTACCAACACACACTCGGTGGTGAGGAACATCGCAGCAATAGAGGCTGCATTCTCCAACGCCACGCGCGACACCTTCGTAGGGTCGATGATTCCTGCCGCCAACATATCCTCGTAGCGATCGTCGCGTGCATTATAGCCCATCGCACCCTCACTCTCGCGAACCTTGTTGACAACTACCGAACCCTCGCCACCAGCGTTGCTCACGATCTGGCGCAATGGCTCCTCGATAGCGCGCTTCACGATATGGATTCCTGTGGTCTGATCCTCGTTGTCGCCCTTCAAACCCTCCAAAGAGTTGATAGCGCGGATATAGGCTACACCACCACCAGGGATAATTCCCTCCTCAACAGCTGCACGTGTAGCGGCCAATGCGTCGTCAACACGATCCTTCTTCTCCTTCATCTCGACCTCGGTAGCAGCTCCCACGTACAACACCGCAACACCGCCTGCCAACTTCGCCAATCGCTCCGCCAACTTCTCCTTGTCATAATCCGAAGTCGAGGTCTCGATCGAAGCCTTGATCTGCGCCACGCGCGAGTCGATCGCCTCCTTACAGCCATCGCCATCGACGATTACCGTATTCTCCTTGCCCAACGTCGCCTTCTCTGCTGTTCCCAACATCTCCAACGTTGCCTCCTCCAACTTCATACCCTTGTCGGCCGAGATAACAGTAGCACCTGTCAACACTGCGATATCCTCCAACATCTCCTTGCGACGATCGCCAAAACCTGGAGCCTTGCAAGCTGCAACCTTCAATGCACCTCGCAACTTATTGACAACCAATGCCGACAAAGCCTCACCATCAACATCCTCGGCGATAATCAACAACGACCTGCCGCTCTGAGCCACTGGCTCCAAGATCGACAACAACTCCTTCATCGTCGATATCTTCTTGTCGGTAATCAAGACGTATGGCTTCTCCAACTGCGCCTGCATCTTCTCGGTATCGGTGATGAAGTAGGCCGAGATATATCCACGATCGAACTGCATGCCCTCAACAACATCCACATAGGTCTCAGTACCCTTAGCCTCCTCTACGGTGATCACACCCTCGCGATTGACCTTGCCCATCGCCTCGGCGATCAACTTACCAATTGTATTGTCGTTGTTGGCCGAGATAGTTGCCACCTGCTCGATCTTGTCGATGTCGGCACCCACCTCTTGGCTCTGCTCACGCAGCGAACCAACGACCGCAGATACCGCCTTGTCGATTCCGCGCTTCAAATCCATCGGGTTGGCACCAGCCGTTACATTCTTGATTCCCACACCGATGATCGCCTGCGCCAACACAGTAGCCGTAGTCGTACCATCACCTGCATCGTCGTTGGTCTTCGAGGCTACCTCGCGAACCATCTGTGCACCCATATTTGCAAATGGATCCTCCAACTCTACCTCCTTAGCTACCGACACACCATCCTTGGTGATGTGTGGCGCACCAAACTTCTTGTCGATAATCACATTGCGACCCTTAGGGCCAAGCGTCACCTTAACCGCGTTGCTCAACGCATCAACACCAACCTTTAGAAGCTCACGTGCCTCTACATCATATTTAATATCTTTTGCCATCTTTTTATCTTTTTTAATGGAGTTCTACTTCTCTACTACAGCCATGATATCGCTCTGCTTCATCATCAAATAATCTACGCCATCGACGCTAATCTCTTGACCAGCATACTTGCCATACATCACGTGGTCGCCCACCGCAACCTCCATCTTAATGTCGGCCGTACCTGGGCCTGCCGCTACGATCGTACCCTCCAATGGTTTCTCCTTCGCTGAATCGGGGATAAACAATCCCGCTGCTGTTCTCTCCTCGGCCTCGGCTGGCAACACCAACACGCGATCCGAAAGTGGTTTTACTCTCATGATAATTCTGTTTTATAAGTTAATTTTTCTGCTCTTAATTCATATATGACCATAACCTATCAATTGGTGTGCCAAACCAATTTTGGCATATTTTGGCACTTATCACACTGCCAACGCACAAAGATATATGACAATTTGACATTTTAAACATTTTTTAGGCCGTTTTTTTTGTAAAATAAAAAAACTAATGTATATTTGCACACTCCAAAGCCTAAGAGATTAGGCGACGAGGATTTTATGGTGGACGTAGCTCAGTCGGTTAGAGCGTCGGATTGTGGTTCCGAAGGTCGTGGGTTCGAGACCCATCTTCCACCCCAACAACGAGGAGGACTTTAATAATAAAGTCCTCCTCGTTGTTGTTATACCTCTGCCTATTTGGCCAACTGCGACAGTGCCTTGGCAAGCTGATCGGGGCACGACGCCCCTCGCCCACCACAATCTATCCCCGATAGGCGAGCAATAACATCCGACACCTTCGCACCCTTGACCAACGCTGCAACCCCCTTAAGGTTGCCGTTGCAACCACCATAAAATGTCACACCAGTGATCGTATCGCCATCGACACTAATCTCCATCTTGCGACAACACACCCCTTGAGGCGTATATGAAAACTTATGTTCCATAATCAAAATTGTTAAATCCAAAATATATTATCCTAAACGAAAAAAGACCATCCAAATTGGATGATCTTTTTGAAGTGGGAGTTGAGGGATTCGAACCCCCGACCCTCTGCTTGTAAGGCAGATGCTCTGAACCAGCTGAGCTAAACTCCCAAAATGTGCGCCTGAACAAGGACTTGAACCTAGGACCCCATGATTAACAGTCATGTGCTCTAACCAACTGAGCTATTCAGGCATATCTCCAACTCAATTAACCCCCTTTCGCTCCCTCTTCGGTTAGCCTTTCGCTCCCCCTTCGGTTAGCCTCTCGGTCAGCCTCTTGTTGTTTGGTGATGCAAATATAGAGGTAAAAAAATTAATACGCAAATTTTCGGTGGTTTTTTTTGTTGTTTTTTGCAAAATAATTAACTTTGTATTGTCGAGTGATTATGTAAAAACCTGGTGTTATGCGAACTATTTTCCTGATTATAAACCTTTTAGTTGTGAATTTTGCTGCTGCCAGCGGCTCTGTTGAGTTTAAAGAACTTGTGTGGGATTTTGGAACTATTGAGGAGAGTGGCGGAAAGGTGAGTCATATCTTTGAGATTATTAATAGGGGTGAGACCCCTGTGGTTATCCATGGAGCTAGAGCTAGCTGCGGTTGCACTGAGCCTACATATAGCCGCAAACCGCTGATGGGAGGTGAGAGCGGCTCTATTGCGGTGAGTTTCGATCCTCAGTATCGCCCTGGCAGGTTTGTCAAGGAGATATATATCTATATGTCGGATAGGGAGG